>JBEKTJ010000168.1:0-30413 GCA_049516155.1 Bryobacteraceae bacterium
AATGCGTATTCGGGTGAGCGGCCCTTATCGGGGCGGTTGAAGATCTCCCAGTCGCGAAGCTGGCCGCGTCCGCCGAGGCTGATGCTGCCGGCGGCGATACCGCCGAGGGGCATGGCCAGCATCGCAAGCTGGCGTCCGGTGAACACGCGGGGATAGTGCATGGAGGAACGGGGGAGGGTGACGGGCTGGGGAGCGGACGGCCGGGGTGTGAGCGTGGTTTTGGGCGGTGTTTGGGCGGCGGCGGGTTTCGTGGGAGCAGCGGCAGCCAGGGCGACGGTTTTCAGGAATCCGCGGCGCCCGGTGGGTTTGCTCATTTGGTGCGAGTGTAGCATGTCCAGGGGCGGCAGTTTTGGCGCAATGTTGGGTCGCAAAAATATAAATTGACCAAACGAAGCCAGTTTCGTGTAACTTACTGTCCTTGCCTTGGGTTACGACCTGTTTCGAGCGCCGGTTAATCGGCGATCTGCGAATTCTTGCACATTTTTCCGGCGAAGGCGGAGCGCTTCCAAACGACAGGCCGGGATCCAGACGGCTGCCCTTAATTCCAACGGTAGCATGAGGGGTGGAGGGCAGGCGGCACTTCTCTTGGCCGAATTCGATTGTTTTCAATAGGTTGGCGGGGTGGCAATCCGGGTGATCGCGAAACGGGTGGCCAGGGAAGCTCTTGCACACAACATGAGGGACATTATCACACTGTCTCATCTTTGTCAGGGACGCCGCTCAGGGTAAAGCGCGACAGCGCGCGCTTCGTCGTGCCGCAATGGTGGGGTCGGGAAAAGCTACTCTCTGCCCCTCAGGATGGCGGCCATCACGCGCGGGCTGCGTTCGTGAATCTCGAAGGCCGTCCGGTGAGGTCGGGGAGGCGGTAGCCTCGATGCGGAAAGGCGGCTAAGGCTTCAATAGTGTCCAGAATATCCGCCACCACTATGTCGGCGGATGCGGGGCTGTCCTCGGCGATGAAGTCCCAAATTTCCGCAAAGTCATTCTCTACTTCGGGTGAAAGTCGTACCCGGTCACTGCCGCCCGGCTTGCCGCGCCGCGCTTCTTGCGCGCAAGCGCGCTTTCATCTCATCGCCGCCGATGGGTTTCACCCTGCCGCTTTTGAGATCGTCATAGCGGCTGTCCAGCATCCGCCGCGTCCCGGTCAGCTCGTCGAAATAACCGAGAAAGGCATCTTGTAGCAATTCATCCTGAGGGCGCCCGGTGTCAATCGCCAGCCGGTCTAGCTTGGCCTGTGCGTCGGGGGTGAAATGCACTTCCATGGATCGCTCCTTCCTTAAGAATAGCGCGTTAGCTTAGCGCAACGGACACGGTTCGATGCTGTGGAATTCGCCATCGGAGGTGCGGAAGCAAGTCTGGGTGACAAGCGTGGAGAGGGTGGACATGGCGGCATCGCGCACCGCGGGCGGCAGAGTGCGAAGCGCGTGCAGTAGTGATTGCCGATGATGGTGTGCTCTTCGCCTTTGGGGGCGGTCCAGCCGGACCAGGCGGGCGTGCGATTCGGGAAACGCCAGGCCAGCAGGAACGTGTAGGCGGCCTCGGTGCCCGGCGCGATCTCCTGCTGCAGGCAGAGCGAGCCGATGGGCTTGCGTTGCGCGGCTTCGGGGCCGAGTTGGCCATCGTCGCTGAAGTTGTCCCAAAAGAGCAGAGGGCTGGTCCACCATTTGGCGTTGATCCAGCCGCGCAGGTAAGTGAGCTTGCCTTCAGGCTTGACGACGCACAGCGGCTCCGGCCTTATCTTAAGCGACACGATGAAGCCACCGACCGCGCGCGATGTATCCCGGCGACGCGACCGTTGGCACAATAAAGGGCGTCGCGCTTCACGCCCTGAAGCGCTACGAGGAAGCCATTGCAGCCTACGACCGCGCCCTTGCGATCGATCCCAGCAACAAGACCGCCCCGGATAACAGGATTTTAGCACTTGAAAACGTGCTTCACTCACCAGAGAAAAAGCCACTTGAACATGGTGCCCGCGTGACGACCAAGGACCGAATCCCGCCCGTGTACGAGGCGGCCAAAATGCAATATGAGCGACTGGTCCGGACGCTACTTGCCGAGGGCGCCAATGCTAACGAACCGTTTGAACTTGACTTGAGTGGCGGCAGCGGCGGCTGGCAAAGTATCCTGCCCAAGCGTCGTAAATCAGTTGGTCAAAGAGACTCTTGAAGGAGCGGAACCCCGCGAGTGCGGCCGCTGTAAATCGGTCCGGCGAGGAGTGGCGCGCGATTACATCGGAATTATTTCTTTAAATTTATTTCGCCTTACTTTCGCCTTCTTGCACAAGCTGCTATAATCTCCTTTCGCGGTTTTCCAAAGGAGTCTCTCATGGATGACAAAGAACGCACTCGCGCATTAGAAGCCACACTGGGGCAGATCGAAAAGCAGTTCGGCAAAGGGTCCATCCTGCGCCTTGGTTCCAAGGATGCCATCGTTCCGGTGGCCGTGATTTCCACTGGATCGATCTCGCTGGACGCGGCGCTGGGCGTGGGCGGATTCCCCCGTGGCCGCGTTACCGAAATCTACGGTCCAGAGTCGTCGGGCAAGACCACCATCGCGCTGCAAGTGGTCGCGGAGGCCCAGAAGAAGGGCGGCATGGCGGCCTTTATCGACGTGGAGCACGCGCTCGATCCCGCTTATGCGCGCAAGCTCGGCGTGGATGTGGACAACTTGCTGGTTTCGCAGCCGGATTACGGCGAGCAGGCCCTCGAAATCACCGGCGCGCTGATCGCGTCCGGCTCCATCGATGTGCTGGTGGTGGATTCAGTGGCCGCGCTGGTTCCCAAAGCCGAGTTGGATGGGGAAATGGGCGACAGCCACATGGGTCTGCAGGCGCGGCTCATGTCGCAAGCGCTGCGCAAGCTTACCGGCGTGGTTTCGAAATCCAAAACTTGCCTGATCTTCATCAACCAGATCCGCGAAAAAATCGGGGTCATGTTCGGCAACCCGGAAACCACTACCGGCGGGCGCGCCTTGAAGTTCTATGCGTCCATCCGGGTGGATATCCGGCGCATCGCGGCGATTAAGGATGGCGACGCGGTGGTGGGAAATCGCACCAAGGTCAAGGTGGTGAAGAACAAGGTGGCATCGCCGTTCCGCGAAGCCGAATTCGACATCATCTACGGCGAAGGCATCTCGAAGGAAGGCGATCTGCTGGACTTGGGCGTGGCGCAGAACTTGATCGAGAAGAGCGGCTCCTGGTTCAGCTATAAGGGCGACCGCATCGGGCAGGGCCGGGAAAACGCGCGGCAGTTCTTGAAGGATAATGGCGACATCCGGATGGGTATCGACACGGAACTGCGGCGTCAATTAGGCTTGACGAAGCCCGAGGCCGAGGGGAAGGTAGAAGGTAAGGTTGCACCTATGGTGGAGGCCGTCCCGCGACCCAACGCGGCTGCGGCGGCGCGGCGGTGACAAATTTGGAAAAATATCTGCGCCATGCTTTCAATCGGTTGCAGCCGGTCCCTCCCGCATCGCCCATGTCATCGTTAAGTCAGAAAGGGGTGCCGCGCTCACTTGGCGTAGCGCCCCTTGGAAAAGCGTTGCGCAGCGTTTTATCGTCAGTAGCCGGTAGTTCTCGAAGCTGACGGGCGGACCCGCGAAATCGCACGTCGGCAGTCGGGCGAGAAAGCCACTAGGAAAGAGTTGCGCCAGGCAATTGTTCACTACCGAAGCGATCGAGGTCGTGCTGAAAGACGGGCACAAGGCGCCAAGGCAAAGCCGGCTATAGCTTGCCGCGCCGGGTCTTCTCATGCTCTACAGTAGGAGCGACCGTTCGCGCTCTGGTGCAGTTTCAGACCTTTTTGGAGCGTGGCCCCGCACGTTCCCCGGCTGAAAGGCGCCGAAGCCGCGCTCCGCGATGAGACTGGCTCGCGAAGGGATTCCTGGCCAGGAACCGGCGTCCGGCGCGCTCCTCTTGATTATCTACAAAATATCGCGTATTATAGATAATCGACAAGGGCGGCACTCATTGAAACCGACAGATCTGGTCCAAGGCACGCTTGACCTGCTGATTCTCAAAACGCTTTCGCTTGAACCCATGAGCGGATGGGCGATTGCAAAGCGCATCGTACAAATCTCTCAAGAGGTTCTACAGGTCCAGCAAGGCTCCTTATATCCCGCCCTGCATCGTCTTGAACATCAAGGATGGATCAAGGCTGAATGGAAGACTTCCGAAAACAACCGGCGGGCCAGGTTCTATTCGCTTACCGCGGCCGGCCGAAAACAGCTCAGATCGGAGCTCGGCAACTGGCGCCGCCTCTCGAACGCGATCGGACTTGTCGTCGAGGCGACTTAAAGGAGACATCATGCGTTGGCTCGCGAAACTGCGAATGCTGTTGCGCTCCATCTTCGAGCGGCGGCAATTAGATACCGACCTCGATGAGGAGTTGCGTGAACACATGGAGCGGGAAACTGAAGACAATCTCCGGGCTGGTATGTCCGCGGAACAGGCAAGATCCGCGGCTCGCCGTACAGTCGGCGCCCTTTCACAGATCAAAGACGAATGCCGCGACGCACGCGCCGCGGGATTCATTCAAATCTTCGCGCGTGACCTGCAGTATAGCCTTCGAATGTTACGACGCAGCCCCCTGTCCACACTGATTGCATTGATCACACTATCCATCGGTATCGGCGCCACCAGCGCCATTTTCAGCGTGGTCAACGGCGTCCTGCTCAAACCGCTGCCGTATCCCGATGCCGCCGAACTGATCACGGTGAATCACGCCGCACCCGGCGTCGACCTTCCCGAAGCCGGCACCGCCCCATTTCTTCATTTCACCTATCGCGATCAGGCACGCTCGTTTCAGGACATCGGTCTCTATCGCTGGGCGCGTAACACCGTAACCGGCCTCCACCAACCCGAAGACGCGTTAAGCCTCAACGTAAGCGCGCAGGTTCTGCCCATCCTCGGCATTCAGTCCGCGCTCGGACGCCGGTTCTCGGATAAGGACGATGCACCCGGCAGTCCGCCGGCCATGGTTCTGTCATATGCATGGTGGCAGGCGCGATTCGGAGGCGACCGCACGGTACTGGGCCGCGCCGTGACAGTGGACGGAGTCCCGTATGAAGTCATCGGTGTCCTGCCCTCGAATTTCACCTTCCTCGATCAGAACGCCGCGTTTCTGCTACCGCTTCAGCTTGATCGCAGCAAGACCATTCTGGGCGACGTGAGCTATGAAGGAATCGCGCGCCTGAGACCGGGCGTCACTATCGGCCAGGCCGCCGCCGACCTGGCGCGCCTCATCCCCATTGCGTTGCACAGCTATCCTCCGCTGCCCGGATTCACGGTGAAGGCCTTCGAAGACGTCCGTCTTGCGCCGCGCCTCGAATCGCTCAAAAACCACCTGGTCGGGGATCTCTCAAAAACTCTTTGGGTGCTGATGGGAACGATCGGAATCGTGTTGCTGATCGCGTGCGCCAACGTCGCCAACCTGCTGTTGGTTCGCGTCGAAGGCCGCCAGCATGAACTCGCGATTCGCGCGGCTCTCGGAGCGGGACGGCGCGACATCGCGCGCCAGTTACTGATGGAAAGCATCGTGCTCGGTCTCTTCGGCGGCATGCTCGGCTTGGCGATCGCCGATGCCGCCATCCGCTTGCTGATCGCTATCGCCCCGGCTCACCTGCCGCGCCTCAACGAGATTTCCATCGATCCCGCGGTGCTCGCCTTCACCGTCCTCACGGCGCTGTCGAGCGGCGTTCTGTTTGGGATAATACCCGTCTTCAAATACGCCGGCCCGCGCATCGCCACCGCGTTGCGCGGCGGAGGACGAACGTCGTCTCAGACTCGCGAGCGGCGCCTGACGCGCGGCATGCTCGTCGTCGTGCAGGTGGCGCTGGCGGTGGTTCTGCTTGTCGGCTCCGGCCTGATGATCAGGACGTTCCAGGCGCTGCGTCACGTCGACCCCGGATTCGATCCGCACGACGCTCTCACGATGCGCATCGCCATCCCGGAAGCACAGGTGAAGGACCCAGTTGCGGTGGCGCAATTGGAGCAATCCATCCACGATAAGATCCGCGCGATTCCGGGCGTCGTCTCCGCCGGAATGACCGCCTTCATTCCCACAGATCCGGGCGGCAGCCTTTACCAGGTCTACGCGCGCGATAAGACGTATGACAAAGTGCCTCCGCTGCGCCGGCAGAAGTTTATCTCGCCGGGGCTGCTGGCCGCCTTGGGCAGTCGCCTGGTCGCCGGCCGCGAATTTACCTGGGCCGACGTCTACGGGCGCCGCTCCGTCGCCATGGTCAGTGAGAATCTGGCGCGAGAGTTATGGGGCGATCCGCGCGCCGCCATTGGCAAGGAGATCACTCCGAACCAGAAGGACCCCTGGCGGGAAGTGATCGGCGTAATCGCGGACGAGCGCAGCGACGGCATGCAGCAGCCGGCGCCCGCGAGCGCGTACTATCCGCTGCTGATGTACCACTTCAACAACGAACCGGTAGCGGCGCTTCGCACGGTCGCCTACATCGTTCGAAGCAGGCGCGCGGGATCGGCGGGCCTGCTGGCCGACGTGCAGCGCGCGGTCTGGAGCGTGAATCCGAGCTTGCCCCTCGCTGAAGTCCGGACGCTCGACGAGATTTATTCCAAATCGATGGAACGTACGTCCTTCACGCTGGTGATGCTGACGATCGCTGGCGCGATGGCGCTGCTCATCGGCTTGGTCGGCATCTATGGCGCGATCTCCTACGCGGTGTCGCACCGCCGCCGGGAAATCGGAATCCGCATGGCGTTGGGCGCACCGCCGCGCCGCCTGTCGCGCATCTTCGTCGCCGACGGTCTGGCGCTCGCCTTAACTGGTGTCGTCTGCGGCTTGGCTGCCTCCGCGGCCCTCACGCGCATCCTAGGCTCATCCCTATTCGGCGTCAGCCCGCTCGATCCGCTGACGTACGCGTCGGTCACAATTGTATTGATCGCGGCCGCGGTCGCCGCCAGCTACATCCCGGCCCTGCGCGCCACGAAAGTGGATCCGCTCGAAGCTCTCCGCCCGGAGTGAATGTTTGATTAGGCACCGCGGGTGCGCCCATATTTTCGCAGCAATCGCTCAGATACTCGCGGAACTCGTTGAAAAAGGCCGTCTCGGACTAACCCGGGCCTGCGACTGGCTCGCCTTTTTACGAGAAAAGTGAACTCGGTGTGGGAAGCGTCTTGGCCGGATACGGCGTCCGAGGAAATCAGGATGCCGCCGGCATTCCCGCTGCACGCCCGCCTTCCGCACTTCTGGCGGCCAGCATCTTGACCCCGCAGTGACACCATCCGTGACGTTCGACGGAATTTATAGTCCAATAGAAACATGAACAGGGTCGTCGTTACGCTCTTCCTCGTCTCTTGCGCCTTCGCCGCAGATTCTGAATGGCCTGGTTTCCGTGGCCCCGCCTCCAACCCCTCCGCCCTCAACTCCAATCTGCCCGATAAATGGTCGAAAACGTCGAACATCGAATGGACCGCGACCCTCCCCGGCCTGGGCTGGTCCTCTCCGATCGTCGCCGGGAGGAACATCTTCGTCACCACCGTCACAACCGACGGCAAGGCGAAACAGCCGCAAGTCGGCACCGACTATTCCAACGATTACGTTGCCGAACTCATGAAGCAGGGCCTCAAAGACAAGGAGCTTATGGACCGCCTGAACGCGCGCGATTTCGAGCTCCCTGGCGAGGTCTTCCTCCATTATTTTCTCTATTCTATCGATCTCGACTCCGGCAAGATCAACTGGAGGCGCGAATTCTATTCAGGCCACCCTCCCGGGGGCCGTCATCGCAAGAACAGCTTCTGCTCGGAAACTCCCGTCACCGACGGCCAGCGTGTCTACGTGTACATCAACAGCCTCGGCCTTTTCGCTTACGATCTCGACGGCAATAAGGTCTGGAACACCTCGCTCGAAAGCTTGCCGACCATCCTTGATTTCGGCACAGCCTCATCTCCTACGCTGGTTGACGATCTCATCGTCGTCGTCAACGACAACGAAAAACAGGAATTCATCGCGGCGTTCGATAAGAGAACAGGCAAGCAGGTCTGGCGCACGGATCGCTCCATCCATGTAAAAGGCTCCGATCGCCAGACCGGTTGGTCGAGTCCCTACATCTGGAAAAACTCCGGGCGCACCGAAATTGTCACCATCGGGCCCGGCCTCGCCATCAGTTACGACCTCAAAGGCAACGAACTGTGGCGTCTCGGGGGGATGTCCCCCATGCCAATCCCGAGTCCTTTTGCCTACGGCGGCCTGTTGTATCTCAACGGTGGGACTGCTAAAGTCCTGGCCGCAATCAAACCAGGAGCGCATGGCGACCTCACCACACCGGACGGCGCCAAGCTGAACGAGTTTGTCGCTTGGATTCAGCCCAAAGCCGGAACTTATCTCCCAACCGAACTGGCCTATGGCGGAGGGCTCTACGTCCTGACCCACAACGGCATCCTCACGCGATTTGACGCTAGCACCGGCGTGCAAACTTATAAGGCGCGCATCGGCGAAGGCGGCGATTTCACCTCATCGCCCTGGGGCTATAACGACAAGATTTTTTGTCTGAACGAAGAAGGCCGGACGTTCGTGATCCACGCCGGCGATAAATACGAATTGCTCGATTCCAACGACCTCGGCGAGATGGCGCTGGCCACCCCAGCCCTTATTGGCGACCGCCTGATCCTGCGCACCGAGAATCACCTGTACTCCATCCGCAACACAGCCGGCAGCAGCAGCCGGTAAAGAACGGCGAAACAGGAGAGACAACAAGAAAGACGGGGACCTGAAAGATTACCATCGTGCGGGGGCGGCCGGTATTGCCGAAAGGGTCACCGAACCTCTAGTGAAGCGTGAGGCGGTGCTGGCGGAAACCGCGCTTCATCTCGGTAGCAGCGCTCCGGTTCTGGCATTGTTGCACGACGGCTCGGTGCGGTTCACATTTGTGTTGGGCGAGCATATATCTCGCGATCGGCGAGTTGGCGGCACGCTAGGCGGATCGCAGCCGGGCCTGGCAGATCTTTACCTGATTTCTCAGCGTATTGCCATCCGCGGTCCCCGGTGATCGCCACGGACCGGGTCGGCTTCCGGGTGCCCCCCGCGGCCGCCGCGAGGCCATACCACCGATCCAACTTCCTGTGCGGTAAGCAAGCCGGCCCGCGCGGCCGCGGCCATAGCAAACGACCGGTATGGGGCGCCGTAGATGGACGTAGAGAACGGATCCGTTCGACCAGTTGACAAACCATGGAATCCACGGGGACCCAGCGTTCCGTTTGAGCTTGCCGAGGGGCACGTGGATCGCCCATTGGTGGGGGCCGAGAGGGCGCAAACAATCGATGAAGAGATCCACACATTCGCCGATGCGCATGCCGGTGTGGCGCAGAGGAGCAGGGCATTACTGAGTAGGTCATCGCGGCGCAGCGATTCCCGCTGGATGAGTTGATCCTGCTCCGGAGTCGGCGGCCGCGGTAGACGGTGCTCCTTGCGAGGAACATCGTCGCGACCGAGCAGATGGGCAAGGGCCGGGAGTTGCTGGGTCCAGGCGAGTTCTTCCGGCATACGGCGCAAGTGGATCACATAGTTGGCGCGCGTGATGGCGGCCAGTGGCGGGTGGTGCGGCCGCAACAGGGCCAGCCAACCAAGGATGTGGGGATACGAAGCGCCGAGATAAGTCAGGAAATGCCGGACGGTTCCGCCTGCCGCTGGCCGGAAGAACTTGGTCAGAGGGTGCGTGGGGAGCGGGACACGTTCTCGTTTCATGACTGCGTCGGCGGAGCGGGCCGGACCAGCTGGGCAACCGCGCGAGCGTATTGCTCCCAGACGTCTTGGGGGGTGCGTTGCAGGTAGACCATGGTGGTTGAACCTGTGCATGACCCATGAGTTGCATGAGCGCCGGAAGGCTAACGCCTGCCCGGAGCATGTCGGCAGCGAAGGTGTGTCGAAAATCGGTGCGGGTTTGCCCTTGTCACGCCGGTGGTTTGACGATGATGACGAAACAATGAGCGCAGACCGGCGGGTGTGATCCGGTTGCCGCGGGACGGCCCTTTAAGACAACGAATAAGGCCTGCGCGCAGCGCGGAGGGCGTTCCAGGCACCGGTAGTGATCGAGCAGTTTCACGGAGTCGCGATCCAGTGGCAGCATGCGAATCTTTTTGCCCTTGCCCGGGACCCGGATCTGCGAATCCGGGAACTGGATGTCCTCGCGGTTGAGTGCCAGGACTTCACATGAGCGCAAGCCATGAAGTAACATCAGGCCCACGATGGCCAGGTCACGCGAGGTGCGGAAACTGGACCAGAAGCGCGCCACGTCCTCGACCGACAGCGGCTCAATCAAGCGTTTGGGCGTCTTGACCCGCAACTGAGTCAGCGCCGGACGGGGCCGGGAAACTCACGCCGCATGGCACGCTCGTCGCCCGTAAAAAGTGCTCGCCGATGATGACTCCGGCCTTCACCCAGCAGCACACGCTGAGCAGGCGCCGCTGTGCCCATCGGCGCAGAGTGGATGGATCGGGCGAATGCGACGGATCTTTGCAGTGCGGCGCCGCTTGCTCGACGGAAACATCGGCGGCAATGCTCTCGCAGGTCTGCTGCCGGGCAACGCAAGGTAAACGGCGCCGAAGGCGCCAGCCACCCGGGCAAGATCGTGAAGGTCTTATGGCACGGCCGACAGATCCCGCGTCGCACCCAAATGCTTTCGTGGCGGTCATCGTGGGCTTGGCGGAGCCGCTGCCCCTGGCCGATGATCGTGTAGTCGCGGCAAACCGGACACCGCCGCGGGAGGAGGTGCAAGGGGATGGGATGGCCAGCGGCATCTGGACTGTCGAGATTCGGATTGACGGCCAACCTGCCGGTTCTCAGGCGTTCGAGATTGTAGCGCCGGAACAGCCGCGGGTCCCGCCGCCGGAACCGGCGGCTCCCAAGCCCGCCACGATGGACGACATCTTCCACAACGCCACCCGTTCCATGGTGTGGATACGCAAGATCGACGCAACCGGCAGGCGCGAGGATACCGCGCTAGGCTTCGTCACCGGCAAGAACCGGATCGCGACCGCGTTCCAGGCGGTCGATGCCGCCACGAAACTGCAGATCGAATTCTCAGACGGCCGCAAGGTGGAGACGGACAAAATTGCGGCCTGTTCCCGCACCGGCGATTGGGCATTGATAGAGACGGACACATCCGCGATCCCCGCGCTACCCTCCGGCGATCCCAAGCTGGTGAACGTTGGCGAACGGCTTATCGCTTTCAACGTCGAAAACGGCGCGCGGGCGATCGGCGGCGTGGATATCACCGGCGACCGCATGGTGCCGGGTTTCGGAGAAAGAATCCAAATATCTCCAGCGCTGGCGTCCGAAGCAGCCGGCGGGCCACTGCTCGATCTCTGGGGACGCGCCGTGGGCATTCTGGGTGGCAGTATCGCGCCTGGGTCGCGCTTCGGCCAGCGCAGCATGAGCGTCAGCCCCGGACTTTTTAGCAGTCTCGCCGCGGTAAACGCCGCCGTCCCGCTTTCGGCCCTACCCGGGAATGTTTCCAGCCAAGGCGCCACTTTGGCGGAGCTGATGACCTCGGGCGTCCTCACCGAGCCGGTATCCGCCATGCCCGAGTTTCTCTACGGTGGAACGGCCCTGGATATGGCGAAGAAGGCCGGCGAGCCGATGCCCAACGACGTGATCGAGTTCACTGTGCGCGACCCGCAGATCTGGGTTTATTCTGTGTGGGCACAGAAAGGTAAGTTATCGAAAGGTTTGGTCACGGCGAAGGTCCATGATGAACAGAACCGCGTGCGCGTCACGATCGCGCCCAAGAAAGTATCGCTGTCCAGCACTCTGTCGCGCCTGACCTTCAGCTTTCCGGCGGCGGCGCTCAAGCCCGGCGCGAGCCGGATTGACCTCATTTGGGACGGCCGCCCGGTGTGGCGCACCTTCATTCACCTTACCGAGTGAGAGGCGCGCCCAGGAGTCGGAAGTTGTAGTATACGATATACTGCATCCATGGCACACCTGACAATCTACCTTAAGGACGATATCGAGCTGCGGGTCCGTAAGGCAGCCAAGGCGGCCAAGGTCAGCGTCAGCGAGTGGGTGGCGGAGCGCGTCGCCAAGTCGGTGGAGTCATGCTGGCCGCCTGAGTTTTTGGCTCTGGCCGGCGCGTTTCCGGACTTCCCGGATGTCGGCGAACTGCGTAGGGGCTACGGCAAAGACGTGCCGCGGGAGAGCCTGAATTGACGCTGCTCGACACGAACGTCATGATTCACTACCTGAAGGGCGATCCCGAAACTTCCAACCCGGCGCCGGCGTGAGTTGGAGGCGGGACTCGAGCTTATCCAGCACGTACCTTTCGATTCCGCGGCGGCGATAGCGGCCGCGAGCATCCGCGTCGAACTCGAGAAACTGGGTGCAACCATCGGGCCTCTCGATATACTGATCGCCGGAACGGCCGTTAGCCGCGGAGCCGCCCTGGTGACGAATAACGCCGTCGAATTTTCGCGCGTTCCGCGCCTGCGGGTGCTGGATTGGAAATCCGCATAGATAAGCGCCCCGTCTTTCAACGCCAAGAATACTGCACTCGACGGCGGCCGGGACGGGTTCTCCAGGACCCGCTCTTCGCTACAATCGAATTAACTCCCGCATGTCAACCGAGGTCAAAGCCGCCCCCAGTGTCCACCGATTCTTCTCGCGGCACGGCGCGCTTTCAAAGTGGCATCCGAATTACGAGTACCGTCCGGGCCAGTTGGCCATGGCCGAAGCGGTGGAATCGGCGCTGGCCGACCGCAAACATCTGATCGTCGAAGCCGGCACGGGCACCGGCAAAACACTGGCATACCTGGTTCCCGCGATCCTGTCCGGCAAGCGCATCGTGGTCTCCACCGGCACCAAGAACCTGCAAGAGCAGCTCTTCTTCAAGGACATCCCCTTCCTACAACAACACTTTTCGCGCCCCTTGCGCGTCTGCTACATGAAGGGCCGCAACAACTACGCCTGCCGCCAGAAAATCTACGACGCCGACCGCGAAGCGGTGCTGACCGGCCTGGAGGAAGTCGCCGATTTCCAGGTGATCCAGGCCTGGGAGCAGACTACCGAAATCGGCGACCGCGCGGAAATCAAGAAGCTGCCGGAACAGAGCACCGCCTGGGCCAAGGTGGATGCCCGCAGCGATCTTTGCACCGGCACGAAATGCAAGCAGTACGAGCGCTGCTTCCTCACCCTGATGCACCAGCGCGCACAGGCCAGCGACATCGTGATCGTCAACCACCACCTGTTCTTCGCCGACCTGGCGCTGAAGGAGGTACTTGAAGACGGCGATACCGAAGGCGGCATCTTGCCCGAATATCACGCGGTGGTGTTCGACGAAGCGCACGAAATCGAGGACGTAGCCGGGCAGTACTTCGGCGTCTCCGTCAGCAACTATCGCTTCCAGGAGTTGCGGCGCGACATCTCTGCGGTGGCGCGCGCCAAGGAATTCGGCTCCGCCGAGTTGGATCGCATTCTGGACCGTTTCGAAGAGCTGTCGAACTATTTGTTTTCGGTGCTGCCCGCGCCGGAGGGCCGGGCCGCATTCACGGGCCGCGCCGAGTTTGTAGAGCGCAACGAAGAGATCTACCGCAACCTGCATTCCGCGCTGGAATTGGTCGGCTCGCACTTGAAACTGATGAAGACTCCGCCGGTGGAGGTCATACCTTTGCAGCGGCGCGCCGTCGAGTTGGGATTGGCCCTGCGGTTCGTGCTGGAGAGCGACGACGACAGCTACGTTTATTGGGCGGAGCGGCGCGGCCGCGGCTTCTTCCTGCAAGCCACCCCTATCGATGTCGCGCCGCTGCTGGCCGAGCGGCTCTTCGACTCCGTGGATACGGTGGTCCTGACCTCCGCCACGCTGGCCGTGGCGGGCGGTTTCGATTTCGTCAAGAAGCGCCTGGGAGTCGAGCAGACGCGCACTCTGATCGTGCCCGGCCACTTTCAGTATCAGAAGCAGGCGCTGCTGTACGTGCCGCAACACCTGCCCGATCCACGCAGCCCCGCCTTCACCAAGGAAGCTTCCAGCGAGGTGACCCAGGTGCTGAAGCTGAGCCGCGGGCGAGCCTTCGTGCTTTTCACCAGCTATCAGCAGATGCGCTTAATGTACGACCGCGTTTCGCTGGATATCGATTACCCGACATTGCTACAAGGTACTGGCCCGCGCAGCGCGTTACTGGAGGAATTTCGCACCACGCCCAACTGCATCTTGTTTGCCACTTCGTCCTTCTGGCAAGGCGTGGACGTTCCCGGCGACCAGTTGAGCTGCGTCATTATCGACAAGCTGCCCTTCGCGGTGCCCAGCGATCCGATCGTGGAGGCGCGCATACGCAAGCTCCGCGACGAGGGCGGCAACCCGTTTTACGATTACCAGGTGCCGCAGGCGGCCATCGCCCTGAAGCAAGGCTTCGGCCGGCTGATCCGCAACCGGTCGGACCGCGGCGTGCTGGTGCTACTCGACAACCGGGTGACCAAGCAGCGCTACGGCCAGGTGTTTTTCGACAGCCTGCCGGATTACGGATTTACCATCAAAATCACAGACGTGGAAAGGTTTTTCGATGTTTGAAGTTTCCGTGGAAGAAACTTTCGCCGCAGGGCACGCACTGCGGAATTATCGCGGCAAATGCGAAAACGTGCACGGGCACAATTACCGGGTGCAGGTTACGTTCAGCGGCCCGGAGTTGGATTCTATCGGCCTGCTGGTGGATTTCGTGGCGGTGAAGAAGCTGATGCAGACGGTCGTGGACCGCCTGGACCACCAATTTCTGAACGATCTGGCTCCCTTCGACGTGCTGAACCCGTCGGCCGAAAACATAGCCAAGTATTTTTACGACGAGATCGGCGGCGGGCTCGGGCAGAGCACGCCCGTGAAGCTGGGACAGGTGCGGGTCTGGGAGACCGACACCTCCAGCGCCACCTACCGGCCGTAGTACGCGGCGTTCTTGGCGGTGAAATCCGACCACTTTTCCGGCAGATCGTCCAGCGCAAAAATCGCCGAAACGGGGCAAACCGGCACGCAAGCGCCGCAATCGATGCATTCGACCGGGTCGATGTACAACAATTCGGCGTCGGCGTATGCCGCCTCATCCTTTTTGGGATGGATGCAGTCCACCGGACAGGCGTCCACACAGGCGGTGTCTTTGGTTCCGATGCAAGGTTCTGCTATTACGTATGCCATGGATATATTTTCCCAGTAAGAGTCCGACAATACCATAGGGGTGAGGGGAAACACAAGGCGGCAGGTGTCGTGCGGCTTCTTACGGCAACTGAGCGCGGTGCGCGGGCGAAAGCGCCTGCCCCACCCGCGAAATGGCATGCACCAGCTTGCGGTAAGGCAAAGTTTCGAAGTTCTCGATGGGCAGCCATTCGCCGTCCCGCCAGCTCGAGTAATACCAGCGCGCCAGCAGGGCCAGGTATTCCTGGCGCTCGCGCATGGCGAGTTGGCGCGCCGGCATCCCGAAGATGTCCCGCAGTTTGCCATCGAGCGAGACCGGCTTGCCATCCTCGACTTCGAAGCTTAACCGCCGCGGCGCCTGCCAGTGCCCTTCCCGCACGATCCAAAGCTCCACGGCGTTGGGCGCGGCGGAAGGCGTGACCGCGACGCCGTGCAGGCTGCCGATATCGCGTGCCAGATCGTCCCGCAGCTTCAGGACCTCCTGTACCTTTTCGAAGCGTTTGTGCTGGCGGGCGGCTTCCTCGAACAGCATCTCTTCGCTGTAGCGGTCGCGGGCCCGGCCGATGGTGTCGAGCAGCGAGCACCCGCCGGTCTTGAGGAATTCCGCCACGCGGCCGACTTCGTGCAGATACTCGTCGCGCCCCACCACCTGCTGACACGGGCGCAGGCACATGCCCATCTCGCCGTAAATGCACCCGGGGTGCTCGGGGGATGGCGCCAGGTCGTCCTGGCAGCGGCGCATCTGAAAGAGATCCAGAAATTGCGATTCGAACTTCTCGGCCGAAACGCGGCTGCGAAACGGGCCGCAATAGAGCGCTGGCGCGCGGCCCAGGTGGGTGGTGAGTTGGCTGCGCGGAAACTCGTTGGTAAGCACCAGCTTCACGTAAGTGGGCATTCGCAGCTTTAGCAGAGCGAGGTAGGTCTTGGGGAAATGCCTGCGCGCGAGTTCATACATCAAGATGGCGGATTCGAAGGCCGATCCGGTGAGCTGGTATTCGATGCGCCGCACCGTGTGACGGAGGTTCAGCAGGCGCGATGGCTTCTCGCGCTCTTTGAGCAAGCGCAGCAAGCGCCGCCGCAGCAGCCCGGTCTTGGCCAGGTATGGATCGCCCTCGCGCGGCCAAAGCAGGAAGACGGCGGGATTGTTGGGAACCTGCGCAATGGCTTCGTCGAGGCCGGAAAGATCCTCGGGAACCTCGATCGGCGTCATCACTGGAACTATTGTCGCGCACGCGCGGGTACGTCCGATATGGCTGGGCAGGCGCTGTGCTGGGCGCCGCACACCTGGGTCTGCCGGTCGGCCGATCGTCAACCCTTGAGCGGCGGCGGCACGAAGCCGCCTGTCAACTCGGCAATGCGTCCGGCGACATCGATCGGGGTGGCGTCCTCCAGGAACGGGCCGAGGATCTGAATCCCGCAAGGCAGCCCTTCGGCCGTGCGGCCTACCGGACAGACTGTGGCGGGGTTGCCGGTCAGCGTGGCGTGGAAGATCCACTTCAGCATGTCCAGATAGGGACGCGGCCCGGCGGGCGTGGCGATCTTGCGGGCCATCATATCCGGACTGTGATCGTGCGGGATGCCGTGACGAAATCCACGGGCATCAGAAAGGCGTCGTGCCCGCTGAAGTACTCCGCCCAGCAGCGGCGCGCGGCATCTTGCCCGCCGACGGCCGCGCCCCATGCGCGATGCGAGGTAGGATAGTTGGGCAGCACGGCTGCGCCGAGCATCGTGAAGTAGGCGCCATACCAATCCGCGATACGCATACCCGCCGGCCAGCCTTGCTGCAGGTGCGCGCCTGCCTTCCCCAGCGCGTCGATGACGCTCTCCAACTGTTGGCGCACGTCTGGCGCCACTGGGCAGAAGGGATCGTCTAAAATATAGCCGATGCGGTAGTCCCGCAGCCGCGCGCCACGCGCCGGGGGCAGTTTCCAGGAGTATGCGATGCGTTGCACTCCAACAGGTCCGCCGGCAACCTGCAATCCCAACAGCAGATCCTGCGGGCTGCGCGCCAGGGGACCGTTGACCGAAAGACGATCCGGCGCGGGACTGGCGTTCGGCGGGTCGACGAAGCCTTCGTCGGAGACGATGTCGATAGTCGGCTTGTGCCCGAAAACGCCGCAGAAATGCGAGGGCGTCCGAATGGACCCGCCAATGTCGCTGCCCAGCTCCAGAAATCCCATGCCGCAGGCCAAGGCCGCCGCGCCGCCGCCGGTGGACCCGCCGGAGGTTCGCGCGGGGTTCCAGGGATTGTTCGTCGTACCGGCCACATCGTTGTAGCTTTGGAAATCGTCAGCCCATTCCGGCAGGTTTGTTTTGCCGATGATGATGGCGCCGGCATCCAGCAGGTTTTGTACGGCCGGCGCATTCCGCTTGGGAATGTTGTTCGCGTAGATCTTGGCTCCGCATGTGGAACGGATGCCGGCCGTCTGCTTGTCGTCTTTCATCAGGATGGGGACGCCGTGCAGCGGGCCCCAAGGCTTGCCTTGTGCCAGCGCTTCATCGGCAGCGCGCGCGCGGACGGTGGCCTGGTCTTCGACCAGCGTGACAAAAGCGTTCACGCGGACGTTATATTTGCGGATGCGCTCGAAGACGTGCGTGGCCAGCTCGTGCGACGAGAGCGGATGGCCCGGGCGGCCGCAGTGGCGCTGCCGAAATCCGGATCGAAGTCCGTAGCTCCGCCGGCGCGTGGGATGCGGCTCCAAAACGGCGCGGCGGCCAAAGCGGAGAGGAGATGGCGGCGCGTAACCATGCTGCCTAATCCCGCCGCAGTGCCGAAGCGGGATCCACGCGCGCCGCGCGCCGCGCCGGGATATAGCTGGCGGCCAAGGATACCGCCGCGATGAGAGCGGCCACGCCGATATAGGTCGCCGGATCGCTGGCCTTCACCTCGAACAGCATGCTGGCGACCAGGCGCGTAGCGGCCACGGCGGCAACCAACCCGACCGCCAGGCCGATACCCGTAAGCGTCATGCCCTGCCCCAGGATCAGCCGCAGCACGTCGCCGGTGCGCGCGCCCAGGGCCATGCGCAGGCCAATCTCGCTGGAGCGCTGGCCGACGGTGTAAGCCACCACGCCATAAACGCCGGCCATCGCCAGGCAGACTGCGATCGCGGCGAAGAGTCCCAACAGCAGGGTGCGGAAGCGCGGCGCGGCGGTATTCTCCGCCAGCATATCCTGCATGCTGGCGAACTTCATGGGAACCTCCGTCGAGCGCGCGCGGACCTTGCGTTGGATGGGCCCCCAAAGCGCGCTGCCAGGCACCGACGCGCGCACCACGATATCGAGCGCGGTCACGGTCTGCGGGTGCTGCTCATAAGGCATCACGATTTCCGGCGCCGGCGGCGCGGCGGGCCCGTATTGCCGGATATCACCCACGACCCCCACGATCTGCATGCCCTTCATGGAGTCCAGCCCACAATAGATCGTGCGGCCCAGCGGGTCCTGGCCGGGAAACGATTTGCGCGCCAGCGCTTCATTGATGATGGCGGTGAAAGGCGCGTCGTAAGTGTCGCTTTCGTTGAAGTCGCGGCCGCGCTTCAGCGGGATCCCCGCCGCGGCGAATGCGCCCGGCGTCACCACGGAGAAAACGGCTTGCGGCGCGCTCACGGTAAATCCGGCAAGGCGATCGATGACATAGCTGCCATCCGATGCGGTCGTGCCCGGTATGTTGCGGACGCCACCCACCGCCGAAACGCCGGGCAGGGTCGCAAGATCGCCCATCAGATCCTTGTAGAAGCGCGTGGCGCGGCGGGCATCCTCCAGACTCGAGGACGGCACGTCCGACTCCATTACCAGCACATGCTCGGGGCGGAAGCCCAGCGCTACACTGTGCAGCGCGGCAAAGCTGCGGATCAGCAGACCCGCGCCCGCCAGCAGCACCACGGACAGAGCCACCTCCACCACCACCAGCGCCGCGCGCATGCGGCCCCCTCTGCCACCGGACATCGCGCGATTGGCGCCCTGCTTCAGCGTTTCATTCAGATCCACACGCGAAATCTGGAGCGCGGGCGCCAGGCCAAACAGCAGGCTGGCGGCCACCGAGATAACTAGGGTGAATGCCAGCACCCAGGCGTCGATGCCGCTTTCCCCCAGGCGCGGCACGTCGCCCGGCGCCAGCGCCACCAGCGCGTCCGAGCCCCACTTGGCCAGCAGCAGTCCCGCTGTGCCGGCGATCAGCGCCAGCACCATGCTTTCCACGAACAACTGCCGCACGATGCGGCTGCGGCTGGCGCCCACCGCCGCGCGGATGGCGATTTCCCGCGTGCGTGCGGTGGCCCTTGCCAGCAGCAGATTCGCCACGTTGGCACAGCCGATCAGCAGCACCAGCGCGACCGCGCCCAACAGCAGGTAAAGCGTCAGCTTCACGTTGCGGACCATCTCGTCCCGCAGGCGCACGACCGCCACCGACTTGCCCGTGTTGCTGTCCTTATATTGCCGCTCCAGGCGCGCGCCGATGGCGGTCATCTGCGACTGGGCCTGCTCCAGGCCGACGTCCGGTTTCAGCAGCCCAACCACCCGGTAATTGTGAGCCCCGCGCGACTCCGTCTCGGGGAACACCACGTTCGCCGGTATCCAGATGTCCGTCTGGTTCGGAAAGTGGAAGCGCGGCGGCAGCACTCCGGCGATACTGAAGCTCTTGCCCAGCATCCGCACCGCCTGGCCGAGGGCGTTGGCATTTGCCCCAAAGTGACTCTGCCAGTACGAGTAGCTGATTAACACCGCTCCTGCGCCCCCCGGCTTTTGCTCTTCGGACGAGAATAGCCGGCCAGCCGCGGGTTGCACGCCAAAGACCTGGAAGAATTCCGGCGTCACCTGGGCTATATGCGCGTACTCCGCAGATGCGCCGGACATCACGGAGGTGGAATCGTCCTGATAGTAGGCCATCGACTCGAATGCTGTGCTCTGATTGTGCCAGTCGTGAAAGTCGGGCGCGGAGACCTGGCCATGGCCGCCGCTCTTCCGCCACAGAGACGAAAGCGTGACGATGCGGTCGGGGTTGCTGTACGCAAGCGGTTTCAGCAGCACCGCGTTGACTATGCTGAAGACGGCTGTATTGGCGCCGATACCCAGCGCCATGACCACCACGGCGAGCAGGGTGAAGCCTGGGTTCTTGCGGAGGGATCGCAGTGCGTATTTGAGGTCCATGGTATGAGCAGGCGCATTGCCAACGGCAACCCGTGAGTTTACAACGGCAGTGCTTCAGGCGGTGTTCGCTTGTGGGACGCGACTGACCGCTTCACGGTTTGGGCCTACAGTTGCGGGGGGGGGTAGAAATGGTAACATCGCATCGCTGGTTCAATTCTGTTCGGAAAAGGAGAGGGGCGTATGCGGTATTTGAATTCGTCACTTTTTATGGCCGCTGCGGTTATGGCGCAGGCTGGCACGATTGCGGCGCAAACGGCGAATTGGTTCGAAATGGGATCTCCATCCGCCCGGTGCTGTGTGGGCAGGGCGACGGAAGTCAACCCTGCTCTTTGGCGGCATGGTGAACGGCACGACGTATTTTGCCGATACATGGAACTGGCTGGGGGGAGGGTGGTTCAAACTGTCACCCGCCGCCTCGCCGTCCGCACGGTTCGGCGCGGGAGTAGCGTACGACGGCGCAGCGGGCAACATTGTGCTTTTCGGAGGTGCGAATGGTACGGACCTTAACGACACGTGGACCTGGGATGGAACAGCCTGGACCCAGCAATTTCCGCCCATTTCCCCACCCGCACGCGACCAAATGGGTTTTGCCTACGACGAGGCGACCAAAACCGTTGTGTTATTTGGCGGCAGCATCGGCACGGTTTTTCTCGGCGACACGTGGACGTGGGACGGAGTTGCCAAGACTTGGACCCAGCAGAGTCCCGCTGCCAGTCCTTCCGCCCGGAGGGCTCCGATGGCCTATGACGAGGCGACCCAGACCGTCGTGGTATTTGGCGGCAGCATCGGCAACGGCGCCGTTGAATACACTGACACTTGGAATTGGAATGGAACCACCTGGACCCAACAGTTCCCGTCGTCTGCCCCTTCCGCACGAACAAACGCCAACATGACTTACGACGCTGCCGTCGGCGCTGTCGTGTTATTCGGTGGATATCCTGGGACTGATTGGGGAGAAACCCTAAACGACACTTGGACCTGGAACGGAACCGACTGGACGGAAATCTATCCGGCCACCGTACCTCCCAACCGGTATTCCTTCGGCATGGACTACGATCCCGTTAACAAAGCCCTACTAATGTTTGGTGGGTTCAGCTCCGATCCTGCGCGCGGCGACACATGGCTCCTCGCGCTGGAACCCTGAGGTCCGCCGCCCGAACTACATCGAGCTTAATACGAGTCTTCCCGGCGAAGGCCGCAGTAGCCGAGCAGCACGGCCTGGTCGAGGATGTCGTAGCGGAAGCGCCATCGGCCGAGCGAAAGCCGGTACTGCGCTTCTCCGCGTGGCACGCCTTCCAGTTTCTTGATTTTGTGGCTTCGTGACCGGTTATAGGGGTCTGCCGACAGCTCGACCGCCTCGAAATCAGGGTTGCCCTTGCGGAGTTTTGTTGAGAGCCGTTCGTAGTGGGACGTGGGGTGGACGGCAAAAGAAGGCGTCATGCTCCAGAAAGCCGGGGTGCGCGCTTCCGTGCGCGCGCCGTACGTTCTGCGAAGAACTCCCCAATTGGGCGGGTCTTCCCCGCGAGAAATTCCCCATAGCCTTTTCGCATCGCCGCGCGCATTTTCGAATCGCGAATTTCGCGTTCGTCCTGCAGATCGTCGGGCGTGAGCTTCGGCGTGATCGTGACGACACCGCCAGATGCCTTCACTTCGAGATCCTGGCCACGCTTAAAGCCCGCAAGGCGCAGGATGGCTGCGGGGATAACAACAGGTGTCTTATTCTTGACGGCGACGGTCATGGTTAAGCGTTATCTGCCTCTAGTGTAGGCCGTGCATTCGGTTGCGTCAACATAAGTGCGCCTCTCGTTTGGGCGTAATTTTGCCTGGGGGGTAAATGGTAGTATCGATCTGGGTTCAAATTCTGTTCAATAGGGAGAGGATGCGTGAAGTACTTGAATTCGTCACTTTTTGTGGCCGCGGTTATGACGCACGCTGGCACTATGATGGAAGCGCAAACGGTGAACTGGGTCGAAATGGGATCCCCATCCGCCCGGTACTGTATGGGGATGGCGTACGATGAGGCAACGAAGTGAACGGTGCTCTTTGGCGGCGATAGCAGCGGCCAGATATACGGCGACACTTGGACCTGGCGGGCTGGCTGGCACCCGACATCCCCTGCTACTTCGCCATCCGCGCGATCGGGCCCCGCTATGGCCTATGATGGGGCCGCCGGAAATATAGTGCTTTTCGGAGGCGTGAACAGCGCTGGAACGGCTCTCAGCGATACGTGGACTTGGGACGGAAATAACTGGACCCAGGAATTCCCAGCCGCGTCTCCACCCGGACGCCAGTTCGATCTCCAGGGTATGGCATACGACGCCGCGACTCAGACGGTGGTGCTTTTTGGGGGGTTCGACGGCGGCCTTAATGCTTTGGGCGACACGTGGACCTGGGATGGCAAGGCAAAGACCTGGATCCAACAATTTCCTGCATCCAGTCCATCGCCGCGACGGGCTCCGATTGCGTACGACGATGTTACGAGGACGGTGGTCCTGGTTGGCGGCGACAAAGACGACGGCCAGATCACCTACAACGACACCTGGACTTGGGACGGGATAACCTGGACCCAGCAATTCCCAGCCAGCGCTCCGTCGGCGCGGTCATCGGCTTCCATAGCCTTCGACGCGCACATCGGCGCGGTTATTCTCTTCGGAGGATACGGGCCTTGGCCGGATGTGCTCACCGACACCTGGGCGTGGAACGGGACCACTTGGATGAAGATAAGTCCGGCCACCGTGCCTCCTGACCGCTACTCCGCTGGCATGGATTACGATCCCGTCAACAAGGCCGTGCTGATGTTCGGCGGGTATAGCTCCACCGTCGTCCGAAGCGACACTTGGCTCCTCGCACTGGCCCCCTAAAACTATTGACACATTCTGACAAGCCCACGAGCGGATCGGTCGCGTGGGCCAACGGCGTCAAGTGGTCATCCCGCGCGAGATGATCGAAACGCTTAACCTCCAGGAGGGCGATTTTGTGGCATTCGCCGAGCAAAAGGACGGCGTGCTCATAAAGCCTATGCGTCTGGCTGATCCCGATGACATCCTTACGCCCGAAGAAAGCGCTCTCGTGAAGAGGGCCGAACGCGAGATGGGTCAGGGAAAATTCGTTACGCACGTTCTGCGAAGAACTCCGTGATGGGGCGGGTTCTTGCCCGCGAAAAATTGCGCATCGCCGGACGCATTTTCGGATCGCGAGTCTCGCGTTTGTCCTGCTGTTCATCGGGCATGGGCTTCGACACAATCTCGACGGCGCCACCGGACGCCTTGACTTCGAGATCCCGGCGAGGCTTACATATAATCCGGCGCCTGGATGCCCAGAATATCCAGCGTCCACTCCAATTGCCGGCGGAAGAAATCCGTGATCCACAGCAGGAACACCTTCTTCTCCCGGTTCTCTTCGTGAATGATCGGATACAAATGGTAGAAGTTATTGAACGTTTGCGCGACCTGAAACGCGTATTTGGCCACGTGCGCCGGCTCGCCCGCCGTCACCGCGCGCTCCACCGCCGCATCCGCTTTCGACGCAGTCAGCAACACTTGCCAGAAGTCTTCGCTCGCCAATTGCCGGGCCAACGCGGGGCGAGTCAGTTCCGCGGCGAAGTCGGGCAACCGCTCACCCTTCTCTTCGAGCTTGCGCAGAATGTTCCGCGCCCGTACGGCGGCGTATTGCACATAGGGTCCGGTCTCGCCCTCGAAGCTCAACGCTTCCTGAAAATCGAACGCAATCACGGAATTGCGCGTGTACTTCAGCAGGAAATAGCGTAGCGCACCGATGGCGATCTGCGAGGCGATGGCGCGCTGTTCCGCGGGCGTGGCTTCGGCGTGGCGCGCGGCCACTTCGTCGAGTGCCTTGGAGATCAGCGTGTCGATCAGATCGTCCGCCTTCACACCGAGGCCCTTACGCCCCGAGACTTCGACGTATGGCTTCTGGCGGTCTTCTTCTGAGAGCTGGATGTTCAACTCGGCGCAACAGCGCGGCGACAGCGCCACCCTCTCATATGAAAAGTGTACGGATTGCGCAGCCTGCTCCGCGAAGCCGAGCGCCTTTAGCCCTGCCACCACTACGTCTTGCAGATATGATTGCCGGACGTCGATGACATTGTATACCCGCGTGGCGTGGCCGAAAGACGGCGTCCCGGCGGCGTTAGCTTGCGGTTCGTCCGTGGAGACCCACAGCTCGCGGCCATCCGCGTAGCGCATGAAAGGGCGATAGTGGAAATCCTTGCCCAACAGCCCGAATTTCCAAAGTTGATAGGCGATGTCCTTGCCGACATATGTGCACGATCACCTTGTTATCTTCCGAGCCTGATTCGCCCGCGAACGCCGCGGCGGGCATCACCCAGCAGCCTGCGTTCTTGCCCTCGGTTTCCAGGTAAATGGCATGGCGCTGCTTCAGCAGGTCGAACGCCGACGCCCAGAACTGCAGATGCAGGATCTCGCTTTCGCGCGGCAACACATCGTACTCCACACCGAGGCGCAACATGGTGGCCAAGTGCCGCTCGACAATCGCGTCGGCCACGATGTGTGCCATTTCGGCTTGCGGGCCGCTGGCAGCTTCGATGGCGTGCAGCGTCTCGGCGCGCCATGCGCGCGACTCGGGCGCTTCAGTGTAATACGCCGACGTGCGGGCATATAAGTCCCAGCAGAGATAGTCGAAGCGCACGCCAGGATCTTCGGTGAGCTGCCGCACCTCGGCGGGCGTCTTGTGTTCGAGGTAGTGAAAGCCCGCCACCACATCGGCCACCTGCACGCCGGTGTTGTCGATGTAGTTCTGCACTTCGACGCGCTGCCCGCGCGCGCGCATCATGCGCACGAAAGTGTCGCCCAGCGCGGCGTTGCGCAGATGCCCAATATGCGCCGCCTTGTTGGGATTGATGTTGGTGTGCTCGACGATGGTCTTGCCACTTGACGCGGTCGTAGCTTCGGCCGCGGGAGACAGCAGTCCCTGCGCATAGGCAGTGCGATCAAAACGGATATTGATGTATCCGCTGCCGGCTACGTCGATTGTCGAAACCCCTGGAATCGGCCCAAGTTCCGCCACCAGTTCGGCGGCGATCTTGCGCGGCGCCTGCTTCAATTGCTTGGCCAACTGAAAAGCGGCGGGCACAGCCAGTTCGCCAAAATCGCTCTGTTTGGGCTGCTCGATGGCTATCGCCAGATCGATGCCATAACGCGCCTGGATGTGGTCGTGGAAGGCGCGCCGCACCCGTTCTTCTAGGGAGTGAAACATCTACGGGAGGAACTCCGGATCGAGAATCTGTTCGACTGTGAACGGGCATTCGGCGGGGAAGTGATTTTTCGGCAGGCCGGTTTCAATGAGGGTGAGCTGTACCGCTCTCTGGTAATTGCTCCCCAGGTTAGGCTGTATCTTTGCCCGCAGGCTGGGGCTGGCCTCTAGACGTTTTGCGAGTACACCGCGCTGGCTGGCGATCGTACGCAACCATGACCGCGATTTTTTCTCGGGCTGCAACTGCCACTTGAGGAGGTGCTCTACCAGCACCTGCACGCGGCTGTTCACCTCATTCAGGTCCCGCTTGCCCATATCTTCAATTTCTTCGGCGATATGCTCAATGTCGGCTTGGTCGAAGCGGCCTGCGCGCAGCGACGCCGCATTGTGGCCAATCCACTCGAAGAAATCTTCGTCGTAGAGTTCGCCTACACCCGGCTCGGTCTTGTCAAGCTGTGATTGCATCCGGCCTCTTCATTGTAGCTGCGGCGGGAACTCCGGAATCGAGAATCTGCTCCACGGTAAACGGACACTCGGCGGGGAACCATTCGCGACCATGAGGTGTCCTGGCCATGGCCGTGGCAAGGCGCGCGGCTTCCGCGTAATATACCGGCAATTCGTTCGCTAGTTTGATCTTCAGGCTGGGACTGTGCCCCAGCAGACCGTCCAGCCAGATACGTTCCTCGCTAATAGGGCTAAGCCGCCAGTGAGCGTACTTCGCGGGCTGCAACTGCCCTACCAGAAGATGCGCCAGCAGCGACCGCACCCGCCGGTGCAGTTCCTTCAGATCCTGCTTGCCCAGATCCTCAATGGCTTCGGCGATATGCGGGATATCGCTTTCACGCACCCGCCCGGCGCGAAGGAGCCGCGCATTGCGTTGCGTCCAGGCGAAGAAATCTTGGCCGTGGAGTGCGGCCAAATCCGTGGTGCGAGTCCGTTGCGACTGCATCTTACTCTCCATTATAGGCGCTTCGCGAATGACGATATAATCCGGTTTCACACTGTCAAAAGGAGCTTCCATTGCGAAAGAAGATTACCGTTGTAGGCGCCGGCAACGTCGGCGCCAACTGCGCCCTCCGCATTGCCGATAAGGAATTGGCGGACGTGGTGCTGGTGGACGTCATCGAAGGCGTCCCCCAGGGCAAGTCGCTCGACCTACTGGAGTCCGGCCCGGTACAAGGCTATGACGTAACGGTGACGGGCGCCAACGATTACGAGCCCACCGCCAATTCCGATATCGTGATTCTGACCGCTGGCTTCCCGCGCAAGCCCGGCATGAGCCGCGACGATCTGTTGCTGGCCAATTACGATGTGGTGCGCGCGGCCACCGAACAGATCGTGAAGTATTCGCCGAATTCCATCCTGATCGTTGTCACTAATCCGCTGGACGCTATGTGCCAGACGGCCTACATGGTCTCCAAATTCAGCAAGAACCGCGTCGTCGGCATGGCCGGCGTTCTGGACAGCGCGCGCTTCCGGACCTTCATCGCGCAGGAACTGAAGGTTTCCGTAGACAACGTGACAGCGGTAGTCATGGGCGGGCACGGCGATACCATGGTGCCGGTGGTTCGCTTATCGAATGTGGCCGGGATTCCGCTCACCGAACTCATGGATAAGGAGACCATTGACCGCATCGTGGATCGTACGCGCAATGGCGGCGCCGAGATCGTGAAATATCTCAAGACCGGCAGCGCCTACTATGCGCCGTCGGCCGCCGCCATCGAGATGGCTGAGTCGATCTTGAAGGACAAGAAGAAGGTGCTGCCTTGCGCCGCCCTGCTGGAGGGCGAATACGGGATTCACGGGTTGTTTGTGGGAGTACCGGTGAAATTGGGCGCCCGCGGAATCGAGCACATCTACCAGGTGAAGCTCGAGCCGGAAGAAGTGGGCATGCTGCAAAAGAGTGCGGCGGCCGTGCAGGAGCTGGTGGATGTGATCCGGGCCAAGCATGGTTAGACGAGCAGGCGTCGGCACGAGCGCATGCGCCACGATTCTTGCGCTGGCGGTGTGCTGCAGCGCCGCTGTGCCGACACCGGCGGCGCACTTCGGCTACACTCCGGGCGACGACTACAAGCTGGCCGACACCACCGAGATCTTCGCTTATTTCCAAAAGCTCGCCGCCGGCAGCGACCGCATCCGGCTGGAAGAGTTCGGCCGCAGTTCGGAAGGCCGGCCCATGTACGTCGCGTTCATCTCGGCGCCGGAGAATCTGAAGAAGTTGGAGCGCTATCGCCAGATCGTTGCGCGCCTGGCGCTGGGACAGGCAACCGCGGAGGAAGCGCATGCGCTCGCCGAAGAAGGCCGCGCCGTGGTTTGGATCGACTCAGGCCTGCATGCCAGCGAAGTGGCGCCCGCACAGCAAGCGCCGCTGCTGGCGTACAAGATGCTCACCGACGATAGCGCCGAAGTGGAGGCGGTGCGCCGCAACGTGATCCTGATGCAGGTGCCGGTGATCAATCCCGACGGCCTGGACATGATCGCGCATTGGTACCGGAAAAACGTGGGCACGCCGTACGAGACCGCACCCCTACCCTGGCTCTTTCAGAAATACTCCGGGCACGACAACAATCGCGACTGGTTCATGCTGAACCTGCAGGAGACGCGCAATGTATCGCGGCTGCTGTTCCGCGAGTGGTTTCCGCACATCGTCTACAACCAGCATCAAGCCCCGCCTTTTCCGGCGCGGATCTTCGTGCCGCCGTACGCGGAACCGCTGAACCCCGATATTCCGGCGGCGGTGATGGAAGGCATCAACAAGTTGGGCACGGCCATGCGGGAGCGCTTTGCGCGCGAGGACAAGCCCGGGGTGCTCTCCTATTTCGGCTTCGACGCCTGGTGGAATGGCGGCTTGCGCTCCGCGCCCGCGTTTCACAACATGCACGGCATTCTGACGGAAACCGCGGGCTACGCCTATGCCACACCCAAGACCTACCAAGCGGGCGATTTGACCGCCGCGTTCGCCAACGGCGCGGCCACCCGCGAACCGTCTATTTTCTACGAACGCCCGTGGATGGGAGGCAAATGGGGTCTGCGGGACGCCATCGAATACATGCTCACGGCGGACATGGCGTTGCTGACGGAAGCTGCCACCGGGCGCCGGGACTACCTGCTGAAGAGCTATCAAATGGCGCGCGCGTCCATCGCCGCGGGCGCGGAGGGCAAGCCCTACGCCTACGCGATCGCGGAGAAGCAATGGGATTGGCCCACCGCGTGGGACTTTCTCGAACGGCTGTCGCTGGCGGGTATCGAGGTGCGGCGCGCGCGCGCGGAGTTTCATGCCAACGGCAAACAATATGGCGCGGGCGCGCTGGTGATTCCCGCCGCGCAACCGTTCCGCCCCTATCTGATCGACCTGTTGGAGCCGCAGCGCTATCCGAACCTGAAGGAGAAGCCCTACGACATTACGGGCTGGACCCTGCCTATGCAAATGGGCGTGGCGGTGGACCGCATCGACGAGCACTTCGACGCGGATCTGAAACCGGTTGGCGAGTTTCGCGCGCACGGATCGGTGGCCGGCAAGGGCGCCGTGCTGCTGCTGGATCATCGGGAGAACGACGCCTTCCTGGCCACGTCGTACTTGATGGAACGCGGCGGCGCCGTGCGCTGGACGTCCGATGGGACGATTGTGGTGGACACCGCAGACGCCGAAAACGGCGCGCGCGCGGACAATCTTGCGCGGCAGTTCAGCGTCAGCGTGACGCGGACCGATACTGCGCCCACCCCTGCCTACGAATTGCGGCGGCCGCGCCTGGGACTCTATCAGCCGTGGACGGCCAACTCCGACGAAGGCTGGACGGAGTGGCTGTTGGACCGCTATCGCGTGCCCTACACGCTTCTACACAACGAGGATTTCGGCAAGGGTGAATTGCGGACGCGGTTCGACAGCGTGATCCTGGCTTCGCAATCGGCAGGCTCGATTTTGAACGGCTCGCGCAACGGGGAACTGTCATCGCATCGCGAAGGCGCGCCATCCGATGTCATCGTGCAAAGGCCCGAGTATACCGGCGGCATCGGTGCGGAAGGCGTCGCGCAATTGCAGAATTTCGTGCGCGCGGGCGGCACGTTGATCGCGCTCGATGCGGCCGCCGATCTGCCGCGGGAGTTCTTTCCGCTGCCGTTGGTGAACGTGGGCGGAGCGCCGTTTTCGTGCCCCGGATCGCTGGTCCGTCTAACAGTGGATCCATCGCAGGCGCTCGCCTTCGGCATGCCAAAGGACGCGATCGCGTTTGTGTCCGGCGGCGAGGCTTTCGACGTCAACTTGGCGCCGGAATACAACCGTGGCGAGCAAGAAGTGCGGGTGACCGCGCGATTCGTCGCGAAGGACCTGCTCGCCAGCGGCTACGTCAGTGGTGAGAAGGCCGTGCTGGGCAAACCGGCGCTGGTGGACGCACGCTACGGCGACGGGCACGTGGTGTTATTCGCGTTCCGTCCACAGTTCCGCGGGCAGCCGTTCGGGACTTTCAAGTTCCTGCTGAACGCCGTTTACCTGGCGTCCGCCCGCACTATGTGAAAAGCCCGCCGCACACTGGTGCCCAGCGACCGTCACTGTTGGAATCGATGGTTTGTAACGTTGCCCCACAGCCTTACGACTTGGCCCCATAGACCGACTTGCTGGAGCACTCCAACGCAAACCGCGATCACCACCACAATGTTCAAAATCGCCTTGATGCTTGCCGCCATAGGGATATAAGTATTGATAAGCCAGAGCCCAATACCCACGACGATCAACTCGAGGACAATATTCGCGACAACCCTGGCGTTATTCGGAAAGGCTGGCGAACGGTTGACGAACCAGCCAATACCACAGACAGCGATCAGCGCCAGGATGATATATAGCAACGGCATTGCAACACCTCGGTGAGAAGATAAGCAACTCCAGGGCCAATGGCCGCGATAATACCAATGGGTCG
>JBEKTJ010000169.1:0-25583 GCA_049516155.1 Bryobacteraceae bacterium
TGGCCATGATCGGCAAACGCGAGCAGGGTGGCCTCCGGCATCGTGTTCACCGTATCCGGCGCCGCCAGCGCGCCGATGTACAAGGTGTCCGAAGCCTTGGGATCCTTGGTCCCGGTGCTTGCCCAAAGCAAGCGCTGGACGGCAGCGCCTTTGGCCGCCAGTGCCAACCACTGCGGCGACGCCAGCAAGTCGCGATAGGCCTTGTACGCCTGCATAGCGATGGCGATGCCGAGACGATTCTTCAAGCCGGCGGGTTCCTTACCGGCGATCGCCTTATCCCAGCGGCTGATAAAAATGGATGCCACGGAATGGACAGCCGGATTGAGACCCGCAGCGACCCGTCTCTCGATCCCCCGCAGGTAGGCGCCCGCGGCTTTCAAATACTGGTCCCGAGAGAAGAGCAAGGTCACGTTTACGGGGATACCGGCGAAGATGGCGTCTTCAATCGCAGAGAGTCCTTCGGGAGTTCCGGGAATCTTGATGAACAGATTTGGCCGGTCCGCCGAAGCGAATAACCGCTTGGCAGCCTCCAGCGTCTTTCCGGGATCGTCCGCCAAAAGCGGAGACACCTCCAACGACACCCAGCCGTCCACGCCATTTGTGGCGTCGTGGACGGGCCGGAACAAATCGGCTGCCTTTGTCAGGTCTTCCAGCGCGAGTTCGAAGAATAGCTGCTCGCCGGCCTCTTCCGCCTGCGTCTTCTTGCGAATCGCCTCGTCGTAGAACCCGGTGTCGCGGATGGCGTGATCGAAGATGCTCGGATTTGAGGTGAGGCCGGTGATTGACAACTCGCGAATATAACGCTCGAGCGTGCCGCTGGTAAGTAATCCCCGGGTGATGTTATCGAGCCAGAGGCTCTGGCCCATGTGATGCAGTTGTTCGGTAGCTTTCATGTGACTTAAACGCGGCTCAGGGAAGAATCGGGTTGGTGTTCGGCGTCATGCAGCCAATATGGCGGCCGGCCGTAGTGAAAGTAAAGCCGGTTCTCATACTCTCGAGTGATCGGCACGGATTCGACGTACTCCGGAGCGTTTTGGATGGCTTCGCGGGAAAGCCCGGCGTAGACTTTCGAATCCGCCCAACTCATCCGTTCAATCCACGCGGGTGAAACGAGTACTTTCTTGCCCGGCCACCAATTCCGCGTAGCTACTTCGATGTAGCGGACAGCCCAGGCTTCGTCGTCCAGGACAAAACCGGCCACGTGGCCGATTTCACCGTCAGCCGCCTCAATGTTGTATCCCGTGACGGCTTCGGTACTGCGCAGATGCGAATCCGTTAATTCTTTCGCGATCTTTTCCGCCAATGCTTCCCTGGAAACTGCCGGCGAAATCGGCAAGCCCGCCGGGTAAAACGCCGGACCCCATAGATAGGGGCCGTCCCAATAAAACGGATAGCCGTAATACCCATAGTATTCCGCTTCGTGCTGCCGGGAAACCGGTTGGTGCGTGTCGATGTTCGGGCTGTTCTCGACTTGCTTCTTCGTCAGGGCCGCGTCCAGTTGCTTCACCTCCCAGTCCGTTTGCACGATGGAGATCGGTGAGATCAGCACTTGCCGGCCTCCCAGCCAGCCTCCGGTTTCTACTACCAGATAGCGGATGGCCCATGTCTTATCGTCGAAATATAACTCCTGTACCGTTCCCAATTCGCCATCCGTAGCCCGGATCGCGAAACCCTTCAAATCAGCGGCATTCCGCAGCATGTCTTTGTCCTCCCGGCGATCTTACGCATCGAAGCGCTATCGCGCGGCCGCCGCCACTGTTTCAGGCGAGTGCAGCGTCACATTGATAGGCCGTGTGCCTTCGATAATATCATTTGCTCGGGCCACTTCCGCGGCCGTGCCATGCACCATCAGCAGAAACTTGTCCGTCTTCAGCGCCATTTCGTACTTAACGACACTATCCTTCGGAATACCCATCCCGTACAGCCCCGCACCGATGGCGCTCAAGCCGCCCACGGCCACTGCGCCTTCCAAAGCACCCACGATCCACGCAATCACGGGGCCAGCCACGAGTATCGGACCGAGACCCGGAATGGCAAAGAAGGCCGATCCGAACAGCAATCCCCAGAAGCCTCCCCAAAATGCGCCGGTCTTACCCCAATACTTCATCCGGTCGCCGGTATTATAGTAGCCCACCACGTGTTCATCGGTATGCGAATCCTTGCCGACGATGGACAAGGTGCGCATGTCGATTCCCGCGTGCTGGAGCTCCTTCACCGCCTCTTCTGCTTCGATATGCGTCGCATATACAGCTACAACAGCGTTCAGCTCCGACATTTTGTATCTCCTTGTTGGTATCTCTAAATTACTCTGCTACGAGTGCACGGGCAGCGCCAACCTGTCCCGCCGAGGCGAGACGCCTCTCGCGGCTGCTGTCCGCTGGCTTGTCCCGATGGGGCAACTGTGCAGGCACGTGCAAAATGTGATGATGCGGTGCAGAATCTGCATGCGGCATCGAGGCATCTGTCTGCCCTGACTGCCGCGAGCGGCTGCTATTCTTAGATCAAAATCGCACCTTCCGCACGCGCGCGTAGAAGCCGAAGACAATCAGGGCGAGAAGCCCGGTCCCCCAGACTTGGAATGCGATCGCGGACAGGTAGCTCGGCCAGGTTTCCGACCAGAACCGATGCCAGACCACGGAGCCGAGACCGCCCGCAATACCAAGTAAGAGCCACGAGAGCAACAGAACCAGCAGGGGAGCTCGCAACCAGAGCGATCTGAGACGCGCCGCCATTCCGGCGATCGCTTGAGTTAGCGCCCGGCGAGCCGTACCGCCTGGCTGCTGAGCGCCATAAGGCAACTTGATCCGATCCAATTCCGGCGTCTCGCCGGGCAGATTGACAAAAGCCGGCCCCCATCGGGAACCATCAATGACCAACTGGGCCAGTTCGCCGGCGCGCACATAATTCGCCAGCCCGCCGGAATCGAACATCCGCGTCGCGATCAGTACCATGGTTGCCGCCCGCATGTCCCACCCTGCCAGTCTGTCGGGTGCGGACGGGCTAGCCGACTGTGCCGCTTGGTCCAGACGCCCCTCCGCATCCAATCTCGCAAGCGCAGTGTGACGGTCCAGGAACTGATCGACGGCAAGTCGAATCGGCGCGATTGAAGGATCGGCGCGGAGGATGTCCGGGCGCGACGGGTCCAGCGCCGCGATTTCGCTCAAAGCACTCAACGCGCGGATCGCATCGCCCTCGGCGGCCGCGGAAATAAATGTCACTAGCAGATCCTGCAGTTGAGCGGTGTCTTGGGCTGGCAGAGGGCGTTCGATCAGACCGATCAGTCTGCCGATATCCGTCGCCGAAAGGTCGGTGAACAGGGTCGAAACAGAATCGCTCAAGTTCTCGGCGCTCGCGGCCGCTACCGCCGGCATCGCGGGAAGCGCTAAAGGGACGCCGCCTGCGACACGGGACAAGCTCGTGTCGGGCGGCCCCGGACCGATGGCGCCCACATCCATTAGAGGCCTTTCTTGTTACTCCATTTCAAACGCCACATACATCAACTGTCCGTCGCGTTCCACCTGCAGCACCACCGCACCGCCGCTCTGCACCTGTCCCAGGGCGGTGGTCAGCGCCACGACAGTCGACGTGGGCTCGTTGTTGATCGCGTAGATCACATCCCCCGGACGGAGGTCTACATCCAAGCCGTCGGATTCGGCTGCCCGCGCCGCCACCACAATGCCGTATTGTTTACGCAAATCCGGCAGCATAGGAACCAGCTTCCGGTCGATCTCGACACCCAGAATTCCCAGCTTCGGGATCAAGTTCTTCTCCGGATTGACCAGGTCCGCAAAGCGCTGCGGGTCGTCGTCCTGCGCCGTAACCGGCACATCCATCGTCATGCGGTCCGCGCCGCGCAGCACCTCCAGGCTGACCTTATCGCCCACCGGAAAGCGCCACAAATTCACTTCCAGTTGACGCGCATTCTCCATGGGCTTGCCATCCAGGCGGAGCACGATGTCTCCCGGCCGCAGGCCGGACTTGTCCGCGGGTCCGTCCGGCGCCGCATCCGCCACCAGCACGCCCCAGTCCTGAGTCAGTCCCAGACCCGCGGCCAACAGCGGCGTAATAGTCTCCACAGTGGCGCCGATCTGGCCCCGGTGTACGTGGCCTTCCTTGCGAATCTGGGTGTAGACGTTGCGCAACGTATCGCTGGGTATCGCGAAGCCGATGCCTTCGCTGCCGCCCGATTGCGACAGAATCATCGTGTTCAGCCCCACCACCCGTCCGGACATATCCACCAGCGGACCGCCGCTATTGCCCGGATTGATGGATGCGTCAGTCTGGATATAAATCATGGGACTGTCCTCTCTGAGCTGCCGCGCGGCCGCGCTCACCACGCCCAGGCTGGCTGAATTCTGCAAGCCCAACGGACTGCCGAACGCCATCACCAGTTGACCTTGCCGCAACTCGCGCGAATCGCCCAGCGGCAGATATGGCAGATCGGTAGCTTCGATCTTCAGCACCGCGACGTCTGTTTCACGATCCTGCCCCACGACTTTGGCTTCCAATATCGTTCCGGCCGGCTTGGTGAGCGAGTGACTGAGGCGCAGGGCCCGCTCGGAAATGGGCAACTGCACGCGAATGCGGCGCGCGCCCTGAATTACGTGCGCGTTGGTCACGATATAGCCATCCGCGGTAAGGATGACGCCGGAGCCGGTGGCACGCTGGCGAGTAAGCAGGCTGGCGTTGCCGGAATCGGAGTCTTCGCTGATGCCGTAGCCGGTAGTCACGATCTTCACCACCGAGCGGTTCACCCGCTGCGCCAGCGACTCCAGCGACGAACTGAGACTCTCGATCGCCTCCAGCTTGCGCTCCTGCGCGAACCCCGCTTGCACCAACGCCGCCAATGCCGCCAGCGACAGGCACCGCACTAACGCCGTTCCATAACCCATGTGTTCCCTCGCAAGTAGTCCACCGTCCGGACCACCGCTTCACGAATGCTCAACTTCGGCTGCCAGCCCAGCGCGCGGATGCGGGTACAGTCCAGAAAAATGAACGGACTGTCTCCAATCCACCCGCGCTCGCCACCCGCATGCCGTAACTGCGGCGCGCATCCCAAACGCTCCGCGATCCAACCGATGGAATCGTTCACCGTGCAGTATTCGTCCGTGCCCAGGTTGTACAGATTCAGCTTGCCCGAGCGGCGCTCGATGGCCAGCAGCATAGCGTCCACGCAGTCCTGCACGTATAGGTAAGACTTGCGCTGCCGCCCGTCTCCTAATATATCCAGATGCCCGGCATGCTCTCTAAGTTGCTTGTAGAAATCCAGGATGTGTCCGTGCGTGTAGCGCTCCCCCAGGATTGATACGAACCGAAAAATGTGCCCTTCCATACCGAAGCCCTCACAGTAGGCTTCGATTATGGCTTCGGCGGCCAGCTTAGATGCGGCGTAGAGCGAGGTCTGCACCGGGAACGGCGCGTCCTCGGGCGTGGGGAAGATGGTCGGCTCGCCATAGACCGAGCCCGTCGACGGGAACGCGATACGCCCCACGCCGTGCGCCCGCATGGCCTCCAGCACATTCGCCGTGCCGATGGTGTTCTGCTCCAGATCCTTGCGCGGATGCTGGGTGCCGAAGCGCACGTCGGCATTGGCGGCCATATGAAATACGAACTCGGCATCGTCCATGCAGCGGTCCAGCGCATCGGTATCCAGCAGATCGCCGTGCACCAGCCGGAACCCCGGCGAGCGCAGCGCGGCCTGCAGAAATTCGATTTGCCCCGTTGAAAAATTGTCAAAACCGGTGACCGTATGCCCATCGGCGAGCAAACGGTCCACCAGGTTACTGCCGATGAAGCCTGCCGCACCGGTTACCAGGATTCTCAAGGCTTCTCTCTCCCGCCGCGTGTGTGCGCGGCCACCGTTTGAATCTGCTGGTCGACGACTTTTCGCATCTCCGGGGGCAGCAGTTCCTTTTGCGCCAGACTGTCCCACGCGGCGGCCGTCCGCTCCAGTGTCTCGCGTACGGTTTGCCATACGGTGCTCACCGGCAGGCTTGCCTTGTCGGCGAAATGCCGGACTTGATCCACCGCGATCGCGCGGAGACTGCGGCTGCCGCCAAATGTGAGGGCCAGCCGGTCGCCCGCAATGTATGGCAGTGTGGCGACGAAATCATAGGCCGGAGAGAGCGTTGGCGTGCGGCCGTCGGGGTACAACAGCGACCAATTCTTCAAGTGCATGTCGCCGTTGCCTATCGCGACGGAGAATGCCAAGCGGCGGACAAATTCGTGCGCGCCCTGTTCGCCGGCTTCGGCGCGCAGCACGGCCGCGATATTCGCGTAGCTTCGGCGGCCGTACTTATCTTCCGGGAAAAGGCCGAACACCTGCGCAAAATCCTCCATGTGGATATGTTGTCCGCCAGGCGTGCGATCGAATCGTTGCACCACCAGCGCTTGGCCCGTCAAGCGCGCCGCCTCCGCGGGCAATCCATGCACCGCGTTCACCGGTACCAACCTGATCGGCGGGACCGCGATGCCGGCGGCGCGCGCCAGTTCCAGCATGACGTACTCGTTTTCGGCGACGGCGGGAAAGTGCACGGACGGCAGTTTGACGATCCAGAAACCGCCCACCCCGTGCGCGGGAATCGTCAGCCCACCGGATGCCTCCATCACGGCGGAGAATTTCAATTGTACGCCGGCGAGCGAAAACTGAAGCACCGCAGGGCCAGGTGCGGCATCGGGATGCGCGGCGGTAGGCTCACCGCCATGCTCTTCGGCCGAAAGGGGCTCGACCGTAACCGCGCCGGGGAGATCCGCGCCGAGCGCTGCCAGCAGAAAGAATTCCCGCACCGGATTCACGCCAGCCTGTTCCGCGAGGTATGTCCGGAGATGCCCTTCCGGCAGGAGGTTGGAGAAGAACGGAGGCACGCGCCGGCTTACCGGACGCAGAGACGAGACCACACCTCCAGCTTGCCCCTTGAACGAGAGACTCAGCGTCGGCCGGTTGGCATCGTCCACATAATCCTGCTCGAACGAAAAGAGGTGATGGTCCCCTGCCAGCCGATTCAACACGCCGATGCGCCTGCCCTGCAGATGGACCGCGAGGGCGTTGTACCTGGAATCACGCTTCATCGCCGCCTGCTTCTTCGTCGTCTTCTTCGGGGGTGGCATAGAGCGGGAGATCGGGTTCACCGCGGATCAGCGCCTGAACGGCGGGGACTAGCCCTCGGGGAACCATTAGGAGATCGCGGTCGAGCACCCGCACCAAGTCCAAGAGCGTATCGAAGCGAGGCGCGATCTTGCCCGTCTCAATTTTGGAGATATGCATTTGAGGCAAGCCTGCACGCCTTCCGAGTTCCGCTTGGCTCCAGCCGCGGTGGCGCCGTGCTGCGATCAATTCACGGCGTATGCCGGCGGGCAAACGGTTTAGGCGGGCCGAGTTCCGCTTGGCTCCAGCCGCGGTGGCGCCGTGCTGCGATCAATTCACGGCGTATGCCGGCGGGCAAACGGTTTAGGCGGGCCGCTTTGATATGTGACAGCATATCGTTACGATCAGACGATATATTATTACATATTATCCGAAACCCCGCGCGTCCGTTCGTCGATGAGTTGCAGGTATGACTCGGCTTCCGTATAGCCTGGGCGTAACTTCAGCGCCTGAAGAAAGTCGGCCCGCGCCCGCTCCGGATCGGACTTGTGCAGCAGATGATAAACGCCCGCGAACAAGTGCGCCCTGGGGTCTAGCGGTCTCACCCGCACGATACGTTCGGCAATTTCGGTGGCTTCATCGAACATTTCCAGTTGATGATATTCCGCCGCGAGAAAATCCAGCCGCGAGTGGTCGCCCGGGTCGGCGGCGATCTCTTCCTTCAAAATCTTGATGTACATGTGGTTCTTGCGGCGCCGCGCCTCCGGATCCGAAGAAAAATTATGCTCGATGCAGATGCCTGTCTTGTGCAGGCGTCCGCCCCTGGAGAGAATCGAAGCGTCGATGGTTTCATGCACCCGCCCGCGGTATCGATAGTCCAGCCGGTTGGGAAACAGCCGGACCACGTAATCCGTAGTGGGACTTGCGGATCCCGACCAGTGGTTGTGCCTTTCCAGGAAATAACCCGCATTTTGTGCGCCAGCCATATACCGGTCGATTTCGTGACTGCTTGCCCGGTCCAGGGTCTCATCGGCGTCGAGCATCAGGATCCACCGCCCAGTCGCGCGCGCGATTGCGCGATTGCGGGCGGCCGCAAAATCGACCACCGCGAAATCGAACGGGATCACCTCCGCCGCGCAGCCGGCCGCGATCGCTGGGGTGGCATCCGTCGAACCGGTGTCCACCACAATTAGTTCGCAGGCCAGATCCCGCACGGACTCGAGACACCGCGGCAGATTGCGCTCCTCGTTTCGCACAATCATGCAGACGCTGAGCGCATTTGGCGGAGGCGGCATTCCTGTTCCGATCTTACAGCGTTCCCGCGCGGATGCGGAAAATATCGATCAGATTCCGCAGATTGCCGCTCACCAGCGCCAGGCGGCTGTCGCCATCGTCGCGCCAGCGGATGGGCACCTGTTGAATGCGATAGCCCAGCCGCCGGGCCAGCACCAGGATCTCCACGTCAAACATATATCCATCGATTTGTTGCCGGCTGAAAATCTCCCGCGCCGCCGCGCGCGTGAAAAACTTGAAGCCGCATTGCGTGTCCGTGATGCCCTTCAGCCCCACCACGGCATGCATGAACAACCCGAAGCCCTTCCCGCCCAACTGCCGGTAAAGCGGCTGCCGCCGTTCGATCTGCGAGTCGCGCATGCTACGCGAGCCGATGACCACGTCACCATTCCCACTCAGCCACGGCCGGAATTTATCGAATTCCTGGATGGGTACTTTATTATCGGCGTCCGCATAACCGGCGATGTCGCCGCGGGCCAGAGCCATGGCCTCGCGCACGCCGCGCCCCTTTCCGCTGCGCTCCGGATTGCCGATCACCCGCACCGGTTCGCCCTGCCGGGCGGTTTCGAGGGCTAGCTCGCGCGTGCCGTCGTCGCCATCGGCCGCCACGATGATTTCATAGCGCAACCCCTGCGACCGAAAATAGCCGCCTGTCTCGCGGATGGTGGAGGCAATTGTGGCGGCTTCATTGTAAGCGGGCAGGATTAGAGAGACGTCGCACAATTCAGCTATTCTAACAGGTGGACCGCACATGCCCCTCAACATCGCCATCGTCGGATGCGGCCTGATCGGAAGCAAGCGCGCGCAAGCTCTGTCGGGCGCACGCCTGGCGATGTGCTGCGATCCGGACCGCGGGCGCGCGCAGGGGCTGGCCGCGGCGCACCCGGGCGCGGAGGCCACTACCGACTGGCGTGCGGCCGCGACGTCGCCAGGCATCGACATCGCGATCGTGGCTACCACGCACGATATGCTCGCCACCATCGCCGCTGAGGCCGCCGGCGCCGGAAAACATGTGCTTATCGAGAAACCCGGTGCGCGCCGCGCCTCCGAGTTGGACGCTGTGGCCGAAGCCGCCCGCCGCACGGGCGCGCTGGTGCGTGTGGGGTTCAGCCATCGCTATCACCGCGCCTTTCAAAAGGCGCGCGCGATCTTCGATTCCGGAGCGGCCGGTCCGTTGTTGTTCATCCGCGCCCGCTACGGCCACGGCGGACGTCCCGGTTACGAGCGCGAGTGGCGCGCCGACCCGGCCGTCTCGGGTGGCGGCGAACTGCTTGACCAGGGCACGCACCTGATTGATCTCTCGCGCTGGTTTCTGGGCGACTTCGCGCACGTCACCGGCCGCACGCCCAGCTACTTTTGGAAGATGCCCGTTGAAGACAACGCCTTCCTGCTGCTCGAAACCACCGCCGGCCAAGTCGCGTTTCTGCACGCAAGCTGGACCGAATGGAAGAATCTGTTCTCGTTCGAAATCTGCGGGCGCGACGGCAAGCTGGAAATCGCGGGCCTGGGCGGCAGCTATGGAACCGAACGCCTGACGTTCTACAAAATGCATGCTGAAATGGGACCCCCGGAAACCACCGCCTGGGAATTTCCGATGGCCGATAACTCCTGGGAAACCGAATTCGCGGACTTCCTGGAAGACATCCGCCTGAATCGACAACCGCAACCGGGCATCGCCGACGCACAGGCTGCGTTGCGCATCGTCGAGTGCGTATACCGGGAGAACGGCAGGTGATCATCACCCGCGCGCCCCTCCGCATCTCGCTGGGCGGTGGCGGCACCGATCTGCCCTCGTATTACCGCGAACATACCGGCTTCGTAATCTCGGCCGCCATCGATAAGTACGTCTACATCACGCTGCACGAGACGTTTAGCCAGGAGTTGATCGTCAAATATTCGCAGATGGAACTCGTGGAGTCCGTGGACCAAGTCAAGCACCCTATCGTCCGCGAAGCCCTGCGCCTGGTTGACATGGGCCCGCAACCGTATCTCGAAATCGTGAGCATGTCGGATATCCCTGCGGGCACTGGCCTGGGTTCGTCCGGCAGTTTCACGGTGGCTTTGTTGCGCGCGCTGCATGCCTGGAAGAAGAATCCCATCCCGCGCCAGGAACTGGCCGAGCAGGCCTGCCGCATCGAAATCGACCTGCTGCACGAGCCTGTGGGCAAGCAGGATCAGTACATCGCGTCGTTCGGCGGCATCACCTGCTTCCAGTTCCTGCCCGACGATCGCGTGGAGGTGGCGCCACTGCTGCTCGAAAGCGAAACGCTGGCCAACCTGGAAGACAACCTGCTGCTTTTTTTCACCGGCTTCACGCGCTCCGCTTCGGCGATTCTTGAAGAACAGGACACGCGCACGCGCCAAAACGACGCCGATATGATCTCGCAATTGCATGTTGTCAAACAGCTCGGCTGCGAGAGCAAGGCGGCGCTCGAACGCGGCGATCTGCGCCGTTTCGCCGAACTGATGCACGTCCACTGGCAGCACAAAAAGGCGCGCTCGCGTTCCATGACGAATGCGCACATCGATGATTACTACGAGCTGGCGCGGCACAATGGCGCATTGGGCGGCAAGTTGATCGGCGCGGGCGGCGGTGGTTTCCTGATGTTTTACACCGAAGATAAAACGCGCCTACGGCACGCCATGCGCGGCGCAGGACTGCGTGAGGTGCGGATGCGCTTCGATTTTCAGGGCACAGCCGTGCTGGCGCAATCGTGAGTGGCACGCTTCCGGTTGCGATTCTGGCGGGCGGCTTGGGCACGCGCCTCTATCCGTTGACCGAGCGTCTCCCCAAGGCGTTGATCGAAATAAACGGCGAGCCGTTCCTGGCGCACCAGTTGCGCCTGCTGCGCGCGCGCGGTATTGAGCGCGTGGTGCTGTGTATCGGGCAGCATGGCGAGCGTATCCGCGATTACGCGGGCGATGGCGCGCAGTTCGGCGTGGCCATCGATTACTCGTGCGACGGACCCACGCTGCTGGGAACGGCCGGCGCGGTGCGCAACGCGCTGCCGCTGCTGGGCGACGCGTTCTTTGTGGTGTATGGCGATTCGTACTTGCCCTGCTCGTATGACGGCGTTGCGCGGGCGTTTCGCGAGGCCGGACAGCCGGGCTTGATGACCGTCTATCGCAACGAAGGCCGCTGGGATGCGAGCAATGTCGAATTCGCCGATGGGCGCATAGTGGCCTACGATAAGAAGAACAGGACGGAGCGCATGCAGCATATCGATTATGGCTTGGGCGTTTTCAGCCGCGCGGCTTTCGAGGGCGCGGGGCCTGCCGATCTCGCAGACATCTATCGCGACCTGCTGCGCCGCAACCAATTGGCGGCGTTTGAGGTGCATGACCGCTTCTATGAAATCGGCTCGTTCGATGGAATCGCTGAGCTATCGCGCCACCTGGAAGGATCACAGGATTGAGTTTCGCCGAAGAATACATTGCCGAATCCGCCGAAGTCCTGCGACGTCTGGACGCAGCGGTCATCGAAAGGCTGGCGCAACTGCTGGCCACAACGCGCGCGAGCGGCGGACGCTTGTTCATCCTGGGCGTGGGCGGCAGCGCCGCGAATGCCTCGCACGCGGTCAACGATTTTCGCAAGATCTGCCGCATGGAAGCCTACTGCCCCACAGATAATGTTTCCGAGCTGACCGCTCGCACCAACGATGAAGGATGGGCGTCGGTGTTCGAGGCATGGCTGCGCGTCAGCCGCTTGCGCGCCGAGGATTGCGTGCTGGTTTTTTCGGTGGGCGGCGGAAATCTGGAAAAGCAAGTTAGCCCAAATTTGGTTTCCGCGCTGCAATACGCCCAGTCCGTAGGCGCGTCCATCGGCGGCGTAGTCGGCCGCCCGGATGGTTACACCGCCCAAGTGGCGGATGCCTGCGTAATCGTACCGGCGGTGAACCCTGCGCACGTCACGCCGCATGCCGAAGCCTTCCAGGCGGTCGTCTGGCACCTGCTGGTATCGCACCCCGCACTGAAGGCGGCTGAAACGCGCTGGGAGTCGCTGCGATGAATCGCGCCGTGTTTCTGGATCGCGACGGGGTGTTGACGCGCGCGTTAGTCCGCGATGGCATTGCGTACGCGCCGGTCACTCCCGCCGAAATGGAAATCGACGCGGATGCGCCCGCGGCATTGGCACGATTGAAGGCCGCCGGGTTTCTGCTGGTGGTGATCACGAATCAGCCGGACGTGGCGCGCGGGATCACCCGCTTTGAGGATGTGGACACCATGCACGCCACCTTGCGCGCGGCCTTGCCGCTGGACGCTTTCTTCGTTTGTTATCACGACAATGCGGATGGGTGCGAGTGCCGGAAACCCAAGCCGGGCATGTTGATCGCGGCCGCCGCTACGCACGGGGTCGATCTCGCGCGGAGCTACATGGTCGGCGACCGCTGGCGCGACGTCGATGCAGGCGCGGCCGCGGGTTGCCGCACCGTTTGGATCGATCGCGGGTATCGAGAGCAGTCGCCCGCGCACCCGCCGGATGCGCGCGTCGATAGCCTGCGCGCCGCGGCGGACTGGATCGTAGGCGAGGAAGCCCGTGGCTGAAATCCCGGCATGCTGACGGCAGCCTGCGGTCACGACCCCGTGGCAACGCCGAACTGGCTGAGGTGATGCACCAAATGCCGCATATAATCCTCCGCCAAGTATCGAAGCGAAACCGGCGCATTCGAACCGATCCGGCACATTACTTCCAGCTTGTCCGCCGGCAAGTGACGGATCACATGGGCCAGATAGCGGTTGTAACTCGCCCATAGGTCCACCAGCATCGCCCAGCCGGCATTTTCCACCGCCTGTACGCGCACACAGCCGGGCGTATCGTAGGCGGGGAACTCCAACGCGTCCGCCAGCGCCGCCCTCACGAATCGCTGATGATTGTTGGATGCGGAATCGATCAGGTGTCCCAGCAGTTGCTTCCGGGACCAGCCGCCCGCTAAGACCCTCTGCCCGCTCTCCTCTTCGCCGACCTGCCGCAGCAGGGGTTCCGCCGCGGCCACTACGCGCGCCAATTCAGCGCTGACATGCTGCATCCATACATCATAAAAGATAGACGCTGCTATCATTGACTCATCGCGAGCATCACAATACGCCGATTGGATGAGGCGACCAAGACCCGGCTACGCCAGCGCGCGGCCCGGCACGGCCGGTCCATGGAGGCGGAAGTGCGCGACATCTTGAAGAGCGCGGCCTCCGCGCAGCCACGTAACCCACAAATCCTGGCGGATGCCAACACCACCCCGTTCGATATGGACAAGAACCAAAAGAGCTGGGGGCGATTCCCGTATTTCCCGACTCGGTGACCATTCGTCCTTCCGGCAATGTCATCGGCGTGAGTTCGCGATACCACAAGCTCCAGGTGATCAAGATCGCCGGCGAGGCGGCGGATATCGGCGTAGCGTTGCCCGCACCGGATCGGGGCCCGCTACCAACAATGAGCGGCCCGGACTGATGTTCCGGCCAGTGGGAGTTGCCTGCTCCTACGACGGCGCCATCCTGGTCCTTGAGGACACCAAGTCGGACAGCGAAATCGGCGGCGCCGTGGTGTCCCGCATCTCCGCGTGCGATCTGGAAATCAACACGGTGAACCGGTTCTTCGATAACGAGGGCAAGCCCAGCCCGTGGCTCGAGTTGTCCACGGCGGGCGACTACCACTATCTGGACATCGCCGCCGTAGGCGATGAGAAGATGACGTACATCTACGTGCTCTATTACACCGGCGACGGGTCGCACGCTGCGCAATACCACATGGCCATCTATCGGTACGGGCTGGCAAAACCCGAGAGCAACCCGCTGGTGGAATGGTTATCCGGGCGCTCCCGGAAGCACCTCGCGGTCCGCGCCCGGCGGCGGTTGGCAACTGGAACCTATATGAATGCGCCTACAAGTATGAATGCGTCTACAAGCGAGGAGAAACAGGACACGGCGCGGAACCTGGCGCTGCCGCCGCATGCGGGAACAAGGGCGTGGTGTCGTCGAGTACGGCCGGTTTGTTTTCGAATGGAACATGGACTCAGGTACCCGGCGGCAATGGAACCAGGGGCGGTGACGGCGGCGGGGGCGGCGGCAACGGTGGTCCGGCAGTGGGCGCAGCACTGGTCGGCAGTTCGAGGCTGGATGAGACGGGGACCGTTTATTATCCCGGTGCATCCGGCGCTTTCGGGAGCGCCGGTGAAGGCGGGCAGCCGGTCAAGCCCGAGGCATGCACGGGACCCGATGGAGACTACGGCGTGCCAGGGGTCGTGGCCGACACTCACGTCTATTGACGGCTGGATTCGTTTTTCGTGACCTGCATTTGGAGCAAATGCCTTCGCTCGCCGGACTTTACGGCAGCAACCGGAAAGGTACGTTGCTACAAAAGATTGTCGTCGGGTGTCACCGCCTGGACCGTCCAGTTGAGCAGCCTTGCCCCCGCCTCGCGCGTAACTCTAATTTAGGGCAACACTTTTCAGGTTCGCCAGCATCGTTACGAGCGCTAGCTGCGGCCCAGAGGGTCGAGCTTCACACAATGAGTGTGTCGCGTGTTCCGGGTTGCGATTCGCGGGCGCCGCGACAGGTTCGACGACCGCCGGAAGACTCTTGACGAATGAACCGCTTTTATGGAGTAGCCTTATCGCTCCGGCTGCGGACTCTGCTTCGAAGCGACGAGTCGGCACAACTGGTAACGCAGATCAGCACCTCGTAATTGAAGCTGGAGGGTACTCCCATACCCAGATAATTCCACCCCGGACTCGCTCCGCTCGGCACGGTCACGTTCATCTGGTATCCGGCCCCGACCGCGAGTGGAGTCCCCGGCTCAATGCCGGCATAGTCAATGGTGGCGGCCACGCCGGAGAAGCCGACCGACATGTAGGGGAGATAAGCGGCGTTGCCCGAGGATTCCAGCAGGCCAAGGCCCGTCAGATAAATCGCCAATTCCTCACCGGCCACGGCCGGGTTCGCAGCGCTAACGATGGCGCCGTCGGCGTGGAAAATGGCCGGCGCGGAAGTGGCACTGTTGAATATGCCGGGTTGGCTCAGCCCCACGTAGTTAGTTACTGTGTTGGAAGTTCCCAAACTGTTGACCACCTGAATCGAGGCGATGCCGGTGTCGATGCCCAGCGGGACCACCGCGTTGACCTGGCCGGGGCTGACGTAACGGATGGCTGTCGGGCTTCCATTCACCAGCACTTGGACGCCACCCAAGCCGGTCGGTAGATTGGGGTCTGACGCAGTTGTGGTTGACAAGTTGGCCCCGAAAATCGAGATGAATTCTCCAGGCGCGAGCTGCGCGGTGAAGGGAACAAAAGAGCCTGCGTTCAAGATGCCAGTTGGATAGATGTAGGGCGTGGACGTGGCAACCGACGTGTAATAGGGTCCCTCCATCAGGACCTCGATCCCTAGGAATCCGGAGCTCGCATTCGCAAAGCCGATCGCGAATGTGCCACCCGGGCCGAAGAAGTAGTGGTTGTCGAAATCGGCATAGGTGCTCCCCGACATGCTTAGCCGATCAGAGTAAGTATAATCCACCACAAAGCTGCCAGGGGGCGGTCCCACCGCGTTATCCCGCTGCTGCGCCAGAAACTCCCCGCCGTTCGCATCCATGAGGACGTCATATCCGCCGTAGGTGCTGTTGAGCCAGGCACAGCCACAAATGCTGAACTGGGAATCGTCCAGAAAAACACCGCCTGTGTAGTACGGAATTTGCGTAGCGAAGGAAGCGCTGGAGTCCTGGCGCACGCCGACGATGAAGTCGGCATCCTGGGTATCGCCACCGAAAAAGAAATTACCATCCGGCGAGAAATAAAAGTATTTGGCGCCGGACATCAGGTTACTATCGAGATTGTTGGCCGTCAGTTCATTGCCGAATGTCACCGCCGCCACGCCGGTGCTGATAGAATATGGAACCCCGAGGAATGCCGGCTGCGTCATCGCGGTGATGTTCAGCCCGCGGGCGCCGGTGAGCGCCGTGGTGCTGAGGGTGCTGCCGGCGCCCGTCATGGTAAATGAGTAGGCGCGCGTGTCTATCAAGTTAAGGGTCAGCGCGGGAATGCCTACACCGATAACCGAGAAGGTTCCCTGCAATGAAGGCGTCGATGTGGGCGCCGGCGCTGCAACAAACAGGTCGTTATAACCGGTGCTGTTATCGGTGGTGCTTCCTACCACGACTTTGGATGGCGACACCAGCAATCTAACCTCATCGCCCTCGAATTGGGAGTGAACGAATTGGAGCGGTGTGGACATAAAACCGTAGCCACTGGCGGCAATCGTGTAGGCGCCAGTGCCGGTAATCGATGTGATCGTGTTTTCGGCGGCATCGGCAGCTGTTGCGCTGAGATTATAGGTTCCATCACCAGCGAAAATGATGTTGCCATAAACCACTATGGCGTCCTGAAGATCATTGGCTGTATTAAATCCACCGAGCCACATGACTTGGCGGAAGTAGTATGTGCCATATAGCAATCCATTTCCGCTCGTATCCCAGCTTTGTGCGGGGGAGGGCGCGCTAGCCGCCATGAACAAAAGCAAAGAGCTCCAGGCGAGTCGTTTCATATTTTGATATTTGCGTGTACCGGACGCATCTATCAGGATAAACTGTTTGGATCTGTTGCGAACCGCCTCGCCACACACTTCTAATCAGATCGCCACGAAGGGCGGGCAAAGGCGAGCGGTCTGGTTCGTATACCGAAGGACGTGCCGTCGCCTGACGAAGCGCCGCTGCGCTGCGCGGGGCCAACACTTTCACCGGTAATCAGATCGTCACGGACAACGTGACCGCCACCGGATCGAATCGCCACCGGGGCGGGCTCCAGCCTCTCCGGGCTGACGCTGCCGGCGCTGGGCGCCGCCACCTCCTCGCAGGGCCGAATCTCACATTCGTTGGACCTCGCGGCGTCGTCTTCCAAGCGCACTCCCCGTGCGGCCGTGAACCAGACCTTCAAAATGGCAAGCGGAGCCGCAGGGCAACGATGCCGCCAATCCCGGCGCATCGCTGAGCCTGCTGTTCTACTCTGGGACCAACTCGCCGGCGGAGACCGGCCTCAAGCTGTCCGGCAACCGACAGATCACCTTCGCCGCAGGGCAGACGCTTCCGGCATCAGTCCGGCGGGGGCGGTGGGAGTGAATCCGCTGCAGGTGGCGCTGCTGAAGTGGTTCCCGGCGTACCACTCAGCGTCGTTCCCCCTTGGGGAATGAGCCGACCGGGGTCGTGCAATGGGGAAGGACTGGTATACGTTTCCGGAGATCGTCGCTGACATGCGAGTAAGCCATGGCACGGTCCGAAATCTATTCCGCCGGGCCCGGCGTCTTGCGAGTCGGTTTGCCGGGATCGAAGCGTCCGACGTATCGTGTGCCTGAACGTTTATGAACGAGTCAAGCCGCGCCTCTCCAACCCGCCTCCGACACCGCGCCGCGATTAGAAGTCAATTTAATTATCAATAAGCGATGTATTATCAATATATTACGGGGGTTCAATAATTGGCGTGCAATGCTGGACCGGAATTTCAACGGTGCTTCACGCCCTCAAAAAGCCACTCGGCTGCCGCCACCGAAGCCCGGCGGAGAGAGCCGGAAAGACCCTCGGCCAAGCTGCGGGCAGATCGCGGAAATCGCCATGCGCCTGCCCGATCCACGCCCAGGGCACGCTTCGAATCGACATTTACATCGCACACAATTCGGTATCGATCAGGCGCGTAGCTTTCGTGAATCCTGGGCCGGCTCACTTTCGCCATGTCAGCCGGGCGCCGTCGCGCGGCTGCGCCGGAGTGGAACTCGACTTTGTAGCACGGCGCGGTGAGGCCCTCCAAACTGAATCCACGGAAGCCGGATAGTCATCAACAGGAGGGACGAGATTTGCCGTAGTCAACCGACGAGGAGGAAGCCATGTATGTGATTACAGGGGCCACAGGGAACACCGGAAGCGTGGTGGCAGAGAGATTGCTCGCAGAGGGAGAGAAGGTGCGTGTGGTGGGGCGGGACCCGAAGCGGCTGGAAAGATTCACGCAGAAGGGTGCAGAATCATTCATCGCCGATGCGACCGATGCCGGCGCGCTTACGAGAGCGTTTGCGGGCGCAACGGCCGTGTACGCAATGATCCCTCCTAATATTGCTTCCCCCGACGTTCGCGCGTACGAAGAGAGCGTGAGCGATGCACTGCGCTCCGCGATCGAGAAGAATGGGATAAAGTATGCCGTCGTTCTGAGCAGTTTCGGAGCGGACAAATCGCATGGGACAGGTCCCGTCGCCGGGCTGCACAGCCTTGAAAAGAAACTCGAAGGCGCTGGCGGGTTAAATGCCCTCTTCCTGCGAGCCGGCTACTTTATGGAGAACCTTCTGCCCCAAGCGGGCGTGATTAAATCCATTGGAAGTATGGCCGGCCCAGTCAAAGACGACTTGCCCTTGCCGATGATCGCAACGCACGATATTGGGGCCAGTGCAGCCGAAGCCCTATTGAAATTAGACTTCGTGGGAAAAAGCACGCACGAACTGCAAGGGTCTCGCGACATCACTTACGCGGAAGTTGCGAAGATCGTGGGCGCGGCGATTGGCAATGAGGACCTTGTATATAACCAGGTGCCTGCGGCTCAGTTGAAGCCCATACTGATGCAGATGGGGATGTCGCCCAACATGGCGGACCTGTTGCTGGAAATGGCCGATGCGCTCAATTCGGGACACATGAAGAGGCTTGAACCGCGCTCTCCGGCGAATACGACTCCGACCACTCTAGAAACTTTCGTAGCCGAAATCTTTTTGCCGGCGTATCGAGGAAAAGCTGCCAGCGAGTAGACATGGCGACGGCAAGTGCCAGGTGCCCGTAACCCGTTCCTGAGCCGCCTCTTGGACCCTCCCCTCGCGAATAAATCTCGCCGCTTGGCCCGCTGACGAAAAAAACCTTCTCTAGAGGTTCCGGCAGACCCCGAGCGCGCCGGGCCAGTGCCTCGCAGACAGGCTTGCGGGAAGGCTATTGATGAGTCCGGGAAGAGCCGATATGGTAATCAGGGACATTAAACGCGGGCCGATTCCATAAACGCAACAATGGTGAGCTCTAGGCTGATGGCCCTCTCCACAGTCTTCCTCGCCCTGACCCCGATCATAATACCATTGGCACAGGCTCAAGCCGCCGTCTTGCCAACGCTTACAACCACCCGGGCCGCGCACCAATTGACGCTCAAGGAAGCGGCCCGCGGCTACCCCGTTCATCTGCTGGCCGTGGTCACATATTACGACCCTTACATCGATCCGCGACACGCCGCGCTATTTGTCACCGAGGCAACCGGCAGCGTCTTTGTCGCATTGACACGCATTCCCGCGATTCCCCTTCAGGTGGGGGATCTGGTTGAAGTGACGGGCGTCAGCGGCACAGGGGATTTCGCGCCCATCGTGGCCCGTGCCGAAGCCCGCGTGGCTGGAAGGTCCCCTTTGCCGTACGCGCCGCGAGTAAACCTGACTCAGATGACGACCAGTGCGGAGGACGGCCAGTGGGTGGAGGTCGAAGGCGTCGTGCGTGCGAGCCGGGAGTCCGGCAGAAACGTCTATTTGAACCTGGAACTCAGCGACGGCAACCTAACTGCTGCCACTGTGAAGCAGCCCGGCGCCGATTACGCAATCCTGGTGGATGCAAAGGTAACGATTCGCGGCAACACAGCTCCGATTTTCAATCGCAACATGCAGCAGGCTGGGGCTCGCTTATTATTTCCCGGCCTCGGGAGCGTGACTGTCGAGTCTCCCGCCCCTGCCCACCCCTTTGCGATGCCAGTGTCCCCGGTGGTTGGTTTACTGCGCTTCACGACTATTACGGCTTTCCGCCATCGCGTCCATATCCGTGGTAATGTGACGCTGCTTTGGCCCGGCAGGCTGTTGTGTATCCAGGACGGCGCTCACGGACTGTGTGCGCAGGCCGATCCGAGCATACCTCTGAAACCGGGAGAACTGGTCGACGTGATCGGCTTTCCAACCGCCGGGGAGTTTACTCCTACCCTGACCAACGCCACTTACGGAGCGGCGGGCGGCGGGCGTCCCGTACCGGCTTTGAGCGTTACCGCTGCCCAGGCGTTCCGGGGCGATCACGACGCGGAACTGGTCGCGCTGGATGGCAAGTTAATCGGGGAAGACAAAGCGGCCAAAGATCCTACCATCGTCCTATCTTCGGGAAAATTCATCTTTTCAGCGGTTGGGCCGAGCGAGCTGTGGGCGCAATTGCCACTTGCTTGGGAGGCGGGCAGCACGTTGCGCATAACCGGCATCTGCGCGGTGCAGGCCGATACCGACCAAAGCTCGCGGAGCTCGGGATTCTCAGTCCCGAAGTCGTTTCGAATCTTGCTCCGGTCGCCCGCCGATGTGGTGGTGGTCCAGCGGCCGTCGTGGTGGACGGCGGCCCACGCCCTGCGCGTGCTGGGCTTCGCTCTGCTCATCATCGTCCTGGCCGCGGTGGCTCTCATTGGGCTGGTGCGGCAAGGAAGAACCACGGCCTCCAAATTGAGGCTGGCGAACGATGAACTCTTTCGTCTTGCCACGGTTGACGGTCTTACCGGCGTAGCCAACCGCCGCACGTTCGATCGGGAATTGGAGCGTGAATGGGATCGCCAGGTAAGGACCGCCGAGCCGCTCTCTCTGCTGCTTCTCGATGTGGATCACTTCAAGTTGCTGAACGATTCCGAGGGCCATCAGTGCGGCGACGAATGCCTCGTGCGGGTTGCCTTGGAACTTAGCCAACTCATAAAACGAAAGACGGATCTGGTAGCGCGATACGGCGGAGAAGAATTCGGGATAATGCTCGCCGCCACTGGGGAAGCAGATGCGATGCGAGTTGCCAACGCCGTGTGCTTGTCTCTCGCGGGTTTGGGACTAAGCAATCCGCGTTCGCCAGTCGCCCCCACTGTTACGGTAAGTATTGGCGTGGCCACCGTTGTGCGCGGTTACTTTGTAGATGTAGCTGCGTTTTTTGCCGCGGCTGATCGCGCTCTGTATACGGCCAAGCATCTCGGCCGGAACCGAGTCGTATTCTTTAGCCAGACCGCGAAGCCGGAGGAACGGCAAGAACTGCGCGATCCAGGCTGCGATCGGGATCCTCAGCTCGCCGGCCGGGCCGGTGGTGCGGAAGTGCGCACGACTTGAAGATTAGCTAGTAAGTCCACTGGCCCTGAAACAAATAAAGGCTTGTATCTTGAGTGGAAGTGAGCATGCTGACGATCATGCTGATTGCGAATCGGCCACGAGCGTTAGATGCGAGGTTAATTGCTCGGTTTGCACGGTAACCTTTTGTCGGTAGGAATCGTTGTTCCCAACCAGGAGGAAATATGGCCACCTGCCGGCGTATTCTCAGAACTGGCGGAACGCTCTTCGCAGCGCTCCTGGTCTTTACTTCACTTACCTCAGCGCAGACCTCGACCGCAAGGACGATCTGGTCGTTCGAAGGCGCTCCCAACGACGGGTCCTTGCCCCGTGCGGGCTTGGTGCTTGGAGTGCGCGATATATTCTTTGGCGTAACCCCTTACGGCGGATCGGGGCCGTGCACGAACGCCACGTTCGGGGCGGGTTGCGGCGCCGTGTTCTCGCTGACACCAGCCTGGACGGAAGCTGTGCTCTATAGTTTTCCCAGCCAGGCGGAGCCTCGCACAGCATTAACTATCTCCCACGGTAATGCGCTCTATGGCACGACGGCTTACGGCGGGACATTCAATCAAGGAACGGTATTCTCGATGACCCCGCCGTCGTCCTCGGGCGGAGCGTGGACCGAAGCCACGCTTTATAGCTTCACCGGCGATTCCGATGGTTTATAGCTTCACCGGCGATTCCGATGGCGGCGCGATCCCATCGAGCGTGGCAATCGACGGACCAACCGGCGTACTCTATGGCGTGACGGGCCAGGGCGGGACGTCGAATAAGGGAACCGTGTACTCATTGACCCCGCCAGCGGGCGCGGGCGGCGCCTGGACTGAAACCGTGCTCTACAACTTCACCGGCGCCCCAGATGACGGCAGCGGTCCCACGGGCGTGACGATCGGCGGAGGCGGCGTACTCTATGGCACGACCGGTGTGGGCGGAGCGGCTTCCGCGGGCACCGTATTCTCGCTGACGCCGCCAGCCTCCGAGGGCGGCGCGTGGACCGAGCAGATCATTCATAACTTCATGGCCTCGGGGGACGGACAGCTACCCTCGTCGGGTGTGGTGAGCGGCGCCGGCGGAGTCCTCTACGGCGCCACCCTCACCGGCGGAAGTGCCGGGCTTGGAACCGTTTTCGCGCTGAAACCCCCGGCATCTTCGGGCAGCCCTTGGACCGAGATCTTAATTCACAGTTTCACGGGTTCCGGATCGAACGACGGAGCGTCACCCAGCTCGCCTGTCGGAATTGGCAGCAACGGCGTGCTGTTCGGGACCACTCGGACCGGCGGAATCGGCAACGACTTCGGCACAGTGTTCTCGTTAACGCCGCCAGCGGCTGACGGCGACCCTTGGACCGAAAGCATATTATGGAGTTTCACGGGCGGCGCGGACGGGCTCGATCCTACCGGGGGCATCGCGTTCGGCCCCCACGAATTGGTCTTCGGCACCACGCAAGATGGCGGCAGCGCTTCATTGGGCACGGCATTTTTTATGCAGCCGTAACGCGCGTTAGCGGAGTCCATTACTTCCGGTACTCCTTCCACATAACGAGCGGAGGCGGTCTACTCTCCGGCCTGTCGCAGTCTTCTCGTTAACACCACCTGTATCTCCAGGCGACCCTGGGAGCAAGAACGTGATATGGGCGGCGCCGCCTCCCTGGGCACGGTTTTCCTTGCGACCCCGTAACACGATATGATCGGGTATAAGGGGCCCACATTTCCATTTTGAACACTACCTACGAATCCTCGGAGGTTCTCCGGCATCAATGTTCACAGGGGTTTGAGCGCGATGAAGACACGCCGGAGGTCAACACCCAATGGGTGAGAGACAAAACGGGCCATTTCAGCTTTCCTTCAACGCCTCGTTGAAGGTGGATTTCCAGGGATCGCGGGTCACCTCCGACGGCGGCCTGATTCTGGTCCGCGAGTTGGACGAACGCCTGGGCTTCGGTGATCTCATCGCCCAGCACTTGACCGACTCGCGGCATGGGAAGAACACGCAGCTTCCGCTGGCGGACCTGTTGCGCCAGTCCGTCTACAGTCGCATCGCCGGCTATGAAGATGTCAACGATGCCGAGCGGCTCTCGCAAGATCCGACGTTCCGGCTGATCGGTTCGGAGAAAACTTGGGATCGTGGTGCGGCGCTGACTTCCCGCTTGCAGACTTTCGAGACTGAGATGCTGGCCGAAGAGGAGAACTTCCAGAGCTTAGCCCGCATCAACCGCGAACTCATTGGCAAGGTGGAAGCTGTCAACTCGCCACGGCGCGTGGTGCTGGACATGGACAGCACCGAGATTCCGGTTTACGGCCAGCAGGAGCAGAGCGCCTACAACGGTCACTTCGAGTCCACCTGCTATCACCCGCTGCTGTTGTTCAATCGGGAAGGCGACTGTCTGGCGGCAAAGCTGCGGCCCGGCAACGTCCACAGTGCAGACGACTGGGAAGAACTGCTGCTACCGGAGATCGAGCGGCAACACAAGTTGGGCAAGGAGGTGGTTTTTCGGGCCGATGCCGCCTTCGCTAAACCGGAGATCTATGAGGCGCTGGAGGAACGGGGTGTGAAGTACGCCATCCGCATCCCGGCCAACGAGAGCCTGGAGCGGGACATATCGGAGTTGTTGACGCGGCCGGTGGGAAGACCAAGCCATAAGCCGGTGGTCTGGTACAAGGGTTTTCTTTATCAAGCAGCCAGTTGGAAGACGGCGCGGCGGGTGGTGGCGAAGGTCGAGTTCCACTTTGGGGAACTGTTCCCCCGCGTGGGATTTATCGTGACCAACCTGGAGACGGACAGTCGGGCGGTGGTGCGGTTCTACAACAAGCGGGGCACGGCGGAACAATGGATCAAGGAAGGCAAGCAGGCGGTGAAGATGACGCGGCTGAGTTGCCACCGCTTCCGGTCGAATGAAGTGCGGCTGTGGCTGAGCGTGATCGCGTACAACCTGGGGAATCTCTGGCGGCGGCTGGTGCTGCCGAAGAAGATCGAGAACTGGTCGCTGACGAGTTTGCAACAACGTTTGGTGAAGACGGGTGGGCGGTTGGTCAAGCACGCTCGTTACCACTGGTTGCTACTGGCAGAGAGCCATCTGACCCGGCGGCTGTTTGGCGGCATGGTGCGGCGGATTGATGCGCTGCCGGTGCCTGCGGGGTAACGCCTGACGGCTGGCAGATCACAATCCTGGCGAAGAAGCGAGGGGGGACGGAAAGGTGTGCGTTGGATCGCCCGGAACAAGGGCTATTCGTTGGTTTTGGGCTTACCCGGACAGGCAGGGATGGCGCTTCAGGCGGCCAGCAGCTTGGGCGACATTAAATTGTGTTAATGTATGCGCCGGAGCGGCCCGTATGGGTGTACGATGTTTGGCTACTGGAAGCCAAAATGGAAATTCCGGCTAACTGTCCAAAAGGAGGGTCAATATATGAGCCAACTGACCGTTGAATCAGTGCAGTGGAACGTACTCAAACACATCGCCGAAGTGAAGCCGATAGGCGACGGGGACGCAGACTGTCTGGAAGAGGTTCGGCTTGTGCTCCTGAAGCACAATTGCCTAAGCCGATTTGGCGTTTCGCTGCTTCATAGCCACTTTGCCCTAGATGATGACGAGATAATGCTCGAAACAACCGACCTCGATAAGAGAGAGCACTGGGTTCGCCCAGTAAAGCGCTCCTTTTTTGACGGCACCGGTGTAACGGCCCAAACCACAGTCGTGGCGTTCAATGAACGTGGGTACAATCAGGTCTGCGGGTGTGATCCCCGCTCCACCGGCCACCACCACAAGTGACACTCCCGCCGACCTGTGGCGGAATGGTGTTGGGTCAACCCGCAGGCACAACATGCGGGATCGCACTGCACGCGCCGCTGCTGCCCTTACTCTCGTGACGTCTCCTAAAGGGTAAGTTTTGCATCATTGCCGGCAGGCCCGTAAACAAAGGGTTTGCTATGTTGCAAATGTCTAGTGCAAAATGGAAGGCATGAAATAGGGCTATGCCCGCGTCTCGACGGACGATCAGACGCCCGCCCTGCAGCTCGCGGCCCTGCAGAAAGCCGGCTGCAAAAACCGTTTTCAATTTAATCTGATTTCAATGCGCCCGGGCCGGTCTATCTGATGGAATCTTCCGGGCTATATAATCAGAACCAA
>JBEKTJ010000170.1:0-14695 GCA_049516155.1 Bryobacteraceae bacterium
TACTTCAATCAGACCGACTCCGCCACGACCGGCGCGACCGGCGGGTGGTGCTTGAACTTCACCGAGAATCCGGCGACGGTCACCGCGACCACAGAAAGCACCGACAGTTTCACGCAGGGGCAGCAGGGCGAGCCACTCACGGTGAACATTCAAAACACCGGCTCCGGTCCCACCGGCGACCCAACCAACGGCAGCAATCCGTTGACCGTCACCGATACGCTGAACGCGGCCTTCGCGTTTGTGAGCTCCGACAGCACCGGCTGGAGCTGTGGAGCCAGCGGCCAGACAGTGACCTGCACCAATGACAGCGCGATTGCCTCGGGCAGCAGCTACCCGGTGCTGACGCTCACGGTGAATGTGTCGGCAAGCGCCACGCCGGGACAGGTGAGCAATACGTTTTCTGTGACCGGCGGCGCCGGCGTCACCGCCACCGGTTCGAACACCGATACAGTAACCATCGTGCCGGCCCCCAAGCTGGCGGTTCAGAAGACCCATCCCGGCGCCTTCGCGCAAGGTTCCACCGCCGAATGGGATATCAGCGTGACCAACACTGCGTCCGGCGGCGCTACGTCCGGCACGGTGACTGTTTCCGACACGCTGCCTTCGGGCTACACGGTGGCCAACTTCGGCACGACCTCGTCTTCGTGGTCCTGCTCCGGTACCGGCACGAACACCATCAATTGCACGGCCACTTTGTCGGTATCCGGCGGCGGCGGTTTCCCCTTGATTCAGGCGATTGTGAATGTGCCGGCCAACTCTCCCACATCGGTGAGTAACACGGCGCTGGCGTGGGGCGGAGGCGATCTGAGTCACACCAATTCCGGCAACGCCGCCTCGGGAACGGACAGCAACGTGCCCGTGGTGCAAACACCCGCCTCCATCTCCGCCAGCGGCGGATCGGGGCAAAATACAAATGCCGGGACCACCTTCGGGTTGCCGCTGCAGGCTACCGTTCTGGACGGTGGAAGCAATCCAATCCAGAACGTCACGGTGACATTCACCGCGCCAGGCAGCGGGCAAAGCGGCACTTTCCCCGGCGGTTTACTTACCGCCACTGCGGCCACCAACGGCGCCGGCCTAGCCACCTCTCCGGCGTTTACGGCTAACTTGACTTCCGGCTCATACAATGTTGTGGCCAGTGTTGCCGGCCTCACTCCGACCGCCAGCTTCGCGTTGACGAATAACGCGTTGAGCCAGACGATCACCTTCAACCCCATTGCAAATCAGGCGCAGGGGACCACGCTCAACCTGGTTGCCACGGCCAGTTCCAATTTGACGGTCGGCTTTGCTTCGCTGACCACTGGAGTCTGCACGGTCTCGGGCACTGTCGCGACGCTGAGCAACCCCGGCACTTGTACGATACAAGCGACGCAAGGCGGTAACGGAACTTACGCGCCGGCGCAGCCAGTGAACCAAAGCTTAACGGTGTTGGCGACTCAAACCATCACGTTCAACCCCATCGGCGCGCAGTTGGAGGGGACGCCGCTCAACTTGGTGGCTACGGCCAGTTCCCAATTGCCGGTCAGCTTCGGTTCGGCGACCCCGGACATTTGTACCGTATCTGGCACCGTCGCGACCCTGAGCAACGGTGGAATCTGCACCATTTGGGCTTCGCAGAGCGGCAGCGCCACGTATGCAGCGGCCCCGCCTGTCCGGCAGAGTTTCAGGGTGCAGGCTACCCAAACTATCACCTTCAACCCCATCGGGGCGCAGTTGCAGGGTACGCCGCTCGACCTGGTGGCTACGGCGAGCTCTCAATTGCCAGTCGCCTTCACGTCGGTGACCACGGACATCTGTACCGTTTCTGGCGCCGTTGCGACCCTGAGCAACACGGGAATCTGTACCATTTGGGCCTCGCAGGCCGGCAGCCCCACGTATGCAGCGGCCCCGCCTGTCCGGCAGAGCTTCAGGGTGGAGGCTACCCAAACCATCACCTTCAATCCCATCGCGAACCAGGTCCAGGGGACAATGCTCTCTCTGGTGGCTACGGCCAGCTCCCAATTGCCGGTCAGTTTCACTTCGGTGACCACGGACGTCTGCACGGTCTCGGGCGCCATCGCGACGCTGAGCAACACTGGGCTCTGCACCATCTGGGCTACGCAGCCCGGCGATGCCACGTACGCAGCGGCCCCGCCGGTCCGGCAGAGCTTCACGGTGAGACCATCACCCTAGAAACGACGTCTACAGCAAAGTCCAGGGACGATGCTCAAGCTGACGGGGCGGTCCTAGGAGAGTGCGCGCCACCGGCGAACCCCGAGATTGGGTTCATACGCCGAGAGCACGTACGGCGGCGGCCACTTGCTCAACGGCGCGACGGCCTTGGCTGAAGGTTCCTCCCAGCGAGAAAAACGGGTGGATCATACCGGCATACCTTGTGCATGCCACCTCCACTCCCGCGTCGGCCAGACGTCTCGCGTAGGCTTCGCCCTCATCGCGCAAAGTGTCGCACTCAGCGGTAATCACCAGGGCCGGCGGCAAGCCGCTCAGGTCCGGCGCCAGCAGCGGCGAGGCGTATGGGCTTTGGGCATCCTCAATGCGCGCCAGATAGTGGTTGCGGAACCATTCCATCTCCGCGCGGGTCAGGTAATGGCCCTCCGCGAATTCGCCGTACGACGGGGTGTCCAAGGCCGCCAAGTTTGTTACCGGATACACCAGCACCTGTAGGGCCAGAGGCGGTCCGCCTTCGTCGCGGGACTTCAGGCACATCACCGCGGCGAGATTGCCGCCGGCGCTATCGCCGCCCACCGCAATGCGGCGCGGATCGACGGCCAGGCGCGCCGCGTTGGCTGCGACCCACCCGGTGGCGGCGTAACAATCCTCGACGGCCGCGGGAAATTTGTGCTCAGGCGAACGCCGGTAATCCACGGCCACCACGACGGCCGGGGCTTGGCGCGCAATGGACCGGCACACGGCATCGTGCGTATCCAGGTCGCACAGCACCCAGCCGCCGCCATGGAAGTAAACCAGACAGGGAAACGGGCCTTCGGCCGCGGGCGTAAAAATGCGAATCGGGATGGCGCGGTCCGGCAGCGAAATCCGGAAGTCCTCTACGCGTGCGAGGTCCTCGGCCCTGCCGCTAGCAGCCTTTAGGGCATCAATGGCCGCCTGGCGAGCCTCCGCCGGCGAGAGCGTCTCCATGGCCGGCCCGCCCGCCGCCTCGGTGGCCCGAAGCAGCTCCCGGACTTCCGGGTAGAGCTTGTCACTGAGTGTATTCATCATTGATGGGTTTGATTGCGAGATCGGCAGCAAGTTAACGCCTACGCGCAGACCCCGGGTCAGCCCGACCAATCACGACATCACCCGCGCGCGCCACCCGCCACACCCCGCTGCCTACGCGTCACGATTTCGCGCACGGCGTAGATGCGGCGGCCCTGGCTCTCAAAGTACGTGCGCATCATCATTTCGCCGATCAATCCGGTGCTGAACATCATCATGCCTCCGAGCAGCAACAGGCCGCCGGCGATCATCAGCGGGCCGTGCTCCACCATAATCAACTCGTGGCCAGTCAACTTATGAATCGCCAGCCAGAGCATGATCAGGCCGCCCAAGCCCGTTCCGGCCAAGCCCAGCGAGCCGAAGAAATGCATCGGGCGGGTGAAATACTTCAACAGAAACTTGATGGTCAGTATGTCGAACATCACCCGGAAAGTGCGGCCGATCCCGTAGTGCGAATCGCCCGCCGATCGTGCTGTGTTGTGGATGGGAACTTCGGCCACCCGCGCTCCGTAAAAGCTGGCCAGTGCGGGGATGAAGCGATGCAACTCGCCGTAGAGGTTCACGTCCTTCAGTACCTCGGCGCGGTAGGCCTTAAAGGTCGTGCCGAAATCGCGCAGGTCGATGCCGGAGGCCTTGGCCATTAGCCAGTTGGCGATGCGGGAAGGGATTTTGCGCGTCAGCGGATTGTCGACCCGCTCCTTGCGCCAGCCGCTGGCGATATCGTAGCCTTCGTCTATCTTGGCTAACAGCGCGGGAATATCCTCCGGCGCGTGCTGCAGGTCGCCGTCCATGGCGATCACCACGGCGCCCTTGGCTTCATGAAAGCCCGCCGAAAGAGCCGCGCTTTGCCCGAAATTACGCCGCAGCCGGATTACTTTCAGATGCCCGTCGGTCTCCACCAGGTTCGCCAGCAGTTCGAAGCTGCGGTCGGTGGAGGCGTCGTCGACGAACAGAATTTCGTAGGCCTGCCGGAGCGGCTCCAGGACAGCCGTGAGCCGATCGTACAGGCGCAGTAGGGAGGGCTCCTCATTGTGTATCGGTATGACGATCGATAGCATTGCGGAACTCCCAGTGTATCAGGAAGCACCAAGGGGTTGGGCTACTTCGTCTTACTGGGCCCCTGCCGGCTCGGCTCGAGCGTACGCCAGTTCATCCGGAGCCCGGAATCGATGTGGAACTGCGTACCTTTTATGTGAAGGACGCCGGTGCCCGGAATCTGCCGGTCGGAGCCTTTCGGGAGTAGCTCGCCGTAGAATTCCGCGCTTGAATTTTCCCAGTCCAGCCGTGCGATCTCGATCGTCAGGTCGAAGGCGGGCTCCGTCGAACCCGACCGTTCCAGCCCACGGATACGGCCGGTCACGTTAGCGCCCTTGGGAACCATGAGCGCTTTGCCTTTCCGGCGCACATCGTCTACGACATGGCCGCGCAGCAGATCCCCCACATGGGCAGTGGTTGAATCGATGGCCGTATCGAGCGCAATGGATAGCGTCAGGCCGGCGGGCAAGTCTATCCGCGCGGGAGGCGCCGCGGCCGGCGTGATGGAGTCCGCCAAGTCGAAGCGAATAGACGACTCGGCACTGTATTCGTGGCAGTGCGAGAACGCGATGTCATTCCGGCGGACCTCGCCGGAGACCAGCATCAGGAGCATTTTGGCGTCTTGCGGCAACAGCACCGCGGCATCGCCAATGTGCATGGGCGCATAGTCGATGATTGTTACGGCGCCGGATAGTCCCAGCGCCTCCGGTATTTCGCTTGCCCGGACCTCCATACGCAGCAGCTCCAGGGAGATCGGATCTATCCAAAACGAACCGTTGGCGCCGACTGTGGCCTTAGCCCCATTGGCTTGAATCTCGTAGTGGCTCCATACTTCCGGAATCCGGAAATCGAAGCGCGCCGCGCGGCGCCCCGCCAGATCCGCGGCCCCGGAGTATTCGATGATGGTGGCTGAGTCCAGGAAGACGGTGCGTGCAAATAAGGCAAAAATGCCCGTGCCCATCAGCCCGCCATTGGCAAACGAGGACGGGTCCGTTTTTTCGAACCGCCGGGCGCCCGGCCATGCCAGCAGTTCCTTGGCGCCAGTGCCGGAAACGGTGGAAACCTCCAGCAGCAAGGTGTCCAGGCGGCTAAAAGACTTCATGCCCGGGCCCTGCGCCAAACGCTGGATGCTTTCCAGGCACGTGTAATTGAGCACCTGCGACAGGGCCTGGCGCATCCGCCCTTTGAAGTGCGCGAGCAGCAGAACGTCCTGCGGCAGATCGTCTGACGCGGCCGCAGCCGATCCGGCACAAACCAACAGCATGGCGCCGCCGAGCCTCCAACGCATTTGCACCATCATATCGTTGTTTTGGGCGCCCGGAGGTATCTCCACTTCTACGTCGTGCCACCCAACACATTTGAAGAGGTTTTTGAGGTTGCTGGCGGATGAACGTGCCGGTCGTCTCCAGCCATGACGCCGTCAGGGTTTCTTGGGGAGGCGGGTACGAACTCGGGCTTCTTTAGCGAGCCTTAATCACAGCGGTTACTGCCTGTTGTTGCGCAGGTGTTGGACTTTGCAGGCTCCCCGTCTGACCCGGCACCCGAAGCCGCCTGCCCCACCATGTATTCCAACCTAATTCGTCTAATTCCAATCCATTCGAACCATCAGGCGGGTTCCCGCAACTTATCCAGGAAGTGAAAAAGCGTGACGCCGACGACGGCATTTAGCAGTCCCAGCACCAAGGTGCGCTGGACTTCGAAAGGAATCTGGCGCCCCAACAGTCCGCGCGCGAGCACCCAGTACAGGAACTCGTGGAAAAAATAGAAAAAGAACGTCAGCAGAAGACGGATCACGGAATGCTCGACGTCGATGCGCAGGCCCACCGAAGCGGCGAAGTATCCGACCAGCGTCTTGACAATGCCGTACATGCCCAGCGGCTGCTTGATGGACAGGGAGTCCTGCGCCAAGCCGATGAAGGCGCCGATGAACAGCCCGCCGATCTGGCTGCGGCGCATCAGCGCGAAATAGATGGTGGCCAGCAGGGGCAGCTCGAGGTATCCCAGAACGGGGATAATGCGCGGAACATAGACCTGGAAGAGGATGGCTGCGAGGGGCACGAGCAGCATCACGCGCGCACGGAAACGCGAGACCTGCTCGCGCTGGTTGCCGACCAGGTAGCGATCGCCGAAGTCCGTCATTGGTGCGGCTGCGGGTCTTGCGACGCGGCGACAGGGCGATGCGGCGACGCGGCGACCCCGGTTCTCGTGCCGTCGGCGGGATTCTGAGACACCTGGGCTGGCGGATTCGCCGCGTCGCCGCGTCGCCGTGTCGCCGCGCCGCTCCCCTCAGCGCCGGGCGGCGGCACTTTGATGTTGAAATCGGGCGGCTTCGAACCGGGCGCGCCTTCGCCGAATGTGTGGTTCTCGGCGGCTCCGATCTGGCGGTATTTTTGGACCAGCTTGTCGGCGTCCGTTCCCGCGGGGCCGGCAGGTTGCATAGCCTGCTCGCCGGAGGCCGGCGGAGGCGGCGTGCCGAGATAGATCGGCGCATTGGCCGGAGGCAGTTCGGGGATGGCCTGATGCACGCCCTCCAGCACGATCAGCACAGCCTCCAATCCGCGTTCGAGGCCGCTCGGTTCCACCAGCACCTCCTGATAGGGCGAACTGGGCCGCACCACGCGCACCACACCCACTGGAAAACCTTTCGGAAAGATCCGATCGTCGCCCGAGGTGAAGAGCATCTCTCCAACCTCCACTTTCTCCTCACTGGGCACATAATCCACTTTGCAGATGGACTGGCCCTGCCCCTTCAGCGTGCCCGCGACGTGGTTCCTTTGGGAAACCACGCCGGCGGCGAACTCGGGATCGGTGACCAGCATCACTTCAGAAGCCGTAGGGTAAGCGGCGACTACTTTGCCCACGATGCCATCCGGCGTCACCACTGCCATGCCCTTCTCCACGCCCGCGCCGGAGCCGCGATCCAGGAAGACGACTTTCGAATTGGCCCCTGCGCCGGCGGCGATGACGCGGGCGGCGATGGTCCGCGATTGGGTGTGCTGCTGGAACGCTACCAGTGTCTTGGCGCGATCCGCGGTGGAGATCTCGGCCTTGAGGGACAGGTTTTCCATTTTCAGGCTATCAACCTCGGCCTGCAGGCGGCGATTGTCCGCGCGCGCGTCGTGCATCAGAACATAGTTGCGGAAGAAGCCGGAGGTCCCGCCGCGCACCGTCTCCAGCACGCGCGCCAGTGGAGTGATGGCGGTGATGGACCAGATGCGCACCAATCGTACATCTTGATCGTTGCGCACCTGCACCGCGATCAGCACGAGTTGCGCGAAGATAACCAGCAGCAGTACGGTGATGTTGCGGTAGCGATTGAGCAGCGTATCCATATCCGGGCTATCGCCTGGCCGGGCTATTTAATCGATCGATATCTTCCTCAGCAGCCGGAAATCGCTGAGCATTCGGCCCGTACCCAGCACTACAGAGGCCAGCGGGTCGTCGGCGATGGACACCGGCAGGCCGGTTTCCTCCCGAATGCGTTTATCGAGGTTCTTCAGCAACCCGCCGCCGCCGGTGAGCACGATGCCGCGGTCGCTGATGTCGGCGCTCAACTCGGGCGGCGTACGCTCCAGGGCAACCCGAATGGCGTTGACGATGGTAGCGACGCACTCGCCCAGCGCTTCGCGGATTTCGCTGTCGTCTATGGTCAGCGTTTTGGGCACGCCTTCGATCAAGTTGCGGCCCTTGATTTCCATAGTCAGCGGCTTATCCAGCGGATACGCGGAGCCGATTTCCATCTTGATAGCCTCGGCGGTGCGCTCGCCGATCAGCAGGTTGTACTTGCGCTTGAGATACTGCATGACGGCGTCGTCCATCTCGTTGCCGGCCACGCGCACGGAACGCGAGTAGACGATGCCGGAAAGCGAAATAACCGCCACGTCGGTAGTGCCGCCGCCGATATCCACCACCATGTTGCCGGAAGGTTCGGTGATGGGCAGGCCTGCGCCGATGGCCGCCACCATGGCTTGCTCCACCAGGTGCACCTCACTGGCTTTGGCGCGGTACGCGGAGTCCATGACGGCGCGTTTTTCGACTTGGGTGATCTCGCTGGGCACACCGATGACGATGCGGGGATGCACCAGCACCTTGCGGCCGTGCGCCTTCTGAATGAAATAATTCAGCATGCGCTCGGTGACCTTGAAGTCGGCGATGACGCCGTCTTTCATGGGCTTGATGGCGACGATGTTGCCGGGAGTACGGCCCAGCATCTCCTTGGCTTCTTTGCCCACGGCCTCCACTTCGCCGGTATTTTTGTTGAGCGCGACGATAGAAGGTTCGTTGACCACAATGCCTTTGCCCTTGGCGAATACCAGAGTGTTCGCGGTGCCCAAGTCAATGGCTAGGTCCGATGAGAATAGACTGAATAGAGAGCGTAGATTCATTAAAGATGTTCGGTATGAGTTAGAAGGACGTCGGCTCTATGCCGTTAAGGCAAGCCATCTAAATGCTAGCATATTTTGTGCCCTCCGGACCCTCACTGACCCGCCGCGCGCTGCTCGCGGGCGCCGCCGGGCTGGCGGGTTGCGCCCGCCGCAAGAGCCGCGGATTTCCAGGATATGCTTTCGTGGCCGACGCGGGGGCGCGCACGGTGTCGGCTGTGGATCTGAACCGGTTTGCGCTGGCGAAACAGATTGGCCTGGATGGCGCGCCGGGTGCGGTGCTGGCGAATCCACTGCGGCCGGCGGTGTATGTGCTGATGCCCGACAGCGGCGCGGTGTGCGAGATCGACGCGGTAAAGCTGGCGGTGGTGCGCAAGGCGCGCCTCGGAAATCCGGCTGTGGCCATGCGGCTGGCGGCCAATGGCAAATCGCTCTGGGTGTTGCAGTCGCGCGCGCTTGTGCGTATGGAAGGCAGCCGTTTGCGGGCCGTGCAAGCGATCAAACTGCCTGGCACAGCGGGCGATTTCGATCTGACTGGCGATGGCCGCGCGGTGGTCAGCTTCGCCGATGAGCGCCGCCTGGCGCTGGTGCGGCTGGGTACGGGGACCATCGAGCATGTGATCGACGCGGGGTGCGAACCGTCCTTGGTACGATTTCAGGGCGATGGCAAGCAGGTGTTGGCGGGGAGCCGCGCGGACCGCAGCCTGACCATCTTCGACGCCGCCAGCGGGCGGACCACGGTGCGGCTGCCGTTGCCGGTAGAGCCCGTCAATTGCTGCTTCAATCCCGACGGCGGCCAGATGTTCGTCACGGGCCCGGGAATGGATGTGGTGGTGATCGTGTATCCGTACCAGACAGAGGTGGGAGAGACCATCCTGGCCGGGCGAACGCCGGATGGCATGGCGGTTTCCGCAGCGCCGCAATACTTGTTTGTGGCTAACCCCGAATCCGGGAGCGTCACCGTGCTGGATATCGACACGCGCAAGCTGGTGGGGGCGATGGCGGTGGGACAGGAGCCGCGCCACATTCTGATTACGCCGGACAATCGATACGCGCTGGTGCTGAACTGGCGGTCGGGGAATATGGCGGTGATCCGGATTGCGGCGTTCACCGAGCGGCGGCACCGCACAGACCCCGCTCCGCTTTTCACGATGGTGCCGGTGGGGGCGCAGCCGGTAGCGGCCGCGGTGGTGGCGGTTGGATAGGGTCCGGTAAGTGCTCAAAACGAGTACACTCAAGAGAGAGGTAACGCCGTCATGCTCCCTCCTGTGGTGAAACCGCCGGGACTGGTAACGGGCGAGCGGTTGACCGTCGAAGAATTTCTGCGCCGCTGGGAAGAACTCCCGGAATTGAAGAATGCGGAACTTATCGATGGAGTAGTTTACGTGTCCTCGCCGGTCAGCCTCGATCACGGACGCCTCGATTCGCGGATCATTTTGTGGCTGGCTTACTATGCGCAGGCGACGCCGGGCTGCGACATCGGGAATAACAGTACGTGGCTGATGTCGGGGAGCGCCCCGCAACCCGATGCATATCTTTGTATCTTGCCTTCGCACGGCGGCCAATCGAGGAACAAAGGACCACTGGGCGCGGGCGCTCCCGAGTTGGCGGTTGAAATCTGCGTGACCTCCACCGAGGTCGACTTTGGGCCGAAACTGGCGCTCTATCAGCGCGCCGGTGTGCAGGAATACATAACTGTCGATGCGTTCGGCCAGCGCGCCATCTGGCGAGTGCTCGAAAATGGCGCTTATGTTGCCCAAGCACTCCCGCCGGACGGCATTTTGCGATCCCAAGTCTTTCCCGGGTTGTGGCTCGACGTGGCGGCCTTTTGGGCGAATGACAGCCCGAAGATGTTGGCAGCACTGAACGCCGGCCTCGCTTCAGACGATCACCAACGGTTCGTCGAGCGTCTCGCGGCGGCGCTTTAAGAGCGACGTTGAAACGAGTACACTCAAAGCAGAGGTAACGCCGTCATGCTCTCTCCTGTGGTGAGACCGCCGGGACTGGTAACGGGCGAGCGGTTGACCGTCGAAGAATTCCTCCGCCGCTGGGAAGAACTCCCGGAATTGAAGAATGCGGAACTTATCGATGGAGTAGTCTACGCGCCCTCGCCGGTCAGCCTCGATCACGGAAGCCTCGATTTTTCGATTCACTGGTGGCTCGCGCATTATGCGCAGGCAACGCCGGGGTGCAAGGGGGGCAGCAACAGCACGTGGCTGATGTTGGGCAGCGCCCCGCAGCCCGATGCGTTTCTGCGAATCCTACCTTCGCGCGGCGGGCAGTCGCGCAACGAAAGGCAATTTGGCGCCGGAGCCCCGGAACTCGTTGTCGAAATCTGCGTGACATCCAGCGAAGTCGATTTTGGACCCAAACTGGCGCTCTATCAGCGCGCCGGCGTGCAGGAATATATTACCGTCGAAGGACTGGGCCGCCGCATGATCTGGCGAGTGCTCGAAAATGGCGTCTATGTTGCCCAGACCCTCCCGCCGGACGGTATCGTCCGGTCGCAAGTGTTTGCAGGGTTGTGGCTCGATGTGGCGGCGTTTTGGGCAGACGATGGCGCCAAGGTGTTGGCGGCTCTGAATGCGGGCCTCGCTTCAGAAGATCACCAGCGGTTCGTCGAGCGCCTTGCGGTGGGAATGTAAGAAATGGTAGGGGCAACGGGGGCTAACCACCCGCTGCCTTGTGCGCGATCAATTCCACGAAGAACGAACGTCCCGGTTGAGGCATGCTATCCACGGTTGGATAGAGCGCGATCGGATCGGAATAATTCCGGTTGAACGCGTTACGCAGGCCGAGCCGCATATCGAAGTTCCGCAGCAGGCGCTTGGAGGTAAGCGTGAAATCGGCGAGGTAGACCGGAGCTAAGTAATTGCTCTGAAGAGTCTGGCGCGAGGATTCATACTGCATTCCGCTGCTGAGGTCGAATTTCGGCCCTAAGGGTACCGCGAAGCGCAGCTTGGCCAGTTGGCTCGGCGAGTTTGCCAGGGCGCCATCGGCGCTGTTATCGCGCGACCGCTGCAACGCGTAGCTGGCCGTCGCTTCGAACCAGTTCAAAGGACGGCCGTTGATTTCGAGCTCGATACCCTCGGCTGGAACCGTGCCAATGTTCTGATATTGAAGAAGCCCATCTGACAGGAGCACGCCCTCCAAGAAATCATGCAGGCGGTAGCCGTATGCCGATGCCTGCACGTTCATGCGCTTTCCGAGCTTGCGCTCGGCGTCGATCTCGACCGTATCGGACGATTCCGGGCGCAAATTGGGATTGGCCGCCGCGGAAAGCCCATCGCTGTAGAACAACAGAAACCCGCTGGGGTCGCGAAAACCGCGGCCGTAGAGGAACTTGTAAGTCCACTCAGATCGTTGATAGATCAGAGCGGCCCGGGGAGAAACGAAGGTGCGATCGAACCGGGATTCGTCTAGGCGCAGTCCCAGATCCAGCTTCCATCCTTCAGACAGCTTCTTCTCGTCTTGCGCGACGAAAGCAATGGAGCGGTTGCGCTCGTCGATGTTCGCGTATTGGAACGGTACGGGGGACACATCGGCGTCGGCCATGCGGTTTCGCAGGTCCACGCTGCCTTCCGCGACCACCGTGAAGTCTCCGGCTGGAGTAGTTCGGAAGTGATACGTGAGTTGGCTCCCGATCCAGTTAGCGAGGAGGTCCTGGCGGTTATCGTCGACGGCCGCGTCGTCGAGTGCATAGTCATAGCGGCCTACGGAGTGATACGAGTCGTAATAGGTGCGCCACAGCAGTGTGCCGCCGCCAATCTGACGCTCGTACGCCGCGTCGATGAAGTCGCGCTGGTCGTTGACGTTCGTGCCCCGGTCGTTGAAGATCGTGTTGCCCCAGGATACTGGTTGAATGATATCGTGGTCGGCGAAGGCGGCCGTGACCGTCCAATTCCGCCAGGCCAGGTTAGCGAAGAAATGATAGCCTTTCTCGCCGTTCATATCGATCGCGTTTCCGTAGTTGTCTTGTGGAGTGTTGAACTCCGGAAAAAATATCGGACTTTGGCCGCTGTTGTTGTATACCGATCCGGATATCAGAACTTTGGCGGCGCCTAGGGACGCGGTCTCCACGATCTGCGCTTTCTTTTCGCCAAAACTCCCGGTATCCGCGGTCAAGGAGAGCGGTCCCGCTTCTTCAGGGGACTTGGTGACGATGTTGATGGTGGCAAACATGGCGTTGCTGCCATACAACGCGGACGATGGCCCACGAATAATCTCGATCTGCTTGATCAGGTTCATGTCTATCGGGAAATCGTTGCCGAAGAACAGCATGAAGTCGAAAATGTGGTCCGTCATATTGTGGCCATTGACCATGACCAGCAATTCGCTGTCGTAATCTCCTGGCAGATCGAAGCCGCGCACACCCACGGAAGTGTAAGTTCGGTCGTTGCTCACATAGAATCCGCGTACCGCCGCCAGCGCCTCGCCGAGCGTGCGGTAACCGTATTTGCGGATATCCTCGGCCGTGACGATGGTTACGCTGGCAGGCGCTTCTTGGAGGGTCTGCGGGTGAAGGGCGGCTCCTTCCACTTTGACCTGCATCAACTGCTCAAGAGTCAACGCATTCAGGTCCGGGATCGCCTGATCGGCGGGATACTGGTCGTCGGGCCGGCACGCCGGAGCTAACAGCAGTGCGGCGCCCACCAAAATGGTTAGGCGGCTCATGCTGTCTTTTATCGGCGGAGCTTGTCAAAAACTTGAATCCGGGTCTTTTTTCCGACTGGAATTGGCGTGCGAGGGGCATTCGCCCCGCTTATTTTTTCTTGCCTTGCGCGGCGACGGCTTCCATGGCCGCCTTTACTTTCTCCGGATCTCCTAGATAATAACTGCGTAACGGCTTCAAATCGTCATCGAGCTCGTAGACCAGCGGCATCCCGGTGGGAATGTTCAGCCCCACGATATCCTCCTCGGAAACATCGTCGAGGTATTTCACCAGCGCGCGAAGGCTGTTGCCGTGGGCGGCGATCAGCACGCGCCGGCCTTCCCGCACAGCGGGCGCAATGGTGGCGTGCCAATAAGGCAGAAAGCGGTTCACGGTATCCTTCAGACACTCGGTCAACGGCAACTCCTGCGCGGTCAGTTGCTTGTAGCGCGGGTCGTGGCCCGGATAGCGCTCGTCGTCCGGAGTCAGCGCCGGCGGCGGAATATCGTAGCTGCGCCGCCAGATCTTGACCTGGTCCTCGCCGAATTTTGCGGCAGTCTCGGATTTGTTCAGACCCTGCAGCGCGCCATAGTGGCGCTCGTTCAAACGCCACGAACGATGCACCGGAATCCACATCAGGTCCAGTTCGTCAAGCGTCATCCACAGCGTGCGGATGGCGCGCTTCAGTACCGAGGTATACGCCACGTCGAAAGTGTAGCCCCCGGCTTTCAGCACCACGCCGGCCTCGTGCGCTTCCTGGCGGCCCTTATCGGAGAGGTCCACGTCGGTCCAGCCGGTGAAGCGATTTTCCTTGTTCCAATCGCTTTCGCCGTGGCGGAGCAACACTAGTTTGTGCGTCGTTTCGGACATTGCGAGGCTCCTAACGCCGAAACGCCTTGCGTCCAGCGAACTGCGCCGCCGCGCCCAATTGCTCTTCAATGCGCAGCAACTGGTTGTACTTGGCGATGCGGTCGGTGCGGCTGGCCGATCCGGTCTTGATCTGGCCGGCGTTGGTAGCCACCACCAAGTCCGCAATGAACGGGTCTTCGGTCTCACCGGAGCGATGCGAAACCACCGACGTATAATTCGCCGTAGCCGCCATGTGCATGGTCTCCAGCGTCTCGGTAACCGTGCCGATCTGGTTCAGCTTGATCAGGATCGAATTCGCGATGCCGCGGTCGATGCCCCGCTCGAAGATCGCCGGGTTGGTCACGAAGATGTCGTCGCCAACAAGCTGTATCTTTCCGCCGAGCGCCGCGGTCAGCGCTTGCCATCCATCCCAATCTTCTTCCGACATGCCGTCTTCGAGCGAAATGATAGCGGGATATTGACGCACCCAATCGGCCCAGAACGCCACCATCTCCTCAGACGTGCGCTCGCTCTTGTCGGACTTCTTGAAGACATACTTGCC
>JBEKTJ010000171.1:0-14615 GCA_049516155.1 Bryobacteraceae bacterium
CCCGGCTGGACCGGCGCCGACGGCACCTATTCGCTGCTCCTGCCGAACGGCGAAAACCTCTGGATCTGGTCGGATTCTTTCATCGGTACGGTCAATCCCCAAACCCGCCTGCGCTCGAGCGCCCTGTTCCAAGCGCATAACTCCCTCACCATTCAAGACCAAACCACCAACACTCTCACTACGGTTGGCTACCCGCCCAAGACCAGCTCCTACTTTGCGCCAACTAATTCATCCGATTGGTTCTGGCCCGGAGACGGCATCGCAATCCAAACCTCGCCCGGCGTCTACTTGATCAAAGTTCTCCTGCTGGAATGGACCGGTGCGTTCCAGTTCGTGGGCAACTCGGTTGCGACGATTTCATACCCCAGCATGACACTCGAATCCATTCAGCCCATCGCTCTGCCGGATCTCACCATCGAGTGGGGCACACGCCTTTTCAAGGTAGGCGCGTATTTCTATCTTTACGGGATTATGGACCCAGGCACGGCGAACAAACTGCCTTATGTTGCGCGCTTTTCCGCGCTCAGCGATCTGACAGATCCCACCGAGTGGCAATACTGGAATGCCGCCAGCCACACTTGGGTGTCCGGGCAATCCAATGCAACACCCATGACCGGCGTGCCTGCCATCACCAATGAATACAGCGTGAACCTGCTGGACGCCGCCACCGGTCCGTTCTTTCTGATGACTGGAATGGACACGCAAAACCCGCCATACCCTGGTTGGAAGTACGTAACAACTTACTACTCGTGCACCCCACAAGGTCCGTGGACTACTCGCACAGAGGTCTACACGACGCCTGAAACGGGCGCGCCCGGCTGCTCGGTGGGAACGTTGTATACCTACGATCCCAAGGCGCATCCGGAGTTTCCGTCGAGCGCCGGGATATTGGTTTCGTATAATGTGAACGCAAACGACTCCGCCGACCTGGTGTGCGCGAACGATTACAAGCCCAGCTTCATTCGTGTGCCCATCACTGGACTCACCGCCCCTCAGTAACCGCCGCGTACGTGAGTTGTTGCCGCATATAATCGCGTGGATAAGACATCGTGACCTTGCCGGCGTTCATCGTCAGTTGCGGATTGATGCCCGCCCAGTAAGTCGGAATATTCAGCTTCGCGTAGCGGCTCACTACTTGATCGCGCAGCTTGGCATCGAAATGCACGCCATAGCGGTCGACCAGGGCCTTGATCGCATTGTAGTCGCCCTCAGCCTTGATGCGCATCAGCTCAGCCAGCAGCATGCCCACCCCCTCGCGCATCTTCTCGTCATTGCGCACCGCGATATAAGTCTTGCCGTCGCGATCGAACTGTTCGATGGCGCCAGTCTTATCCATGATGTACCGCACGATCAACTGGCGGTCGCGCTGATGGTCCTCTTCGATGGTGTCGCCCTTCAGAATGCGCCGCAATTGCATCAATGCCACCCGCGCCGCGTTATTGTACATGACCTTGGCCACTTCCGGACTGGAGATCAGCCCGAGTTCTTGCAATTTAGGATCGAACGCATTCCATAACGCCATCAGGTCGGCGCGCGCCTCCTCCAGCGTAGAGAAATATTCCTTCAGATAGTAACTGGGCTCGTGAGTCAACTTTGGACTTAGCTTGCCGGACCCATGTCCGATCACCTCGTGTAGCGCGGTCATCAAGTCTTCGGCTTCGTCGCCATATTTCTTGCCGAGGGCGATCTCCTCCGGCGACGCCGCGAAATCTTCCAGCGGCCCGAATCCCGTGGCATGGTCCAAGGCATGGCTGCTGCCGGTAAACATGAAGCTCTTCGATCCGTACTTCTCATGTACCTCGTTTTCGTTTGGCAAATTGTCGCCAATGGTAGTGACATGGAAATCCCCCGTTTCGACCAACGCTTCCACGGCTTTGGCCACCGGCGGCTTCACACCCTGCATTTTGTACTGCGGCAGCCATGGCGCATGATCTTCGAAATATTGCGCGTTGTCGGACAGCTTGCGCATGCGGCTGGCCAGGGCCGTATCGGTGATAGCGACGAAGCTCTGCGAACTGCCCTTGGCGCCCCGCGGGTCGCGATAAACCTCGATGAAGCCATTGTCGAAATCCACCACCGGGTTGTCTTGCACCCAGTCGATGCCGAACTGCACCCAGTCGTGCGGATCGCCGGTTTCGAAGAAGCGAATCAGCACCGCAATCGCCTTGGCCTGCTCCGGATCGGCGTATCCGCGTGCCTTTTCCAGCGCCTGGGTCGCCCTACGCAGATACTCCGCATCGCGGCCCGGCGGCGTCTTGCCATCCGGCGTCCCGGCGCGGTAAACCTCCTCCACCAACTTGCCGCCCGGCATTCTTACCAACCGCGAATTCAACGGATACCGCTCCTGAAAGCCCTGAAGATCCACCAGGCTAAGTCCCGGCGAATAGAAATTGTTGGAGCTGGCCTGCAAAATATCGAGAGTGCCGCGGGGGCTCTTGGCCGTGATCATCGGCTCGAAATCCGGGTCGAATAGCGAGTCCGTGAGAGCCTCGACCTCCGCCACCAGCTTGGGCCCAGCGGCGGCTTTGAATTCCTCGAACGTGAACTTCGGCAAGAATTTCTGCGATGTAAGCTCGTTGTGATTGCCCTTGTTGGCCCAGAATAGCTTGGTGAAATCGACGATCTTCTTCATCACATCGGGATTCACTCCCTGGGGATGCATAGCGATCGTCTCCAGCAAACGCTTCTGCCGCAACCCGAAGCGCGACAACTGGTCATAGATTATCGGATCGGTAGCGATGGAGGCTTGGCTCAGCCAGTAGGCCAGCGCCTGCTCGCGGGGCGTAAGTTTCTGAAAACTTTCTGCCGTCAGTTGCACGAATCCGGTGTCGCCGACACGGTCGGCCAGGCCGGCATCCTGTGCGGTCACTCGAGTGCCAACTGTAGAGCAAAGAGTCCAGCCCAGACATGCCAGAAATGCGGTGCGGTTCAATTTGTGTGCCTCCACGTGTATTATAGTCTCCATGACCAAGTCGTCCTGCGCGCTCCTGGTGGCGCTATGTCTACCTCCCCTCGCGGCGCTGGCGGCGCCGCCCGATTGGCTGCCCGGCGCCGTGATCTACGAAGTCTTCCCGCGGGACTTCTCGCCGACTGGCGATTTCAACGGCGTCACCGCGGGCCTGGATCGTCTTCGGCAGCTTGGGGTGGACGTCGTCTGGCTCATGCCCATCCATCCCATCGGGCAAGTGAAGCGCAAAGGCACGCTGGGAAGCCCCTACTCCGTACGCGACTACTACGCCATCAATCCCGACTACGGCGCCAAGGACGATCTGAAGCGTCTGGTCGCCGAAGCGCATCGCCGCCGAATGCGGGTGATCATAGATATCGTGGCCAACCACACCTCGTGGGATAGCGTGATGATGCAGACGCCAGATTTCTACAAGCATAACGCCGCGGGCCAGATCATCCCGCCCGTTCCGGACTGGGAGGATGTGGCCGCGCTAGACTACTCGAATCCGCGGCTGCGCGCCTATATGATCGACATGCTGCGCTACTGGATCCGCGACTTCGATCTGGACGGCTTCCGCTGCGATGCGGCTTCCATGGTGCCGGTCAGCTTCTGGGAAAGCGCCCGCGCGGAGTTGGACAAGCTTAAGCCCGGCATTCTGATGGTGGCGGAAGCGCACGAGCCGACCCTAATGGCTAAAGCGTTCGACCTGGATTATGCCTGGCCGCTGCATAGCACGCTAGCCGCCATTTTCAGCAAGGGCGCCCCGGCCCGCGATTTGCGCGCGGCGTGGGAGGACGAGCGCGCGCAATATCCCAAAGGCGCGCTACACATGCGCATCTCCGACGATCACGACGAAGAGCGGGCAATCGTGCGCTTCGGCAAAGGGGGCGCCCTGGCGGCCTCCGCGTTCATGTTCACGCTGGATGGCGTACCGCTGCTGTATGAGGGTATGGAAGTGGGCGATACCGCCGAATCCGGCGCGCCGGCGCTATTCGAGAAGTTGCCCGTTTTCTGGAAAATTGGCGAGCGGCGCCCCGAGTTCCCGCGTTTCTATGCGGGAATGGCAGCATTGCGCCGTGCGCACCCGGCTCTGGAGCAGGGCGAAACGGAGTGGCTGCGCAATTCCGACGATGCGCGTATCGTGACGTATCTGCGCAAGGGCGGAGGCGAGGAATTCCTGGTGGCGATCAACTTCTCGAACCAGCCATTCCTGGGGTTGGTGGATACCGCCGCGGCCGGTTTCACGGAGGTTACACCGAATGTGGAAACCACGCGTCCGCCGGCACTGCCGTCGCTTGCGCTAGATGCCTGGGGTTTCCGGATTTTCCACAGAAATCGATAGCCGCCCTAGCCGGAAGCCGCTTACTGCGAGATCCGCAGAATTTCGGAGGCGACTAGCTGGAAGGCGCCGACCAGATCGGTGGCGGTGGGAGAATACACGTACAGCCCAGCAGGTTGGCCGGAATTGAAGATCGGGCTTCTGGGATCGTTGGCTACGCGCTCCATAAAGGTCGCGTCTATCGGTTCCGCGGTAGTCCCTCCCAGGCCGATGGAATAGATAATGGGGATCAGGTTCGGGTCGTTCCGAATGGTGGTGGCCTGGTTGTCGGCGGCATTCGTAGATGCGGTCACTACGGCAGTCGGAGTATCCACGCGGATCTGGCCCACATAGGGATTTCCGCCGGGATACAGATCCCCTGAGGCGAAGGACTGATAGCCGGTCGTGGCGTTCAAATACAGGTCCGCGGCTGGGATATAGGCGATGTCCATCCGCATTTTCGCAGGGCTTGAAGACATGTTACAGCCCGTAAGACCGGCGGCGGCCTGTTCGTTGGTGGTACTGGCGGAACTGCTCGTGACGGCAAACAGGCCATACGTCGCCCCGGTGGAGGCGGGCGGCTCTCCGGACCATTGGGCGAGCTCTCCTTGAAGCGTGGTGGTACTGTCGCAAGTGCTCTTGGGTGTGCTTACCAATGTGCTGGTGTTCTGGTAGTTGTAGCGGGTGTCCGCCTGAGTCTTCACTGGAAAGTTCGCGGCGACTCCGTTGGGATGGCCGTCGGTAAAGAAAACGATCAGGTTGAGTGCGCCTGGCAGGTTGATGGCCTGCAACTGCGCGTAAGCCTGGTTCAGGGCGCCCGCCGTGCCGGTGTCGCCGTAGCAATTCACGCCGCCGATCACCGTGGTCAAAGAGGGGACGTTGGAACCGAAGTCCACGGTGGGCGCATACGTCAGGTTATACCCGTCCATAAAGGTAACCAGCCCGATCATATCCTGTCCGTTGGCGAAGTAGCCCACAAAGTTCTGCGCGGCGGCGATCATGGTGTCGCAGACGCCCGCGTTCGCCATGGAACTCGAGCGGTCGATCACCACCATCATGACCACATCCCGCCGGGAAGCCTGCCCCTGCGCGGCAACCGTTGACCCCGTCTGGCCCAGAAGCCGCATGAATGTGAGCGGGACCGTAACGCTGGCCACCATGGTAACGGTGCGGGTCTTATACGCAGTTTGCGCCACCGCGGTGGTGAACTGGAGGTTAGTAGTGTTCCAATATCCGGATGGAAAATCGGCGGTGAAGAAGGATTGGGCGGTGGCGGTTGCGCTGGCCGTTTGACTGCTAAGGTCGAGACCCACGCTGAGCGATCGGGCAGAGGCCAAGGTGGCCGCGTCCACGGCCGCCGACAGTTTGGCCTGAATCAGATAGAGGATACTGCCATCGATCGCCAGGCCCACCATCGGCAGCAAAACAACCGCTACCATCAGGGACAGCATCACCACTACGATGCCTCGCCGGCCCCGCTGTTTGTCAGAAGATCTTTCGTTCATAAATCCCCGCTCCACTCATGTAGCTGCCCCACGCAAAATCCGGCGAACTGAAGTAAGTCTCCGTCAGGTAAGCAACTTGGCCTCCCGTCAAGGTGAGAACGCTGCCGAAGCCGGTTGCGCGATCCGACGTGTTGGTCAGATAGGTCGAGGAAAGAATATTCCCATAGGCGCCGATAATCCCGGCGGATGGCGTTCCGAACGGACTGGAAAGCAGGCCGGCATTTCCCACCACCACGCGCTGTGTAAACACGTATTGCCCTAGGTTCGGACAACTGGAGGTGTTGCCACCCAATCCTCCGCCCGTGCATTGTGGCGTATCGATGTATTCAACGGTGGAGAAGACAAATACTCCATTGCCGCCGCTAGTGGTGACGTTCAAGCCGGTCGCAACCATTATCAGCAGGTTCTGGTTTCCGGCCTGCGTGAAATCCAGGCCCGCGCTGTACATGCGTCCCGCATCGCGGCAGACCTGTTCCACCTGTAAAGCCCGGATCAGGTTCATCCCCACTGTGCATAGCCCCATCAGGACCGTAGTCCACAGCACCGCACTCAGGCAAAATTCGATCATCGTGCTGCCCGATTGGCCGGTGCGGCGGTGTGTGCGCATAGAGTTCCGCCCCAGTCAACGAGCTGGCGGCACTCCTCCCGGGGAGCCTTCCATGCGGTCGAAGGCTTGCGCGCCGAGAGACAACGGCGTAGGACTGCGGAGGATCGGTCCCAGCGGAGGCAGGCTGTACCCTTGAACGTACACATCCACGATGTTGCCACCCTGATTGCTGTTCAAGCCCGACACGGGCGCCAGGGTATTCGGCAGATAGTATTGAATGCTGATCAGCGCCAGGCCAGTGGTGCCCGACAACAACCCCATGGCGTTCTGCTGCACAGTGGTCTTGATGGACGCATCCTGCCCCATCCCGGTCATGGTCTGGCTGGTGATGGCGTACCGCACTCCCTCGCGCACCGCGTTCTGTAGCGTGGCGCGCACGTAGAATGCCCAGGCAATATCCAGGATCAGAAACACCAACGCGCACAGCGGCAGCAGCACCAAGGCTAGCTCAACGACTTGCGAACCGCGTTCACCAGGTCTGCCCATATGTCTGGTGAGTACATCGGCTGGTCTGGCCGGTTTACGTTAGGGGGAATCGCCTGGAAACACGGCTAAGTTTGCCTTAATTCGGAAATTGGAAGCCGGAACTAGTCCCAATGGCCTGGAATGCCCCACTTCCTCTTGACGTCGCTGCCGAACTGGAAGCCCGGTCCGACCGAGAAACGGATGGTATTGCGCCCATCCTTCAGCAGATCCGGGAATAGATGATCGTGCACCAGATCGGCTTGCACAACCAGGCCGAAGTGTTTGGTGATGTTAAAGGCGACTCCGCCGCCGAATCCGTAAAATGCAGTCCACTCTTCCTCCTTACCCGAAGGCGCTATGGCCTCCACCACGAGCTGCGTCACGTGATCCACGGGATGCGCGGTGGCCACCTCATTGATGATTCCGCAGGAAGGCCGGATGTATGGCGTAAAGCGCTTGAAGCGGCGATAGGGAAACTCGGGACCGGCCGTGAAGGTCTGGGTTACCGAGCTGAAGGGCAAAGCCGCTACATAATTGGAAGGCAGCAGGCCGGCGGCGATCAATTCTGAAACCAGCGGACCGAACTGGTTCTGCAGCGCGGGCGTGGCTTGGTTCAGCCCGACCGTAGTCGGTCCCGTTCCGCGGCTGTAATCGAAGCCCAAACTGATGTGCCGCGACCAGCGCATTCCCGCCTGAATGTGAATGCCGGGTTCGAAGAGACTGATCTTCGGGCTATCCAGAAACATGAATCCGGTGTAGATCAGAAATCGACCGACATAGGGCTGCTCGGCGGGCTGCTCAGCAGTCTTTGGTTGCTGGGCAAGGCTGCACGGAGCCATGAGCGGCAGAGATGCGATGAACAGGATAAGGCGGGCTGTACAGCGGCTGGCGCTGGACCTGGCGAACTTCTGCGGCATTAGACCTCGCTTCGGATTATTGGCTGCAAACACTGGACTTAAGACAATGATTTCTTGACATTAGCGTTGAAGCACCGGATTGCTACCAGCGTAACATTCTGCGAAGGCGCCGAGGCGGGGACCGGTACTAGGACGCGCGCCGAGAGCCGCATTCCGGAGTGTTGCGAGCGTACACTCAAGATCCGGATTCGGGTTGAACGGGCTTTTGCGTGGGCGGCTTCCTTACGCTGGCGCCTGTCGCGGGCCGGCCACGCGGCGGGAAAGTCGCCCCGGCAGTGGGCGCCGGGGGCGTGAACTGCAGGGTGGCAACGTCCGTCACGTCGTACGTTTTCAGGTCGTCCTCCACTTGCATCTTGACGGTGCGAGCGGTGCCGCCCATATAGGTCCCCTGAACCACTTGGCCGCTCCGCAGCGTGAGGGTGTCGGCCAGACTGTCCGCAGCGCATGCCGTGCCTAAAATCAACGCTAAAGGCAAAGCCAAAACTCCTTTACGCAAAGGCATGATCCATTCTATGACGATATATGCTGGATCGGAAAGCACGGGCCGCACTGGCCCCGCCGTTTGACGTACAATAGGACATTCGGGCCGTGGCGCAGCCTGGCTAGCGCGCTTGCTTGGGGTGCAAGAGGTCCCGAGTTCAAATCTCGGCGGCCCGACCAAATTCCTCTAAGAGTTACAGATACCAACCCTCACCAGACCTGCGGTTTGGAGTCCAACTGGAGTCCATTTGTGGACGCCAGGCGCAAGCCTTTCGGCGCCCACGAAAAACACCACTCCAATTCGTGGCACCTCTCTCATCCTAGAAAAACCTGCCATTCCCGACACCTTCCATGCAAGCTATTGATTCTGTTCGTAGAACCGATGTCGGGTTCTTCTGAAAAACCCGACATCCACCCGACATTTCCATCCAAAAACCCGACATTTTGGCTGCCAGACGCGCTAAACCAGCCTTCTCACAATCCTCACAATACTCAAGAACCGCCGGCATGCAGGAGTATGCGACCGCTCTATCGAGATGCAACGTTGTAGAATGCGGCTTTCCAGGAGTTGCGTCGCCTTCGTCCCGTCCCGTCAACATCAAGCTTGACGAACTGACGCGGCGCTTCCACGAGGCTCGCCAGGGCGCTGGATACTTGGCTGACAACGTTTATGCCAAAGCAACCACTTTCCTCCCCGAAGGTTCTTAGCAGCGCAGTTGGAACATCCACAGGGACTCCGCAAGCACGTTCGTCTGTTGCCGTGACATTCCTTCGACGTAGCGATTTATTCACAGGTCTCCCACAGATGTCCTGCACCCAAGCTGCTGAAAACCCGCCTGCACAAAGTTGTGGAAATCCTCTCGTTACGCCCAATTCTCTGCTTGCCTCTTGGGTGGCGTGTCGTGCACAATCAAACCCTGAAGCGCTGCAAAAATTGTGTGGCGCAATTCTGCGGACAAAAATCGTGCAAAAACATAAACGCCGTGTTATGTTTTGGGAAGCGCATGCATAGGATTCTGCTGTATCGCCGATTATGGCGAACGATGTGGTCCGAAGGTACGGAGCCGCAGGCTTGCAGGCCGGGGCGGTTCGGATGCAGGGTTCTTGAATAGGGTCCCCTTTTATGCTCGTTAGCGAGGACATGCTCATCGACACGGTAGACGCACAGGATGTCCCCAGCGGCGTCATCAGGCGTAGCGAAGCTCTTCCAGCTCATGCCAATTTCCGCGTTGTGCACGTCTTCCTCTTCAACCATCACAATGATCTCCTTATCCAGCAACTCTCGCCCAGTCGCGGGCGCCATCCGGGACAATGGGGGTCTTCCGTGGCAGGTTATCTCTTCGCTGGCGAGTCGTATGCTGAAGCGGCGCAACGGCGTGTCTTCCAGGAACTGGGTGTCAGACAGATCGATCTGCACAACTACGGCAAGACCGCAATGAACGACAATGGTTGCAAGAAATTCATCAGCTTGTTCGTGGCAACCTGCGAAGGCCCCTTCGAGTTTGATCACGAGCACATCGCCCAACTCGAATTCCTACCGGTCAACGCCATCAAGAACCTTTGGGAGCGCGGTGAACGAATCCTCACGCCCACGTTTGTACACCTACTGCAATTCTATCGGACGTGAGAACCTTGGCTAACGAGTGGTCACGAGAGCAATTACTCAAGCTCTATCAGATCTCCATCGACGAGTACCGCTTCGAAGTCAAACTGAACACCGATCGCATGATTCATTATATTGTCGCAAACAGCATACTTCTTTCCATCGGTACGGGTCTGCTGAAGCTCGATAGCGCGCGCCCGATCAATCTTTTTGTTGCGTTTGTTTTTATGGCCGGCGCGTTTGCGGCATATCTAGGAATCCGAGCTATTCGCAGAGGTCATACATATTACCATCGTATGATTCACAAGAAGACCGTAATCGAAGATTTGCTCGGACTCACCGCACCTATCGACAAATATCATGGGGCGACTTTGGCCATAGGCACCACCCACGGGCAAGCTGATGTCCTTCGCATTGTAAACGACCCGGAATCCTGGTTGGCGGCGGATGATCCGAAGAAGGGCAGCATTGTTCACGCGGCCATGTTGGTACTGCGAATGCTCATGGGCATGGACATCCTCGGAGCGATTGCCGCTGTCGCTCTGGTGTTTGGGCCGCTGCCCTATATCCCTTGGCCCTAACGAATAACGGAATCGGGCGCACGCAGCAAGATATTCCAGGTTGCGCGCACCAGCGGTTTACTATCCCTTACCAGGTTGCCAGCCACCACCCAGGAGAGGCTACGTCCTCACGGCGGCACGTGGCAGGTGAACGACAGGCAGGCTGATTCGGCATTACACACCTCAAATACTCACGCCAAGAACGTAGTCAGTTGGAGATTGCAGTTAATCAGGGCTGCGGCGGCGCCGCAGTTCCCGAGGCTCTCTCGTAACCTGCGCAGGAGAGCAATGGGAGTTGCGGGTACTTGGGGAAGCGTGGATCACTTGCCGAAAGCCCGCACTGGTAGAAGGTCGAATCCGGTCCGTCAGATCGCCTCGATATGGCACAACTGGCGCAGGGGGCCCGCCTTGTTGATGCTCGCACCTTGGTCCATCTCCACGCTAGGAGATCCAGCGTAAGCCGACGCGGCCACGTGCTCTGCTGTTGGCACCCGGAGAATCTGGGCGTCAACACGCATTTACTTGAGCACGAGGAATCGCACGTTACCCGAGAGTGTGCCGCCGGGCGTCGTGACTTGGACCTTGCCGCTGGTGGCACCCGCAGGCACGGTTGTAGTGATCAGCGTCGGCGAGGTGACGGTGAATGCGGCAGCAATGCCGTTGAAGGTTACGCTGGTCGCGTCTGTGAGATTAGTTCCCAGGATTTTGATGGCCGCTCCCACTTTGCCGTAAGCGGGCAAGGCTTTCACGAACGGGCCAAGGCCTGTGGACAGGCTGAAAACTGTGCCATAGCCGTCGGCCCCGCCACCTGTGGCTGTCCCGTAAAAGTTCCCATCCGTGCCCTGAACCAACGACCCCATGATCATGGCACCATCCGTCGAATCGAAGCTGTGCAACGGGAGAAGTACGCCGCCCGAGGTGAACTCGAAGACCGTGCCAAAGCTGTTGGCCCCGCCCTCATAGGTCGTCCCGTAGAAGTTCCCATCAGTAGCTTGAACCAGCGTGCTGGAAGGGTAGGTGCCATCAGCTCCGCCGAAGCTGTACAGACTCGTCAGTGCGCCGTTGTCGGTCGTTTTGAATATGGTGCCATAGCTGTAGGCGCCTGGGCGGCCAATATCACATAGGGACAGCATGTTGGCGGTCAATACCGTGGTCCTCGGCCCGCACGCCCTCACTCGGCGTAAATGCTCCGGACGAAACCGGCCACGTTCATGTTGGGCCAGTCGGAATACTTCGTTTTGAACTCCGCGCTCAGTTGCTTTCCCGCGTCGTCAGCCGAAACGCCCTGCTGTTTGAGTTGCAGAGCGCTAGTCCGGAGGTCGTCGATAAAGGCCCGTTCCTTCGAGACCAGAGACCCATCACCGGGCGCGCTGTGATCAGGGAGCACGTATCGCACTGGAAGAGTCGAAATCTTGTCGAGAACGGCGATCCAACTCGATGGCGTTCCTCCGTCGCCGAAGATGTTGGGGACAACTTTGTTCTGTACCACATCGCCTGAAACAAGGGTGCCATCGGGCTCGACAAAAGTCAGTTCATCGCCCTTGGTGTGCGCTCCGCCGAACCACAAAAGCCGGGCGGTCACGCCTCCGAGATCGATTTTCACGTCCGTGTCGAACACGATGTCGGGAGAACGGAGTTGGACGTCGGCAAGCAACTCCTTGTTCTGCGCTGATCTGCTGCTGAACATCTCAACCATCTGCATGCCGTGCAGTTCCATTTCTTGTTGCTGAACCGCGTCGCGAACGAGAATAGTGTTCGGCGGGAACCCCCCTGCGCCGGCAGCGTGCTCGGGATGGAAGTGTGTCGTGGTAAGGAAGAGCTTTTGATTCCCTGACAGTTTAGCTGCGACGCGCGCGACCGTCGCACCATTGCGCGGACCGAGGCCCGTGTCCACGACCAGCGTGGCCCGCGCGCCGATCACGATGGCGACATTCGGGAAACCCATGATGGCCCAGACGTGATCGGAGATCTTCGTGGCGTCTTCCCCTAATAGGGGTTGTGCCATTTGAGCATAGGCATTCATATTGGCCAAGCCGACCAAGGCAATCAGCGCGCGGAGGAGTCCTTTAATTCGTGAGGACATAGCATCACCTTTGTACTACGATTTGCTGCGGTCGAACAAGGCCTAGAAGCCGCACGCTCCTTCTGCTCGCGAAATTGACTGTTGACGACTGATTTCCGGTGAAGTCTGTTACCCTAAACGGGTCGGCGAATACGCCGATCCAAGTATCAGGAATGAACAACCTCTCAGCACTCATGGCGCTGACGGACATCCCGAGATACTCTTGCTGGACCCGATTCGGCACAGAAGCGGGGCAGACGATTGCTCAAATCATCGAACGGAAAGAGCGGGAACGCATCGCGGGGTGCGGGATGTTCCTTTGGGGCATTGGAAACGCTATAGGGCCTTCGATCATCCGCTTGCTCCAAGTTTCCGATCAACCGCAGGCAATATTCAGCCCTATCAGTTCTGCGCCTAGGCAGTGTGATACTAACCCGTCCGCCACTGTGGCCTGGACTGAAGCCACCGGAGTTGATGGTGAGCCGTTTAGGCTGCCGGAAGATGCCCTCGTGACGAGCAGGAGCGACCCGGCGTCGCCGAAGCGCACGCATTATGCTTTGATCTGCTACAGCGAACAACCGCTTGCCCTATCCAAGAGCGGCAGCGCGGTACGATTTCAGGCGGTTCGCAATCTCGTAAGCCAGCGCCCTGTTGGGGCATCACAGACCACCGCGATTGTCGAGTATGATTGCGAGTGCCTCGACGATTCTCGCGCCTATGACGTGGCTATGCGCGTGCGCCTGATCGCTCCGTACTTCATTCGCTTGCGTCATCCGGTTTCGATCAATTCAGGCCGCTACGGCCAATAAGGGTGCATTGCCGTTCCAGTTTCGAAATTTCCCTTGACGCGATTTTAGGACACTACCCGGCATAAGCGGAAAGGCCCGTCTTGAAGCGTGTGCGTGAACGGTTTGGACCGGGTGTCCCGGAGGCGCCGGATTGTACTGAAGGCCTGAATTCATTCCTAAAGCTGGCTCGCGCCGGCGGGCCCAAGTCCACCCCATCAATCAGAATACTCACGATACTCAGAATCCTCCACCCGTTCCGCTTTCGATTAGCTTGACGGCGCGCCTGGCGAACACCACCCGCAAAATTGACTGTTGACGACTGATTTCCCAAATTGCTATTGAGGGAAGGATGCTGCGGGTGACTCCATGGCGAAGCTGGCGCACTCCGTTTTCAGACTCGACTGTTGACGACTGATTTACCAAATTGCTATTGAAGGGAGGATGGTGCACAAGGGCCGAATCGTATGCGGATTGAGTCACAACTTCAGATCGTCTATTGGCCGGTATCGAAGCTGACGCGCTACATCCGGAACCCGCGCAAGAACGATGCGGTTGTGGATCGCATCTGCGGCTCGATCCGCGAGTACGGCTTCGTCGTGCCCATTCTTGCGAAGGCCGATGGGACGGTGATCGACGGTGATCTTCGTCTGAAGGGTGCCATCAAGGAGGGCATGGCCGAGGTCCCTGTCATAGTCTGCGACGGTTGGAGCGAATCTCAGGTGAAGGCGTTCCGCATTATGGTGAACCGCTCGGTGACTTGGGCGGAATGGGACGACGAGCTACTCTCCCTGGAGCTACAGGAACTCGCCGAGGCGGACTTCGATCTATCGCTTACAGGATTCGATCCGCGCGAGTTGGAGGACCTCCTCACCCTTCCTGATCAAGACGAGCAAGCCGACATCGCTCCGCCATTACCAGAGAATCCCGTGTCCCGGCCGGGAGACCTGTGGCTGGCCGGCAATCGGCGGAACCAACACCGGGTGCTCTGCGCGGACGCGACCAGTCCGGAGGCAGTGGCGCGACTGTTGGGTGATCGCAAGCCTTTCTTGATGATCACAGATCCCCCGTACGGAATAGAACTTGACTCTGAGTGGCGCGACCGCGCTGGACTCAACGGCTGTGGGCCGGCCGAATCCTCCTACATGAAGCACCGGACAGAGGGTCATACCGAGACAACCATTTCCGGCGATACGCGCGCCGACTGGTCCGGCGCCTTTGAATTAGTGCCCAGCCTTCAGATCGCTTACGTATGGCACGCTTCGATCTTCACCAGGGAGGTGCTCAACGGTCTGGAGCGCATCGGATTCCTGTATCCCCAACAGATCATTTGGAACAAGGGCCGGACCGTGCTCACGCGCAC
>JBEKTJ010000172.1:0-15177 GCA_049516155.1 Bryobacteraceae bacterium
CTAGGCCCCGAACATCAGAACACACTCCGCGCCATGTTCAACCTGGCTGGGCTTCTGGCTCTTGAAGGCCGGCTGACGGACTCCGAGGATCTGTTGCGTAAGACGATAGCCATTCAGTCGCGGACCCTTGGACCCGAATACTCCGACACATTGGGGTCGCAAAGCAATCTGGCAGACTTGCTTCTTAGGGAAGGCCATGTCCACGACGCGGCAAAACTGCAACGCGAAACACTTGACGCCAGGCGTCGCGTGCTCGGACCGGGAAACCCATTGACACTAAGGACGCAGTCTTTTCTTGCAGAAATACTGATCCGCGAGGGCCACTATGCGGAAGCCGAAAAGCTCGCCCGGCAGGCATTCGAAGTCCAGGTTCGCAGTCCGGGGCTGCGAAGTCCCCAAACGCTGTATACGCTGTTGCAACTGGGGATGGCCATGGCTTTGAGCCATCGCTACGCCGAAGCAACTAAGCTGTTTCAAGAAGCCATTGAAAAGGGAGGCGATTTCGAAAGGCAAGCGAATCGCTGGCTGGCGTGGTATAACTTCGCCTGCGTGGCGGAAGCGGCAAACCACTCCGACGACGCACTCCAGTACCTTCGGGAAGCGGTCAATCGCGGATACAAGAATGCCGACGGTTTGATGGCCGACGAAAATCTTAAGAGCCTCCGCCAGAATCCACGTTTCCAGGCGCTTCTCGCCGAACTAAGACGCCCGCCCACCAAGGTTCAAGCCCAATAGCAAGAGCGCTGACGTGCGCCCCGGTTTCCCAGCGTTATCACGACCGTACTATTGGCCCTCTCCTTGCGACAATTCTATCTTCTGAGCAGAACCACCGCCGCCTAATGCGCTGAGCGGTTACGGGCGCGAAGTATTTGTTTGTGGCCGATGAGGCGTTTCGCTTGCGCTTTCCGCATTCCTCAATGTGCGGGGGATTCAGAGAGTTGGGACTCAACGGAGCCTTAGGCCCGAATGGCCAGAGGCGGACTGGGAGTCCCTTGCAGCGCACGGCGCTGCGCCAGCTTTTGAATGAAGAGTGTGTGTTAGTTGGAGGATTCTATGAAAACTTATGAAACCAATTTGAAACCAACCGGGGGGACGGCCGGCTTGTTTCTGCTTCGTCTGCTTTATGACTTCCAACTTGTTGCTAAACAGGAGGCAGTTATGATCGGCAACTTTGCATTGCGAATTTCAGCCGGCAAATCTCTCAGATCCGAATCTCTCAAGCCCAGGTCCCTCAACGATGATGCGCCGAAAAGCAGCACGCATCCGCGAGAGAGAAAGTCAGAGGATAGCGAACCTATGCTTACAATCCGCAATGCAGGAGCGGCCGTTGCCTGGCTCATTTGCTCGGCTGTCATGGCCCACGCGCAGACGCCTACCATCGTGAGCGCCATCGTGAATTCCGCAACCAAACAGATCACCATTACCGGCGCGAGTCTCACGGCCACCGGCGCACCGGTGGTGAAGCTGGACTCGGCCACGTTGACCCTGGTGTCGTCGTCCAGCAGCCAAATCGTCGCGAATTTGCCGGCTGGATTGGCGGCCGGCACTTACCGGATGACGGTGAACAACGGGTCTGGGACCCTAGGGGTATTCGACGTGTCGAACGGATCTGTTGGCCCGCAAGGGCCGGCGGGTCCGGCAGGTCCGCAAGGGCCGGCGGGTCCGGCAGGTCCGCAAGGGCCGGCGGGATCGCTCACGCTGCCGTTTATGGGCAGCGCCTCGGGCAGCAGCGACCCGGTCTTTGAGATCACCAATACATCGGCGGCCCATTCCGCCATCTCGGGCCACGGCGGTGGGGGTTCAGCTGGCGACGATGGCGGCACGGGGACAAGCGGATACGGCGGAGCATCCGCCGGTACGTCGTCGGAACCGGCTGTCGGCGGCGATGGCGTATATGCGTTAGGCGGCACCGGAACCGGCGAAAACGACTTCGGCGGGCCCGGCGTCAGTGCTTACGGCGGCCCCGGCACCGGCAGCACCACGGTAGGCGGAAACGGCGTCGAGGCTTCGGGGGCGAACGGCGGCAATACGGGTGGCGCGGGCGTGCTTGCCGCCGGGGGAAATGGCCCATATGCCGGTACTGGGATACTTGCGATCGCCGGCACCGGCCTCGAAGCCTACGCCGGCACCTTTATCGGAGATGTAGGTGTCACTGGCACTCTCAGCAAGTCCGGAGGCTCCTTCAAAATCGATCATCCGCTCGATCCTGCCAACAAATACCTCTACCACTCCTTCGTCGAATCGCCGGATATGATGAACATCTACAATGGCAATGTCGTCACCGACGGCAGCGGCACCGCCGTCGTAACGATGCCCAGTTGGTTCGAAGCGCTCAACACCGATTTCCGGTATCAACTGACGGCCATCGGCCAACCCGCGCAAGCCTGGGTCGCCTCGGAAATCGCCAATCGCAGCTTCATCATTAAGACCAGCAAGCCGGGCGTGAAGGTTTCCTGGCAGGTGACCGGCATCCGTCAGGACGCTTGGGCCAACGCGCATCGCATCCCGGTGGAAGTAGACAAAGCGCCGCGGGATCAAGGCCATTATATCCATCCGGAACTGTTCGGACACGAGGGCGAGCCGAGCATCGCCGAGATTCGCCATTCGCGCCCGCAATAGGTGTGACGGGCATTCGAAATTTCAATTAGACGAGGAAAATACAGATGAAGAACCTTCGTAATTTATTCCAGCCGTCAGGATTGACGCCTGCCGGCAAACGCAACGCGTACAAACTGCTGATGGCCCTGGCCATTCCGTGCCTGTTCGCTTGCCCGATGGCCTTCGGGCAGACACCCATAACTTTGGTCACGTTCGACGTAACCAACGGCTTTCTCCCTTATTTTGGGTCTCTCGTACAGGGGCCCAATGGGGACTTGTACGGGACGACCTATGAAGGCGGAGCTAATAGTATGGGAACGATTTTCAAGCTTACTCCGGCCGGCGCGCTGACCACCCTGCACAGCTTTGATACCACCGATGGATCTTTTCCTGCCGGTTCTCTGGTACTGGCCACTAACGGGTACCTATACGGAACAACCTGGGAAGGTGGAACCGGCGGCGTTGGGACGATTTTCAAAATCACGCCCGCCGGCGCCCTGACCAGCCTGCACAGTTTCGACTCGACCGACGGGGCCTTGTGCTCCTCCGGGCTGATCCAGGCCACCAATGGTGACCTCTATGGGACCACCTATGATGGCGGAGCCAATAGCATCGGCACGATTTTCAAAATCACCCCGGCCGGCGTGTTCACAAGCCTGCACAGTTTCGAGGCGGCCGAGGGCGCCACGCCCTATGCGGGCTTGATCCAGGCCACCAATGGTTATCTCTATGGGACAACCTATCAAGGCGGGGCGCAGAACGTTGGCACGATTTTCAAAGTCACCCCGGCTGGTGTGCTGACCACCCTGTACAGCTTCAGCGTGACTGATGGATCCCACCCTTACGCCGCGTTGGTCCAGGCTAGCAATGGGCTCCTTTACGGGTCCACCTCCAGCGGCGGAGCCAGCGGTTATGGCACCATTTTCACCATTACGCCGGAAGGCGTGCTGACAACCATCCATAGCTTCGCAGTGCTTGACGGAGATAATCCCCAGAGTAAGCTAGTCGAAGCCAATGATGGGAACCTGTACGGGACAACCAGCGGCGGAGGAACCTCGGGAAACGGCACGATTTTCAAGATGACTCTGGCCGGCTCGTTGACCAGCCTGCACAGCTTCGACATAACTGACGGGACATTTCCAATCGGCGGGTTGACACAGTACACCAATGGAACTTTCTACGGCACAACCTACCAAGGCGGAGCCGACAACGACGGCACCGTGTTCACACTTTCCGAGGGGCTTGGCCCCTTTGTGGAGACGGTCCCAACTTCCGGCAGGGTGGGAGCCGCGGTTAAGATTCTCGGCACGCATCTGAGCGCCACAAGCAGCGTCACATTCAATGGCACAGCGGCGGTTTTCGATGTCGTTGGGCCGTCCGAAATCACGGCCACTGTGCCTGCCGGCGCGACCACGGGCAATGTGGAAGTGACGACCACCGCGGGCCTGCTGGTAAGTAACGTCGCCTTTCAAGTGCCTTAGGACTGCCTAGCAAAGCGCGTTGGAGGATTCAATGAAAATTTACGGAACGAATTTGAAATCAACCGGACGGTTCGCCGCCGTGTTACTGGCGCTGGCGCCCGGATGGGCGTTCGGTCAAGCGCAAACGGCGCCAACGCGGCTTGCCCGCCTGGCGAACCAAAGGCCTGCGAGCATGGCCGCGCCGCGCGCGGTGGCCAGTTCGACGTCCGCGGCTGCGCCGCGATACGTATTTGGCCGAGTCGATCTGGCTACAGGCGATGCGCCCGAAGGACTGGCGGTGGGCATATTCAAGAACGGCGGCCTACCTGGGGTCGCCGTGGCCAACGAAGGATCCAATACGGTGACGATCCTGCTCGCCAATGCGGACGGAACCTATCAACCGGGTGTGGATTACGCGACCGGCTTCCAGCCCGTCGCGGTCGCCGTCGCGGACTTCAATGGCGACCATAACCTGGACTTGGCCGTGGTGAGCTGGGCCGGCGCCGTCTCGATTCTGTTGGGCAACGGTGATGGCACTTTTCAGCCACAAGCGACCTATGCGGGGAGCGGCGGTGTTGATCCCTCAATTCTCGCGGCTGACTTCAATGGCGACAAGATCCCGGACCTTGCAGTGTCGAGTAATACCGGCGGGTCCGTTTCCATTCTGCTAGGCAACGGCGACGGCACATTTCAGGCGCCGTTGACGTCCCCCGTCGGCCCTGAGCCGGAGTGGCTGGCGGCGGCGGACTTCAACGGAGATGGCCACATTGACCTGGCTGTCGCTGGGGCCGCGGAAGACGTTTTTGTGCTGCTGGGAAATGGTGACGGCACCTTCCAGGCGTCCGTTCCCTACGCCGCTGGCGCGTTTCCTGGATTCGTGCTGGCGGCCGACCTCAATGGCGATGGCAAACCGGATCTGGCGACTGCCAACCTCGACTCAAACAATGTCTCGGTCTTGCTAGGCAATGGCGATGGCACGTTTCAACCCCACGTCGATTATGCCGCCGGCAATGGGGCCGGCGCCTTGGCCGCCGGCGACTTCACCGGCAATGGCGTACTCGACCTCGCGGTCACAGACACCGTCGACAACACCATATCCGTCCTGCCCGGCACGGGAAACGGCAAGTTCCAGGCCAGAAGGATCTATGGGACCGGATCCTACCCGTGGGATCTGATGGCTGCCGACATGAATGGAGACGGCAAACTGGATCTGGTGACGTCTAACTCCTTCGCAAACAGTGTGACGATTCTGGCCGGCGGGGGCAAAGACTGGTTTCAAGGTCCGGCCAATCAAGCCGCCGGCCTCGCGCCGTCCGCCGCAGCAATTGTGGATTTTAATGGCGACCAGATCCCGGATCTGGCGGTCGCCGATTTCGTCGGCAACTCCGTCTCGATTCTCTTGGGAGAAGGGGGAGGCAAGTTCGCGACTCCTGTGGCGTATGCAGCCGGTTTCGGCCCTAGCGGAATTGCCGTCGGCGATTTCAACGGGGACGGTCTTCCCGACCTGGCCATCTCGGACGAGGGGTTGAACAGCGTCTCCATATTGCTGGGCAAAAGCAACGGCACTTTTGAACCAGCTCTCACAGCTTCCACCAGTCTAAACCCCTACTCGATTGCCACAGGCGATTTCCGCAACGACGGGAAACTGGATTTGGCCACTGCGAATGGGCAGTCGGACAGCATGTCCGTCCTGTTGGGAAATGGGAACGGGACCTTCGCGTCGCCAGTAACTTATTCGGGTGGTGACTGGTACCCGGTTTCGGTTGTCGCGGCCGATTTCAATCTGGACGGCAAGCTTGACCTGGTCGCCGGCAACTATCAAGCGGCGATTTATCTGGGTAACGGAGATGGCACTTTTCAAGCACCCGTTTTCTACGACGCGGGATCGGCCGGCGCCTCCATGGTTAGCGGTGACTTCAATTTAGACGGCAAGCCCGATTTGGCGCTTGTTGACAGTTTCACGAATTCCGTCTCGATCCTGCTCGGCAACGGCGATGGCGCCTTCCAGCCGGTGGCCACTTACGCGACTGGCAGCTACCCCTATGGTCTCGCCATCGGCGACTTTAACGCCGATGGCATACCAGATCTTGCGGTCACCAATACTGGTTGCTACGAGCCAGCCTCCACCTGCCCGCTGGGCACCGTTTCCGTTCTGCTGGGCAATGGCGACGGCACTTTTCAGCAAAATGTGGATTACGTGGCAGGCGCATATCCGCAATTGCCCGCCGCGGCGGACCTGAATGGCGACGGCAGCGTGGATCTGGCCGTGCCCAACTTCCGTTCCAACACGGTGTCGGTGCTGCTCAATCTTCCGGTCATTGCGGTTTCCCCGAACATCGTCGCGTTTGGAAGCGAGGCGGTGGGTAAGAAGAGCAAACCGCACGTCATCACCATCGGCAACCCGAGCGGTACGCCAATCGGCGTCAGCAGCGTGAACGTGGTGGGCGCCGATCCGGGAGATTTCGCCGAGACCAATACGTGTCCGATTTCGCCCTCCAAGCTGGCCCCCGGGGCGACGTGCTCGATCGCGGTGACATTTACTCCCGCGGCGACAGGAAAACGCGGCGGCAGGATCGAGGTGACGGACACTGTGCCGGGTAGTCCGCAGTACATCACGCTTACGGGCAGCGGCACGTAGCGGTGGCTTTTCAGCGGACTACCTCAGAAAAGCCCCGGCCTGACTGGCATCCGTCAGGATGCTTGGGCCAACGCGCATCGCATCGCGGCTGGAAGTAGACAAGGCGGCTCGGGACCGGGGCTACTATATTTATCCCGAATTATTTGGGCATGCGGGTGAACCGAACATCGCGGAAATGCACCATCCGCGCGGCCTGGCAAACCTCCCGAGCGTATCTTCCTCGCCGACGGCGGACGGCGCTTCTATCTACCGGAGGCCAGCACGCGCAGGACTTCTGTCGATCTGGCCTTCCCCGCGGGAGATCATGGGGAGCCTCCAGCCGTGCGAGACATTTCCGGCTTTGGCGTCGGGTAGTGGTAGTCGAGCGATTGGACGTACTCCGATTCCAGCAGCCGGCAGGCGGCGCAATCGAACATTCCGACGATGGTATCGACGCCATCCTCAAGCCTGCGATGGTTGACCATACGGCCGACGACCCGGCCGGGACATCGGGTGCGCGCCTTGGGTATTCCCTGGCTCGGTCAAACCAGCACTGCGGAGAACAGCAGCCTTCGGCACACAGTCCGTGCGATAGGACCAGAACCAGCCTTTGCACGTGCGGCATTGACAAACGCCGCCGGACTCGGATAGTACGTTTTGCAAGCGGGCCTTCCGGCTCATGTTGGACGCTCCAGCGGGCCTGACATGCCGGGGCACGTCCACAACTCCAGAACTCTTCCATTAACTTCGCCAGGGCGCCGGAGTGTTTGACCGCGGCGGCCATGAGGACCGCCTCTCGCTGGACGAACGAGTTCTTACGTTAGGCTCCCGAGACAGCGTCGTTCGCGTCTCTAGACAATTCAATTCCGTGAATGTGAATCACAGATGTACCTGCGGGTACCGCTGCGGCACGAGATGCACGCTTTGTAACTCCCTTCCCTCATTAGAAAAGAATCTCGCTTGTCGGTGGAAGGAAAACTGCTATCGCGGCATTCCGTAGTCGTCGGGCACTTTGGGGCCAGCACGGCGTCCAATCATTAGACGCCGTTGGCATAACTTTTACGCAAGATGGAGAGGAGACCATCATGAGATCGAACAGGACACGTGTGCTTGCAACCGGCATAGCAGCCATCGCCATAGGCTTCTGTGCCGAGACCGTCTCTCGCGAGAAGGCCACGTCTAAGAATGACCCCGTCGCCATCGCGGTCGCGAAAGGCGAGGAATGGCTGGTATCGGTGCAGGGGAAAGACGGAGGCTGGGGGCAGGATGGCGGCGAAACATCATACGTGCGCCAGGGGGAGAGACTGGAATCCACTGGCAATGACGTTGCTAACACCGCCGTGGCCGCCGAGGCGTTACTCCACACCGGCAACACGCCAAACGCCGGTCCATACCGCGAGTCCGTGCAGCGAGCTGTGCGGTTTATTCTGGCGCACGTGGATAAGAGTCCGGCGGAAGGGCTGGCGGTAACGGACGGGATGGGTACCCAGATCCAGCGCAAGCTGGGGCCATACATCGACACGTTCCTCACGTCTAAATTGCTGGCCGAACTCGATGGCCAGATGGGCGACGCGCAAGCCAATCTGCATGTACGCAGAAGTCTGGAGAAGTGTGTCGCGAAGATCGAGAAAAATCAGCTTAAGGATGGAAGCTGGAATGTGGCCGGTGGCTGGGCGCCCATCCTGGGCACCTCACTGGCATCGCAAAGTTTGTTTGCCGCCCAGGCCAAGGGCGTGGCCGTAACGCCGATGGCGATGGCCAGAGTGGAAGCGTATACTGCTGCGCCATCTGCGGGCTTGAGCCCTTCGGCAGGCCCTGTGCGAACCGGTTCCGGAGGTGGTGTTGCGTCTGGCGGAGGCGTCGCCGGCGGAACCGTCTCCCGTGACTCTGCTCGGAGCTTTGCAGTTGGGGGTTTCATCTCGCGCACAGAAGTCTCGGCCGCATCTGCCGGCGTTCCGCTCTACAAACGCGCTCAGGAAATGGAACAGCTCAGCCGCACCGAGGCCGACCGGAAGAAGAATGCCACGACGATCAATGCTATCGAGAAAGAGCTTTCCGATCCGCGCTTCGTGGCCGGCTTCGGATCTGTTGGCGGAGAGGAATTCTTCTCCTATCTGAACATCAGCGACAGCCTGCATCGCGCCGGCGGCGAGCCGTGGCACAAGTGGAATCAAGAGATGACCGCCAAACTTTTGACTATGCAGAATGAAGACGGTACCTGGGCCGGGCACCATTGCATCACGGGCCGTGTGGCAGTAACCAGCGCAGCCATACTGATGCTGATGGTGGATCGCGAGCCAGCCGTTCGGGTCGCCAGCGCGAACAGAAAGTGATGGTGGCGCGATATTGGATTGCGCTGTTGCCGCTGGCGCAAACCGGTTGCGTCCGGACCCCGCAGCCAGCCGTCGCCAGGGCCGCTGCATACCTGTGGCAGCAGCAGGCCGCCGACGGCGGCTGGCACAGCCACACCTACGGCCTGTTGCGCTCCGGGCAGTCGCTCACGCCGTTCGTGCTGGAGGCGCTACTCGAAGTGCCGGAGCGGGTTTATCCGCTGCCGCGCGCGAAAGTTGGCCGGGCCATCGCGTTTATCCGAGACCACACACGGCCCGATGGCGCGCTAGGAGCGAATGATCCGGGCATTCCAGACTACCCCAATTACGCGACGGCTCTAGCTGTGAGCGCGCTCTGCCGGGCACGGGGGGCGAGGTGGGAAGAGCAGGTTCGGCCCATGGTCGCATACATGCGAGTGCAACAATTCACGGAACAGAACGGCTGGGACCGCGAGGACTCGGTGTACGGGGCGTGGGGCATGGGCGGCGAACGGCGCACCAAACCGGGTACGGGTCACGTGGACCTGTCCATGACGCGGCATGTTCTCGACGCGCTACGCGCTGCCGGAGTGCCGGATTCCGATTCGGTTTTCGAGTGCGCGCGGGTGTTTGTGGAGCGCTGTCAGAACTACGATCCGCGAGGCCAGGACAATGGCGATGGCGGCTTCTTCTTCTCAACCACCGAATTTGACACCAACAAAGCCGGACACGACGGCACGCATTTCCGCAGCTACGGCACCACGACCGCCGATGGCATTCTTGCGCTGCTCGCGATTGGCCGACCGTCAAGCGATCCACGGGTCGTGGCGGCTGCACGCTGGTTGACAGGCCATCACCGGGACATTGACGTTCCCGGTTTCGTGGGTCCAGCGTACCAGCGCTGGCCTCACGGTCTGGCTTTCTACTACTCGGCCGCCAGCAGTCAGGCGTTTCGCGCGCTACATGTGGATGCTGGCACGCACGTGGCAGACAGCCTGCGGCGAACCCAGCGGGCCGATGGCTCCTGGGCAAACACGGAAAATCTAGTCAAGGAGGATGATCCTCTGATTGCGTCGGGCTTCGCCGTGCGTGCCCTGCTCGCGCAGCCTTGAAGGAGTCTGTCGGTGGCTGCGGAAATCGCTCTGGATGCGGACCTGAATCGGTTCGTTGGCGGAGGGGAAGGAGGCGGATATGGTAGCTGGGGACGCCAACCCGCTCGACGATATCACGGCGGTCCGGCGAGTGGTGTTCGCGATGAAGCGTGAAAGGGCATATAAGGACGCACGGTCCGCGCGGTAGCCTTGCCGGCCACACGATCTACCATGACAGCGTCGGCTCAAGGACTTGCCGCCCCCGCAACAAACACCGGCATTACATCCGTGGGGGAGCCGACGCGCCCGAGCTGTCTATTGATTCTTTCCCGAACTGTCTGTAACTGCATAGGCCCTAGTACCGGGTTTGACGTCAAAAAGACTATTTGTCTCCCATTCAGCATTGCCCTCGCCTGGCACATGCATTTCGACCTGAATCGTCCCGATATCAACAGGAACTCTGTATGTATTGAAATAGAGCTGATCGGACTCCCCTGGTTCGAGGTATCCTGCCTCCATGGAAGAATCATTGAGGATTTCCGGACTCGACGCTATACGTACCAGCCGTATCGTGCCCTCTGGCAGCGAGATCGGCGTATTGCCGCAAGCAATCGAAGATTTTCATTACAATGCACTAGCGCGCCGACTCGTGTTCAGGTCGATGTGGGCTCCACATCGAAGACAGGCCCTCTGGGCGCCGCTCGATAGCGCGTTTTCATTTGGCGAACGACTCTCCGTTTGTTCTCAGAGCCGCGGTTGACGGCGAAAATCCTCCGGGCGTTACCACACTTGGCCGTGTGGGCCGCCCGTCATGTCCTCGGCCCTCCAGGAGGAGGAACAGCGCTACGGATTATGTCGGCTCCGCGGTGGTCCCAGTGTCGGCGTATTTCCCAGCGGCCGGCCGGGGACGCCGCACCAAAACGATGCTGCGGCCAGTTAGGCGGGCAGTCGGAAACAATCCGTTAGATCAGGAACGCGGTTTCGCGTTCAAGCACCAAGCCCCACCTCACCCCTCTGCCCGGCCCCGCCGCTTCCGCAATTCATCCACCGACACCGCCAGAATAATCACGGCGCCGATTATCGCCTGTTGCAAATAAGGCGATATGCCCAACAAATCGCTGCCGTTCGAAAGCAGCCCCATGATCAACGCCCCGATCAACGTCCCGACAACGCTGCCCTCGCCGCCATGCAAACTACCGCCGCCGATCACCACCGCAGCGATGGCTTGCAGTTCGTACCCGTTGCCGGCGGAAGGCTGGCCGGTCATCAGCCGCGAGGCTTCGATCATGCCTGCCAGGCCGGTGAGCAGGCCGCCCAGCGCATAAATGACGGTAATGTCGAACGCCACCGGCACACCCGCGTAGACCGCCGCGTCCGGATTGCTGCCGATGGCGAATGCGTAGCGGCCCAGGCGCGTATGCTCCAGAATTACGTGCGTGGCCAGCGCGCAGATCACCACCACCCACAGCACGAAAGGCACTCCCAACAAGTTGCCCTCGCCCAGAAACGCAAAGCTGCGCGGAATCTGAGTCACCGGTAATCCGTTCGTGATTATCAGGGTCAAGCCGCGGATAATACCCAGCGTACCCAGCGTCACAATAAAGGGCGCAATGCGCAGCCGCGTGGTCAGGAACCCGTTCACCGATCCCCAGAACAGCCCTGCCAACAGCCCCACCAAGATACCCACAGACACCGGCATTCCGCCCTGCATCGCCATGGTGCCCAGCACGCCGCACATCGCCAGCATCGCGCCCACCGAAAGGTCGATGCCGCCGGCGATGATGATCAGGGTCATGCCAAGTGACATGACGTTGATCACCGCGGTCTGCCGTACCACGCTCGACAAATTCGTTTCGGTCAGGAAATGCGGCGAGGCGATCGCCAGCGCCACGAACAGAACCACTAAGCTCAAGAAAGGCAGCAACCGCTGCATCATTGGCTGCATCATGGCGCACACTCCGGTTCGAGCGCGGCGAAGCGCATGATTTCCTCCTGCGTCGTGCGTCCCGGCAGTTCACCGGTAATGCGGCCCTGGCGCATCACCAGGATGCGATCGGCCACCTGCAACAACTCCTGCATCTCGGAGCTGACCATCAGCACGGCGGCTCCGGCGCGCGCCAGTTCATCCATGACTTCGAATACTTCGATTTTCGCGCCCACGTCGATGCCGCGCGTAGGCTCGTCGAACAGGAACACCCGTGCGCGGCGGAACAGCCACTTGGCGATGGCCACTTTCTGCTGGTTGCCGCCGCTCAAACGGCCAGCCGCCTGCCGTCCGGACGAAGCGCGGATGCGCAGGCGCGCGATGTACTCTGCCGTCACACGGTTTTGCGCGCTGCCATCGATCACCCCTAGACGGGTGATCGCCCGAAGGTTCGCCATGGTGATGTTGTAAGCGATGGGCAACCGCAGCGCCAAGCCGGTTTTCTGGCGATCTTCGGTGACCAATGCGATCCCAGCCGCCACCGCTTCCCGCGGCGATCCGATGCGCGCCGCGCGGCCATCTACGAAGACCTTTCCGGCGTCGATCGGGTCCACGCCGAAAATAGCGAGGCAGGTTTCGGTCCTTCCGGCGCCCATCAGGCCGGCCAGCCCCACAATCTCGCCCGCGCGCAGGCCGAACGAAACATCTCGAAATGCTACCCCCCGCGTGAGGCCTTCGACGCGCAGCAGTTCCGCGCCCGGCGGCACCGGCTGCCGCTGATAAATCGACACCATCTCGCGGCCCACCATGTGTTGAATAATGCGGTCCGTCGAGACATCCGCCAGCGGCCCGCTGTGGACCGTCACGCCGTCGCGCAGAATGGTGACCCGGTCGCCGATGGCGCGTAGTTCCTCGAGCCGGTGGGTAATGTAGATTACGCCCATGCCCCGCGCGCGCAAGGTTCGCACGATGCGGAAAACTTCTTCGGTCTCCGCGCCCGAGAGCGACGAGGTCGGCTCATCGAAAATCAGCAGGCTGGAGCCATGCTGGATGGCGCGGCAGATACCTACCAATTGCTTGCCCGCCGGACTGAGCCGTCCCACGCGCCAGCCGGCGTCGAGCGGAAAGTGGTGCGCTTCGATCATTCGCGACGCCTGCTCGATCATGCGCCGCCGGTTGACCCAGCCGAATGGAAGCCGCTCCTCGCGGCCCAGGAAGATGTTTTCCGCGACCGTCAGGTGCGGCGCCAGCAGCGATTCCTGGTGTACCATCGCGATGCCGGCCGCGGACGCCTCCGCGGGAGTACGGAAACCGGCTTCGCGACCTTGCCACAACATGCGCCCGGCATCGCGATGCTCCATGCCCGCCACGATCTTCATCAACGTGGATTTTCCCGCGCCGTTCTCGCCCAGCAGCAGATGTACTTCGCCGGGCCCCACGCAAAGGTTGCCGTCGCGCAAGGCCGTGACGCCGCTGTACCGTTTCTGGATTCCGCTCAGATCGAGGAGCACCGAAGGCACAGTGTATCGTAGGACAGGCCTCCCGGCCTGTCTCAAAGGAGCGTAGCGCTATGATGTGGCATTGAGTCGCGTCTCATGAAATTCTTACCCGGTCTCCTCGTCGCCGCCGCGCTGTTCGCCCAATCGCCGATTCCCCGCATCATCCAAAAAGATGGCCGCTATGCCTTGCTGGTGGATGGCGCGCCTTACCTGATCCTCGGCGCACAGGTCAATAATTCCAGCGCATGGCCTGCCATGCTGCCCAAGGTCTGGCCCGCCATCGAATATCTGCAAGCCAACACAGTCGAGATTCCGGTTTATTGGGAACAGTTCGAGCCGGAGCCGGGGCGCTTCGACTACGCTACGGTGGACACCCTGTTGAGCCAGGCGCGCGAACACCGAGTGCGGCTGGTCCTGCTGTGGTTCGGGACGTGGAAGAATGGCAGCCAGCACTACATGCCGCTGTGGATGAAGCGCGATCCCGAGCGCTACCCGCGGGTGATCGGCGCAAAGGGCCAGCAAGTGGATTCGCCATCGCCGCATGCCGCCGCTACGCTGGCCGCCGACAAGCGCGCTTTCGGCGCACTGATGCGGCACCTGAAGGTATCCGATCCGCGCCGCACGGTCATCATGGTTCAGGTGGAAAACGAAGCCGGCACTTACGGCAGCGTGCGCGACCATTCGCCGGAGGCGCAGAGGGCTTTCGAAGGCCCTGTGCCGGCTGAGTTGCTGGCCGCGTTGCATATCTCCAAGCCGGCCGCGAACTGGTCCGAAGCCTTTGGCGCGGATGCCGACGAGTTCTTCCACGCCTGGTCGGTGGCGCACTTTGTCGGGCAGGTAGCTGCCGCGGGGAAGGCCGAGTATCCGTTGCCCCTGTATGCCAACGCCGCGCTGCGCGACCCCTTGAAGCCCGGCTCCCCTTCAACCTATGAAAGCGGCGGCCCGACCGACAATGTGATTCCGATCTGGAAGGCCGCGGCCCCGGCGCTCGACCTGCTGGCGCCCGATATTTACCAGAGAGCGCTGGAACTCTATAGTTGCCCGGGCAACCCGCTGTTCATCCCGGAGACGGGCAACTTGCCAGCAGGCGCGCGCTTCTTCTTCGCCGCGCTCGGCCGTGGCGCGATCGGCTATGCGCCGTTCGGCATCGACTACACGGGCTTCTCGAATGCGCCTCTAGGCGCGCCGCGGTTGAATGAAGAGTCGCTGGCGCCATTCGCGCTGAATTACAAGCTGATCGGTCCTATGATGCGCGAGATCGCCCGCCTCAATTTCGAGGGCAAGCTGCAGACTGCCGTCGAAGAAAAGGACGAGCATTCGCAAGCGTTAACGTTCGGGCCATGGACGGCCGTGGTTTCCTACGGCGTGCCTCAGTTCGGCTTCGGCAATAACCCGAAAGGAAATCCGGAACCAATAGGCCGCGCCCTGGTAGCGCAACTTGCGGACAACCAATTTCTGGTGGCTGGATTCTTTTGCCGCGTCGATTTCCACCCGAGCGACTCAGCACCAGGCAAGCGGCGCGAGTTCCGGCGCGTGGAAGAAGCCACATACCAGGGGGGCGCATTCAAAGCCATCCGCCTCTGGAATGGCGATCAGACGGACTGGGGTCTCAACTTCACTTCCGCGCCGCAAGTGCTGCGCGTGAGTCTGGGCACTTATTAATGTCTCAACCCTCAGGT
>JBEKTJ010000173.1:0-14401 GCA_049516155.1 Bryobacteraceae bacterium
TTCCGTTCGTCAACGCGCTGGTGGCGCGCGTGGCGGAGATCGATGAACCGAGCGCGCGATTCGTGCATTGGGGCGCCACCAGCCAGGACATCGTCGACACCGCGATGGTTCTGCTGTTGGGGCGCGCCCAAGGCATCCTCGCCCGCGATCACGCGCGCCTCGAAGAGTCGTTGCGCGCGCTTTCGGAACGGCATGCGGGAAGCGTGATGCTCGGGCGTACGCTGTTGCAACCGGCGCCACCGATCACGTTCGGGTTGAAGGTGGCGGGCTGGTATGGCGCGGTTCATCGGAGTTGGAGAAGACTGTGCGGTTCATTCGGCGAGGCTCTGCGGCTCCAGTTCGGCGGCGCCGCCGGGACGCTGGCCGCCTACGGCTCCGATGGTATGGCGCTTGCCAGCCAGCTTGGCAAGGAACTGCACCTTCCAGTGTCCGACGCGCCCTGGCATGCGCATCGCGACCGCTTGGCAGCCCTCGCGGCTGACTGTGGAATCTATACGGGAGCGCTAGGAAAAATCGCGCTGGATATCGCGCTGCTGATGCAACCGGAAGTAGCGGAGGCGGCGGAAGCGGGCGGAGGGTCGTCGGCCATGCCGAACAAGCGGAACCCATCCGGATGTGTGATCGCGCTGGCGGCCACGAATCGGACGCCTGGGCTGGTCGCGGCATTTCTGGCAGGTATGGTCCAGGAACACGAACGCGCGGCGGGCGGCTGGCAGGCGGAGTGGCAGACCTTGGCTGAGCTGATCGAGGCGACTGGCAGCGCTCTGGCGGCGGTGGCCGGCGTTATAGACGGGCTGGCGGTATTCCCGGATCGGATGTTGGCGAATCTGGGGGCAACACAGGGCGTGATTTTCGCCGAGAAGGCCCGAATGTCGGTCGGTGCAAGGATGGGGCGTGACACCGCGCAGGCATTGCTGGCAGATGCCACGCGCGAGGCCATCGAGTCCGGGCATCCATTCCGCGAGATTCTCCAGCGGAAGAGCGAGATCGCTTCGCTGCTAACCGCGGAGCAGTTGGAAGCTATGGATCGCCCCGAAGATTATCTGGGAGCGGCAGAACAGTTTCGCAAGCAGTTGCTGGAAGATTAAAAAGGTCCGATGCCTCTGATCGAAAACGGCGGGTTACGCCACCACTACCGAATCGACGGGAACGACGACCGGCCCGTGCTGATGTTCTCGCATTCGCTGGGCTGCGATCACTCCCAGTGGGATGCGCAAGCGGCGGACCTCCAGCCGTATTTCCGGGTACTGCGCTACGACATTCGCGGGCACGGCGCGAGCGATGCCCCGCCCGGCGAGTACAGCATCGAGGCGCTCGCGCGCGACGCGCTCGGGATCGCGGATGCGCTCGGAATCGCACAGTTTGCATTCTGCGGGCTCTCGCTCGGAGGCATGATCGGCCAGTGGCTCGCCGTATATGCGCCGGACCGCCTGACTCACTTGGTCTTGGCCAACACCAGTTCTCGTTTTCCCGATCCGACCCTCATGGAGAACCGCCGGCGAAACGTCCTGGAGCATGGCATGACGGCGGTCGCGGACGCTGTGATGCAGCGGTTTTTCACGCCGGAGCGTTTGTCTTCGAATCCCCCGGCGGTGGCGAATATTCGCCGCGTTCTGCTCTCCACCACCCCGGCGGGATACGCCGGCTGCTGCGCGGCAGTTCGCGACTTGAACCAGACCTCGATTTTGAATGCCATTCGCACGCCCACCCTGATCGTCGTCGGCGATCGCGACGTCTCGACGCCGTGGGAGGGACACGGGGATGTGTTGGCGCTGGGGATCGCGCACGCCACCGTCGAACGCTTGCCGGCGGCGCATCTCTCGAATGTGGAGAGGCCGCGATCCTTTACCTTCGCGCTGCTCCGGTTTCTTTTGCCGGCGCCGATTGACGTTCTGGCTTCGGGAACGGAGAAGCGGCGCAAGATTCTGGGCGATGCCCATGTGGATCGCGCCATCGCCGCCACGACCGATTTTACGCGCGCATTCCAGGAACTGATCGCGAGTTACGCGTGGGGCGCTATCTGGCAGCGGCCGGGCCTCGACGATCGAACGCGACGCCTTCTGGCGTTAACCGCGATGGCCGCGCTGGGACGTTGGGAGGAGTTCCGGCTGCACGTCCGCTCCGGCCTTGAGCGCGAACTGGAACCGTGCGAGATCGAAGAGGCGCTGCTGCAGCTCGCTCTCTACGCTGGCGTTCCGGCCGCCAACACGGGTTTTCAAATCGCCGCGGAGGAGCTAGCGAAGCTCTGAATCATGGCGGGTGTTACGAAACTTCGCACGCAGGTCGGCATCGTCGGAGCCGGACCGGCCGGCTTGATCCTCTCCCACCTGCTCCACCTCGAAGGCATCGATTCAATTGTCGTCGAGGCTCGCTCCCGCAAACACGTCGAGGATCGCTTGCGCGCCGGCGTTCTTGAGCAGGGTACCGTGGACCTGCTGAACGAAGCGGGCGTCGGCGAACGCATGCGGCGCGAAGGACTGGTCCATCGCGGCATCGAACTTCGGTTCAATCGCCGCGGCCATCGCATCGACATGCACGAACTCACGGGCGGTCGCAGCATCACTTTGTACGGCCAGCACGAGATGGTCAAGGATTTGATCCGTGCGCGAATCGAGGCGGGCGGACAGATCTTTTTCGACGCGACCCAGGTCGAAATCCACGATATTGAGGGCAATTCGCCACGCATCGCTCTGCGGCATGGCGGCCGAGCGCTGGAAATTGGGTGCGATTTCATCGGCGGGTGCGACGGGTCCCACGGGTTTTGCCGCGCCTCCATTCCCGCCGCGGCACTGCGCTGTTACGAGAAGGTCTACCCTTTTGGCTGGCTGGGCATCCTGGCCGATGCGCCGCCGGCATCCCGGGAGCTGGTCTACTCGAACCACGAGCGAGGCTTCGCCCTGCTGAGCATGCGCACGGCGCAACTTAGCCGCGTTTACTTGCAGTGCCGGCCCAACGAAGACCTTGCGGCCTGGCCGGAGAGCCGTATATGGGAGGAGTTGCAGCGGCGCTTCGAAACCTGTGAAGGGTTCCGCCTGAATGAGGGCCCGATCCTTCAAAAGGGCGTGACGCCGATGCGCAGCTTCGTCGTGGAACCGATGCAGTACGGACGCCTGTTCCTGGCCGGAGACGCCGCTCATATCGTGCCGCCGACGGGCGCCAAAGGCCTCAACCTCGCCGCGGCCGACGTTCGCATCCTGGCCCGCGCGATGGCAGTCTGGTATCGCTCCGGCGCTACCGAACCGCTCGCACACTACTCCGAGATCTGCCTGCGCCGGGTGTGGCGCGCGCAACACTTCTCCTGGTGGATGACCTGCTTGTTGCACCGGCCGGAATGCGGCGACGGGTTCGAGTATCGCCGGCAGTTGGCCGAACTGGAGCACGTAACCACCTCGCGCGCCGCGGCCACCAGCTTGGCCGAGAACTACACCGGCTTGCCTTTCGCTCTTCCCGGAGAACGGTTATGACCCGCAGCATTCCTCCTTTTCGCGCCGATCACGTCGGCAGCCTGCTCCGCCCAGCGTCGCTGAAGGAGACGCGCATACGCCGTCAGCGTGGCGAGATCTCGGCAGACGACCTGCGCGCCGCTGAAAACACGGCCATCGAACACATCATCGCCAGACAGGCGGAGACCGGGTTGCGCAGCGCCACCGACGGCGAGTTTCGCCGTGCCATGTGGCACTTCGATTTCCTGGAACATCTGGACGGCGTCGAATCGTTCCACGCCGATCATGGGATCGCGTTCAAAGGCGGTATCGAGACCCAGGCCAAAGGGTTGCGCGTCACCGGCAAGGTGGGCTTCTCCGGGCATCCCACCCCGCATCCAATGATCGACCACTTCCGCTTTCTCAGTGAACATACGAGGGCAACGCCGAAGATGACCATCCCTTCGCCGAGCGTCCTGCATTTCCGCGGCGGGCGGCGGGCTGTAAGCCCCGACGTCTACCCGGATATGGAGGACTTCTATCGCGATCTCGGGCTGGCCTATGCGGGCGCCGTGCAAGCCTTCGCGGACGCAGGCTGCCGCTATCTTCAGCTCGACGAAGTCAATCTGGCGTACCTTTGCGACCCCGAGCAGCGCCAAATTCTGCGCGAGCGCGGCGACGATCCCGACCGCCTTCCCGGAATCTACGCGGACATGATCAATAGCGCGATCGACAAGCGGCCGGCAGATATGACCATCACCATGCACCTGTGCCGCGGCAACTTTCGTTCGAGCTGGATTGCGCAGGGCGGTTACGAACCCGTGGCTGAGATTCTGTTCAACCAGATCGGCGTGAACGGCTACTTCATGGAATTCGACACCGAACGCGCCGGCGGGTTCGAGCCTCTCCGCTTTGTACCCAAGAACAAGACGGTCGTCCTTGGCTTGGTTACATCCAAGTCCGGCGTCCTGGAATCGGCCGCCGAGCTTGAGCGCCGCATCGGAGACGCGGCGAAATACATCGACCTGCAGCAGCTCTGCCTGAGTCCGCAGTGCGGTTTTGCCAGCACGGAAGAAGGGAATGTCCTCTCCGAAGAGGAACAGTGGGCCAAACTCGCGCGCATCGTCGAAGTCGCGCGCGAGGTCTGGGGCGAATGACCCCGGGATGGAACGTGTTCCCTGCTACCCGCCTTAGCTATTCGCTGCGCAGCGCCGTCATCGGATCTACTTTGGAAGCACGCCACGCCGGCATTGCGCAGGCAATTCCAGACACGAAGGTCAGCAGGAGGGCGCCTGCGAGCAGCATGACGGGATCGCGCGAGTTGCCCTTTGCCCACTGCGCGAGGACCGTATTCAGGCTCAGCGTGAGCGCCAAACCGACCCCAATCCCGCTCCCTACACTCCCCAGCGTGGAGGCAAAAACGATTCGCAGTACGTGGGCGCGCTGGGCGCCCAAGGCCATTCGAATACCAAATTCGTTAGTCCGCTGCGCCACTGTGTAAGAGACAACGCTGTAAAGCCCGACCGCCGCCAGCGCCAGTGCCAGGCCGCCAAATACTCCGAAAATCCAAGCCGCCAGGTGCTCCTGCTGCCACTCCTCCCCATCCGAGATCCAGGAGTCCAGATCTTCGGTCGCGCTGTAACTTTGCTGCTCCGGGTCCACCGCTGTCAATTGCATCCGCACCGCGTGCAGCAGGGTAAGCGGCGGCGCCTGGGTCCTCACCAGAATCTGCGTTCCCATCGTCATATTCAGCGTGTAAGGCACGAAAACCGCTGGCTGGATAGGATTTGCCAGCCCGTCGTTCCTGGCATCCCCCACGATGCCCACGATTGGCAGCCAGGAGTCGGCTATCTTTGCCGCTGACAAAACCGTCGGCGGACGGTCTTCGAAGCCCGGCAATTTCACCGAGTGCCCGATGGCGCCGCCATTGGGGAAGTAGCGCTGCGCAAAGGTCCGGTTGATCACCGCGACATGGGCGCCGTTGCGATTCTCCGCTTCGTTCCATATTCGTCCATCGAGCAGTGGAATACGTAACGCAGCAAAGTACCCCGGGCCGATCAGATTGATCGACGCCGTCTGCTGCTCCAGCGCGGGCTGGCCCAAGATCTCAAACCGCGAATTCCGGCCGTTGCGCGGCGGCGTCGCGTTGCTGGAGATCGCCGCCATAGTCACACCGGGCGTTTCCGCCACCTTCGCGCGCAGTTGCTCAAAATATGCGCCGCGCGCCGCCCACGTAGTGTACGAGTTCTCGTGCAGCGGAATCCCGACCGACATCACGTGGTGAGGATCGTAGCCCAACGGCGTGTGCATCAAGCGTAAGAAGCCCTTCATCGCCGAGCCCGCCCCGGCGAGCAGTACGAGCGTCAGCGCAATTTGCAGGGCGACCAGCGCATTGTGGGATCTGCGTCCGCGCACGCTTCCGGCCACCCGGTGAGTGTTCGACACCATGATCTGGCCCACCGGCGTTCGCGACAACTGCAGCGCCGGCCACAGTCCAAATAGCAGCGCCGTTGCCAACGCCAGGCCGCCGCTGAAGAAGAGCACCGGAAGATCGATGCCGATCACCACCTCCGGCGCGAAGGCAAACCGCGGCAGCACGCTCTTGATGCCCGCCAAGATTCCGTAAGACGCCAGCACTCCGAGCGCCACGCCGATCGCGGCCAACAACATCGACTCGGTAAGCAACTGGCGCACGATGCGGCGGCTGTGCGCTCCCACCGCGGCGCGCACCGCGAACTCATGCTGCCGCGCGGCGCCCTGCGCCAGCAGCAGAATCGACACGTTTCCGCACCCGATGGCCAGCAGCAAGGCCACCGCGCCAAAGAGTAGATAAAGGGTTCCACGCATGCTTCGGTCAACCCACTCGTTAAGCCCTTCAACCTGCGCCTTGAAATGCTCCGGAAAATGTTTTGGCATCTCCCTGGCAAACTGGTCCAGTAAGGGTTGCAGCGCGGCGTTGGCCGCCCGCTTAGTCACGCCTGGCTGCAGGCGGAAATCGACGATACAAAAATGCCCTGGATCCTGCGTCATCTTCAGCGGCACATATACATCCGCGCTGTACCACTTAAACCGCGGCGCCGCCACGCCCACGATTGCGTAGTTCTTGCGGTCGAGTTGCAGGGTCTTCCCCACCACCTGTGGGTCCGCACCGAGACGCTCCCGCCAGAAACCATAGGACACCACCGCCACCGGTTGCGGATCCTGTCCGTCGATTGCATCCGAGCGCAAAAGCCCCCGCCCGAGCATCGGCGGCACGCCCAAATCGTCGAAGCCGTTCGAGATCAGGCCGATGACGTTCACATTCTCGGGCAGGTCGAGGCCGGTCATGGTCATGGCGTGGTAATCCATCGCCAGCATGTTCTCGATCACCGGAGCCTGACGCAGTTGCTGAATCTGTGGGGGAGTCAAATTGATCCATTCCACGGAGCCGGCCCTGGTCCTCGCCGTCATCCGCACGATGCGGTCGGCAGCTGGGAATGGATAGGGGTCCATCAGTGCGGCATAGATCACGCTGAATACCGCCGTCGTCGATCCAATGCCGAGGGCCAGCGAGATAACCGCCGTCAACGTGAATCCTGGACACTTGATGAGCTGCCGCAAGGAATAGCGCAGATCTTGAATCAACGTCTGCATAGCTGGCTCGACGCCGCTTGGCGGATGCAATCCATAATGCCATACGGATTGGCGGTGCGGGAAACGGACTTCTCGCGCGGCGCGTAACCGATCCGCAGGACACTACACCGGCCCCTGGCGCCGGAACAGATGTACGACAGGCTAATCTGCGCCGGCTGAAAAGCCGGCTGCGGGCAGAATTGCCCGCCCTCCAATCGGGCCGATCGGTTATCCGGTTCCTGAATTTCGCGGGCCAAGACGCCGCGCACCTTTCCCACCAAGCTGGCCGGCGTGAATGGCTTCGCGATGTACGGCACGGAACCCTCCAGGCCGTTTCGGGTTTCGGAGTACCCGGAGGTGAATAGGACTCTGGTCCCAGGATGAACCGATGCCAGCCGCCGCGCCAATTCCGGTCCGGGCATGCCCGGCATCACCACGTCGGTGATCATGAGGTGCAACACCTCCGGGTGGCGCGCGGCCTCGTCGAGCGCCTGGTAGCCGTTGGCTGCCTCCAGGACACGATAGCCGTGCGCTCGCAGAATCTGAACGATCGGCGTTCGGACATCGTCCTGATCCTCCACGACGAGGATTGTCTCCGACCCGCGGAGCGGGTCCCGAGAGGCAGGCCCGCCGGTTGGGACGAGCAGGCAGATAGACCCGGAGGGTGCTCCCTGTGCGTACCTGGCTGTCCACAGTGATAGCGCCCCTGTTTTGCGGCACGATGCCATAGACCGTGGAGAGCCCGCATCCGGATCGCCGGAGTCCAGGTCCAAAGCCGTGGTCTCTACAATCAGTTTGCCGCCCTGGTTCCGTCCGGCGCGAATGTCACGGCCTCAGCCGGCGCGGGCGAGGATTGATCCTGAATCGCCAGGTAAGAGCCGCCGCTCCAACGGCCTATAGGCTCGCCACTGATAAGTGGAGGGGAGAGCGGAACCCGCTCCCAGGCAGGCTGGGCGCATAGCTCGACCGCCTCACAGTTATCAGATGCGAGGCGGCCATCCAGCGCCGCCGCGCTTCAACAAAGAGAGAGTTCGTTGCTCTCATTTCGTTTGTCTCCAAAATCAGATGCCCCACCGGCGGGCGTCTATGTAGTTCCATTGTTTGCAGAACGGGTAGCCGGTGCCGCAGTTACTTGGCTTCGGGCACTTCATACGGCAATCACAGAAATTCGACCGAATACCAATAAGCGCCAGCGCAGTCGCCGCCGCCCATACACGAAGACTGGGCGTGAACTACCTTCACCCCTAGCAGGCGATCGATCCAGCTAAGGCTCTGCGTCCCGCTCTGCTGCCGACATGGGGAGGGCGGATGCCGGTAAGCGAATGCTGCTGACCGTGAGCCTGGGGTCCAGCTTCATCCCGTCGCAGAAGCCCGCAACCCGGGCCCCACGAGTGGTCACCACAGCCTGGTTCTTGGAGAGGAGGCGACTATTGCGTAAAGGGCGACGCGGCACGCAGCGGTTCGTGCGCCACTAGGGGTTACGCGATCAGATCTTTGGCGAAGTCCCATGCGACCACGCGGCGCTCTTGCGCGGATTGATTGATCATGTGGGCGCAAGCCGCGGCGTGATGACCGGCGGCGGCATCCTCCCAGTAAGGCTCGCGGGAGCGAACGGAATCGAAGAAATGGCCGAAGTGCGCGACTGTCGGCTCGGGTCCTTCATCCTTGAAATGCTCGGGATCTTTGCGGGGGCGCTTGGCCGGCTCGACTTCGGCGGCGATCACCTTGGAGTCGTTGTAATAGGCGTCTTCGAGCCGCTGCGGCCAGGCATCGACGATCCAGCGGTTATCCTCCACGGCGTTCTCCGGATAAAAGGCCAGACCGTCGCCGCCGATAGTAATACTGCCTTCGGTGCCGAGCACCTGGAACCCGGCTTCGGCATTCATTTCGTTATTGAACGACGAACTGAGGTTCACGGTGAAGCCCTCCGGATATTCAAGAATTGCATTGAGCGTGTCGGGCACGTCGCGGCTCTCCTTCCAGCGATACAGTTCGCCCATGGCCATTACGCGCGCGGGCATTTTGGCGTCCATCAGGAAGTGGATGGCGGTACAAAGGTGCACGAAGAGATCCGTGGCGATGCCGCCCGAATACTCCTGGTAGCAGCGCCAGCGGAAGAAGCGTTCCAGGTTGAAGGGACGCCGGGATGCGGAGCCCTGAAACATCGCCCAGTTCACGGTCTCCGGAGTTGCGTCCGGCGGGATGGGATAGATCCACGCACCGGACGCGGTGTTGCGATTGTAGGCGGCGCGGATCATCGTGATGCGGCCAAGCTTGCCGGACCGGATCATTTCCTTGGCTTTACGTTCCGGGTCGGAACTGGGGCCCTGGCTGCCCACCTGCACGATGCGCCGACCAGCGGCGGCGGCCGCCATGATCTCCAGGCCTTCGTCAGCGGCGTAGGTCAATGGTTTTTCGCAATAGACATCCTTACCCGCGCGCAATGCGTCCACCACGACGGCCTTGTGCAGATGGTCGGGTATGGCGACCACCACGGCATCGATGGATTTTTCCGCCAGCAACTCGCGATGGGTGGGGTAGATTCGTGCGCGGCCGCCTTTGACCCGAGTTTGGGCACGGTCGAGGCGCCCCTTATAGGCGTCGACCAAGGCCACGATTTCCGCCTGCGGATGCTGCTGGAGCGCGTCCATCAACTCCTGCCCGCGCGCGCCGGTGCCGATCACGCCGACGGTAATGCGGTCGCTGGGGGCGGGACGCGCAGCGGCAGGCGTTGCTGCAAGCAGGGCGCCGGCCTGCAATAGAGTGCGGCGGGTGATTTCCATTAGGGACTCCATTATAACGGGGGTACGGGGACCTCGGCCGGGACGAGCGCCTGCGCCACGCGCAAGGTGACCGCTTCGGCAAAAGGCGGCCCGACGATCTGCAAACCGATGGGCAAGCCGCGGCGGTCCGCGCCGCACGGAATGGACACCGCCGGCAGGCCCAGCAGGTTGATGGCGCGCACCAGGCGGGTGGTGGCCAGGCGCACATCCTCGTTTTCGCTCCCGACAGCAACGGTAGTCTCGCCGATGCGCGGCGCGGTAATGGGGGTAGTGGGCGTGAACAGACAGTCCACGCGCGGCCACAGTCCCGCGAACTCGCGCTGCATAGTGCGCCGCAAGCGCTGCGCATTAATGTAATCGGTGGCAGGGAGCAGGCGGCCCTGATCGAGCAGGGCCAGCACATCCGCGCCGAACTGATCGCGCTGCTCCAGGTACGGCTCCAGCAGGGCGGAGGCTTCGGCCAGCAGGATGACCCGCGCGACGGTGTTGATGGCGGCGATGTCCGGCACGCGCAACGGCACGATTTCCGCGCCATGCGAGGCGGCGATATTGAAAGCCGCGCGCACGGCGGCGTCCACGTCCTGGTCAAGGCGCTCGAAGTAGAAGTTCTCCGGGAAGCCGATGCGCAGGCCGCGGATGGAAGGCTCCGGCTCCGGCACGTAGTTCTCTACCGGACGGCGGGAAGATGTTTCGTCGCGGGAATCGTATCCGGCGATCACGTTGAGCACGGCGGCGGCATCGCGCACGGAGCGGGTCAGCGGACCCATGTGGTCGAGCGTGAAACCCAGCGGCATGGCGCCGAAACGGCTGACGCGGCCGTAGGTGGGTTTCAATCCCACGACTCCGCAGTAGGCGGCCGGGATGCGAATCGAACCGCCCGTGTCGCTCCCCATGGCCATCGAAACCATGCCGGCGGCTACGGCTGCTCCGGATCCGCCGCTGGAGCCACCCGGGATGCGATCGCGGTCCCACGGGTTGCGGACCGCGCCAAAGTGCGGATTGCTGGAAGTAATGCCGTAAGCCAGCTCATGCATGCCGGTCTTACCGATCAGGACCGCGCCGGCGGCACGCAGCCGTTCGACGACGGTGGCGTCGTAGTCCGGCACATAATCCTCGAACAGCTTGGAGCCGCCGGTGGTGCGCACGCCTGCGGTGCGAAGGAGGTCCTTGACCGCGATGGGAATGCCATGCAGCGGACCATGGCCTGCGCCGCGCGCCAGTTCCTCGTCGGCTTGTTTGGCGCGCTCGCGGGCAGACTCGGCCATGACGGTTTGCATGGCATTGGTGGAGGGGTTGAGCCGCTCGATGCGATCGAGCGCGGCTGCGGTCAACTCCGCGGACGATATTTCGCGGCGGCGCAATGCGGCGGCGTATTCGAGGAGCGTCACTCGCTATCCCCCACCACTGCGCGGAAGGCAACCGCCGGTTCGGCGTCCGGCGGGAGCGCGCGCGCCAACGGACGGAAATCAGCCTCCAGGGCGTCGAGCGTGCGCGCGACGGGCTCCAGCGCGGTATCGGGAATGGCCAGTCCGTTAGCGCGGGCGATCTTTTTCCAATCCTTCTTGTAAGAGTTGTTGCATGGATTGCTGTAGTCGTTGCTCATTTTGACTCTCCAAACGGGCCGCCCAATGCGCTGCGGCCAGGACGATCATGGCGGAAGCAAAACCCCAAATGAGGATAGTCGCGGAGTTGCGAAAGACACCGTACTCGCGTTCCAGCTTGACGTGCAGGAGCGGCCAGATCGACAGGAACACGTACTTCATGGCCTCCAGCACGAAGCCAGCCAGAATCGCCACGGGCGCCACGCGGGCGGCGCGGATGCGGCGGTTGGGCAGAATCCAATAGATCAGGAACAGTATCAGGATGCCGATAGGGACGGCGGCGACCTTGAAAATCAGAAGGCTCACCCACAGTTCCAGGTGGGCGCGGGAACCGCTGAGGCTGCGCACCCACTGGGCGTTCATGCCCGTGAGGACCAGCGACAGCAACGCCAGCGCTCCGCACAGGAAGATCATGCCCAGGCTGACCAGTTGATTGCGGAGGTAGGAGCGGTTCCGGGTGACGCCCCAGGCGCGGTTGAGGGCGACTTCCAGCGGCTCGAAAACGCCATTGGCGGCGACTAGCAACAGCAGCATGGCTACGGGCTCAAACGCGCCGCGCATGGGCAGGTTGCGCTTAAGGAAGGCTCCCAGGTCGCCTGGGAGGTAGTCGTTCATGGCGAGGTAGATGGCGTCGACGGCGGCAGGCCAGCGGAGCACGTCGCGGCAAAAAGAGAGCATCACATTGAGGAAGGGATAGAACGACAACAGGAGACTGGCAGCCACGGCCAAGGCGTAGACGTGCACTTCGGTCTGCATGCAGTAGCGCAGGGTGGGGCGACAGGCTTCCATGGAGCGGGACCAGCGGCTGGGTGGGGCGGGGGAGAAGAGCGTGGCCAAGACCTTAGCTTAGCGCTCCCGCCGCCCGAGCAACGCGCGACAAACGGGAACTTTAGGGCACTCTGGTTCGTATCCTTTCCAGAACGGAGAAGCTATGCCTCGAAACAATCGCCGCGGCGGCGCCTTGGCCGGTATCATTCTGACGACCCTGATGCTAGGATTCCTGGGCATTGCCGCCCTGGTGGCCATGGGGCTATTCGTGGCCGACCACGTCAGCGTCACGGCCTACGCCGAACCTGGCGTAACTACCGTCGAAACGCCGTTCGGCACCGTACGTGTACGCGATAACGACCGGCTAGACCCCAAGCACATGGGTGTGCCCATCTATCCGGGCGCATCGCGTGTGCACGACTCCCGCAACTTCGCCAGCTTTCATTTCGATTTCGGCGATGTTCACAAAGCCTTCGCCATTTCGGCCGCCGAATACCGCACTTCCGATTCCGTCGATCGAGTCACGGACTTTTATCGCGACCAGCTTCCGCACTGGTTAATCAGCCAAAAAGAGAATGGATGCATGCAATTGTCGTTCACCCGTCAAGGGTATAAACGGTTCGTGGCCATCCACGAGGACGACGGCGAAACGCGCATCGCGCTTGCTTCCTTAGGAGAGCCTGCGTCAAACTGATCGTAGGAGGCCTTGCGCCCCCGATCATGCCTGAATTCTGCACTTGCGGCGCACAACTGCCGCCCGACGCCCGGTTCTGCCATCGGTGCGGCAAACCCCAGCGCGAAGAAGTCCAGCCCGAGACGGTGGAACGCCCACCGGATAATGCCACGACCGCTCCGCCGGACTCCATAGCCGCGCTGCCCCCAACGGCGCCTCCGCGCGTCAATTTCCATAACACCACGGCAGTGCGCATCGGCCTCCTGATGGCGGGTGTCGCTTCGCTGCTGAGCGCGCTGCCCGCGATGGCCTTGGGGCTGCCCGGCCTGGCGATCTGGTGGCTCACCGCCGGATTTCTGTCGGTGTACCTCTATCGCCGCCGGACGGGTCAGTTCCTCACGGTCGATAGCGGCCTGCGCATGGGCTGGATTACCGGCCTGCTCGGATCCACCATCACGTCGGTAGTTTTTACCGTGACCTTGGTTCCGTTAATTCGGGGAGGCGGGATCGCCTCGCTTTACGAGGAGCAGTTTCACAAGATGTACGGCAACGATCCTAACGTGCAACAGGCCATCAAGATCCTGCAAACCCCCAGCGGGCTGGCATTGGTGGTGGTCTTTGCGCTGTTGTTTTTCTTCCTGATTATTACGTTCCTGTGTACTGCGGGCGGCGCGCTGGGAGCCAAACTGATGGGAGGCGTCAGCGGGTCTGGCCCGAAGCCGGCCCGGTAGCAGCCCGCGCGTAGCTGGCAAGCGGCCGGCTGTATCGCTTCACCAGTGCGACGCCAACGAAAATGATGGCCATCGCCACTGCCTCCCGCACGCCAAAAGGTTCGCGGTAGAATAGCCAGCCCAGGGTCACCGCGACTACCGCATTCACGTACGGATAAATGGAGGCAATGGCCACCGGCAGGCGGTCCATCGCGAAGATGTAAGCGCTATATCCGACTATGGACCCGAACACCACCAAGTACAGAATTGCCGTCACGCCGCGCAGACTCCAGTGTATAGGGTGCTCCGGGATCAGCAAAACGAACGGCAAAAAGGATAAGCCGGCGGCCAATTGCTGCACCGCGCCAACCACGATGGGATGCGCGCGGGTCGCCTGCCGCCGCTGGTAAATCGATCCGAAGGCCCACCCGGCCATGCCCAATTGCAGCACCAGAAACCCGCTGAGCAGGCCCGCGTGAAAAGTGTGCGTGTGCATGTCCGGCGCGAACAGCAGGCCTGCGCCGCCTAGCCCCACCAGCATGCCCAGAACGGTCGGCAGATGCAGCGGCTCGCCGCCGGGCAGCAGCGCCTCCGCACCCACCAGCCAGAATGGCGAGATAGTAATGATCAGGCATGCCAGGCCGCTGGGCACCCACTGTTCCGCGAAGACCAGGGCCCCGTTGCCGATCCCCAGCACCAGCACGCCGCTTAGGCATGCGGCACGGAGGTCGCGGCCGCGCGGCAATTCTCCTCCGCGCAGCGCGATGGCCGCTAGCATGAGGGAGCCGGAAATCACGAACCGCGCGCACACCAGCAGTATCGGAGGGAACGT
>JBEKTJ010000174.1:0-14637 GCA_049516155.1 Bryobacteraceae bacterium
CGGATTCTTCACGATTATCACTGGCCGGGCAATGTGCGCGAGCTGCGCAACCTGATCGAGCGGATCGTGATTTTAAATCCGCAGGTGCGCGTGGATGCACGGCATATTCCACTGAACGTAAGCCGCCGCCCGGCGGAGCGGCCCATGGACCGCTTCGGCAGTCTGGCGGAGGTGAGGGAGGCGGTGGAGCGCGAGTATATTCTGAAGAAGCTGGAAGAGACTGGCGGCAATGTGACGCGGACTGCGGAGTTGCTTGGGCTGGAGCGCAGTAACTTGTATCGGAAGATGAAGACGCTGGGGATCGGGCCTAAGGAATAGAGAGAGGGCCGGGAAGGCGGGCGCCTTCTGGTCAGGCGCCCGGCTTCGAGGTTGCGCCGCATGGCCCAAATCGCCACCATTTAAATATGAGCCCTTGCGAACCGGGATCTGGATCTGCCGAGAATCCGCTGGATCGAGGGTAAACGTTATTTGTTTTGACTAATGTGAACGTCATCGGGACTCCACTTGCGGTGGCGACCATTCTTACGAGCCCGATACCTGGTGCGAGATACTGTGTTCCTTCGGTTAGTCCTGACCTGCCGTGCCTCTTGAAAGTGAGTCGCAAGCAGTTTTTGAATGTTCGCGTCGGGGTATCAACGGTCTCAACGCCGATAACTGAGTAGTTAGATTGTGAGGTCCGTCCGATTGATTCCCATGAGTTGCCAACTCCCACGGGAAAAATGGAGTGTCTAAGTACTTCGGTTTCGCGAGATCGTCACCATCGAGGATATACACGCCTTCAGGGGCCACGCGTGAATACGATGTTTGCTGATCAACGCCGGGGATGCCCGAGAACGTACTTATACTCTTGAAGTAGTTCCTCCCTTGGATCGTGGTTTCTTCATCGACGCGAGACACTGTAGACGCATGTTGGACCCCAAGTAGCCCGCCGAGTTCTACAGCAAATTCCGACCTCGACCCCACTCGTGGTGACGGGAAGTATTCGCTTCCTTTCGGTTTTGAACATGCACGCCAATATAAGCAATACACGTTTCAATTCCGTCTCGTCTGCGGAAAACATTACCGCGATGCTTCGACGCTCGCAGCCTCCCGTCCGCCTCGAGCCCCGTACTCTGCCGACATCGAAAAGCCGGGTGACTACCGTTTTGTCGTGAGGCGGCAGCCTGTCCGCAGGTTCAAGCGAAAGAGCCGCCGAGCCGCTTTTTGGGGCGCCTCGTCTGGATTTTAATCCGAAAGCGTGTAAATCGTCGAGATTCGTCCGCGCAAAAAGGAACCCGCAGGTGGTAGTTTGTATGGAATAAGATCAAGCCACCGCAGCGCGGGCCAACTGATCGCAAGTGGCCCGGTGGACGCCCGCGACCAGCCTCGCGTTCAAGCCCTCACAGGCGCCCAACGCCGCGCCATCTCCCGCATGTCGTTCGCGTATTCCGGCCAATCGTGAAGCGTGGCAGGGTCGAAGTCAGCTCCGTTGGGCCACACCAGCGTGCGTGCCCCCGGATCAATGTCGACACGATTAAATAGGTCTGGATCCTGTAACGGGCCGTAGAGATCGCCCGCAAGAATAGGCTGAAAATCAATGGTCTGTGCCGTGCCGTCTTCAAAGTGAACGCAAAGCGTGTACGGGGCGACGACTTCAAAAGACCGGACTTCATGAATTGCGTGCTTCATACGATACCTACCGCAATGGCTCAACAGGCGCAGGTTTACGCCCTGCTTGTAGTTCCGTCCAATCGGCCGCGAGAGCGGCTTGATGCAACTCCGCCCACGCTTCCACCAACCGCCTCTGCCTCCTCGGCAGGAAACCGGCGATCAGTTCCACCGGGTCGAAACTGAAGACGGCCACATCCTTCTGATAATAGGCGTGGAAATGTGGCGCGCCCGGCTCAGCAAACATGCGGATCATGATCCCGAAAAACCGGCTGATTTCCGGCACGCACTATTGTACCCCGGCAGGCTCTTGGTCCGCACAGTTCAGCCTGGGGCCGGGACGTCTACCCGCATCTATGTGGGGCCGCACGGCGCGCGCAACCGGGCGCCGTCGAGCTTTTTGTGGAGGTGAACTGCGCGGCCATTCCCGAAGAGCTGATCGAAAGCGAGCTGTTCGGGCACATCAAGGGCAGCTTCACCAGCGCGCACGAAACCAAGATCGGCAAATTTCAGAAAGCCGATGGCGGCACTATTTTCCTGGACGAAGTCGGCGACATGAGCCTGCGTACACAAGCCAAGGTGTTGCGCGCACTGGAGGAGCAACGCTTCGAGCCGGTGGGCGCGGGGGCCTCCGTGCAGGTGGATGTGCGCGTGGTGGCGGCCACCAACAAAAATCTGGAAGAGGAGATTGAGCGCGGCAATTTCCGCGAAGATCTGTTCTATCGGCTGAACGTGATCCCGTTCCACGTGCCGCCTCTGCGCGACCGGCGCGAAGATATCCCGCTGCTGGCCGACTATTTCCTGCGCGAATTCACCACCGCCTACGGCCGCAAGCCTAAAGAACTGACGCCCGAGGCTTATCGGATTCTTCACGATTATCACTGGCCCGGCAACGTGCGCGAGCTGCGCAACCTGATTGAGCGGATCGTGATTTTGAATCCGCAGGTGCGCGTGGCGGCATATTCCGCTGAACGTAAGCCGCCGCCCGGCGGAGCGGCCCATGGATCGCTTCGGCAGTCTGGCGGAGGTTAGGGAGGCGGTCGAGCGCGAGTATATTCTGAAGAAGCTGGAAGAGACGAACGGCAATGTGACCCGCACCGCGGAGTTACTTGGGCTGGAGCGCAGTAACTTGTATCGGAAGATGAAGACATTGGGGATTGGGCCTAAGGAATGACAAACGATTGTTCCGCGCCGAGGGCCTTTGGCCCGCACCCGTGGTATTAAGCACCATCGGCAAATGACCGGTCCTCATGAATTAGATGCTTCATGCGTACCGATCGAACAACGCGTCAAGGTCGCGTTTGCCGTGTACCACCCTGAGAATTAGAACGTTTGCACCTTCGACGGAATACACAACGATGTACTCACCCACCGCAAAGCTGCGCGAGCCAGCGCCGAAGTCTTCATCACGGGCGCGTCCGACGTACGGAAATGTGGCGAGAAAAGCGAAGCGGCCGGTGATCGAATCAATCAGGCGGGTAGCGACATCCATATTGGCGCTCTCCTTTGCGACATAAAGCCAGATGTCGTCAAGATCGGCCTCCGCCCGCGGCGCCAGGCGATGCGCCATTTATTGGGCCAGTTCGGCAATCAGGCGGGCGCGTCCGCGCTCTCTTACTTCGGCGGCCAGTTCCCGCATGGATTCCTGGGTGATCACGCGGCCTTCCCCGCGGGCAAGCGCGGCGCGACAATCGTTAAGGGTCTCAAGAAACGCCACACGGCGGCGTTCGCGTTCCTCCCACAGCGCAAGCGCTTCTTGTACGGCGCCTTCCTCGTCTTGGAACCGCCCACTTTCGACGGCGCGGCGAGCGAATGCTCTTTGATCCGATGTAAGCTGCACTTCCATGGCTTGCTCCTTCTATGAGAATACCGCGTTACGAGATTCGGTATTCTTCCCGCAGCACTGCCTTCCGCACCTTCCTCGTCGCGCCCTGTCGCGCCCGTCGGCAGCGTGTCCACAAAATCCGCTGTTGTCGGGGGCAAACTTCAGAAAGCGGATGGCGGCACGATCTTTCTGGACGAAGTCGGCGACATAAGCCAGCGCACGCAAGCCAAGGTGCTGCGCGCGCTGGAAGAGCAGCGCTTCGAGCCGGTGGGCGCGGGGGCCTCCGTGCAGGTGGATGTGCGCGTGGCGGCGGCGACGAATAAGAATCCGGAAGAAGAGATCGAGCGCGGTAATTTCCGCGAGGATCTGTTCTATCGGCTAAACGTGATCCCGTTTCATGTGCCGCCTCTGCGCGACCGGCGCGAAGACATCCCGCAGATGGCGGATTATTTCCTGCGTGAATTCACCACCGCCTACGGCCGCAAGCCTAAAGAACTGACACCCGAGGCCTACCGGATTCTTCACGATTATCACTGGCCCGGCAACGTGCGCGAGCTGCGCAACCTGATCGAGCGGATCGTGATTTTGAATCCCCAGGTGCGCGTGGACGCGCGGCATATTCCGCTGAACGTAAGCCGCCGCCCGGCGGAGCGGCCCATGGATCGTTTCGGCAGTCTGGCGGAGGTGAGGGAAGCGGTGGAGCGCGAGTATATTCTGAAGAAGCTGGAGGAGACTAACGGCAATGTGACGCGCACCGCGGAGTTGCTTGGGCTGGAGCGGAGTAATCTTTATCGGAAGATGAAGACGCTGGGGATTGGGCCCAAGGAGTAACATCGTGGGCGCTGCGATCCGGCAACACAGGAAAGCTACAGGCAGCCGGCTGGTAGATCGAGGCGCCCTCGGTGCATATGTGCCTACCGGATCTTCAGTTCTTGCTCGATCCTGGTCAAGCGGGCGTCCATCACGTCCTCTACGCGCTTGAGCTTTTCGTCGAACAGTTCCTTCAAGTCGCCGATTCGCTGGTCCACCGCGGTAAACCGCTGGTCCATGTGCACGCGCAGATCGGTCATCTGCGCCCGCAAATCGTTTAGCCGGGAGTTGTTCACCAAAATCCCAATCAGCACCGCCAAGGTCGGCACACTCACGCTCAGAGCAACCTGCAGTCCAGCTTCCATAATCACCATAATAGCCCCTTTTAATAGATGCGCAAGTAGCGCAAACCCGATCAAGAGCGAGCCGCGCGGCGGCTCGATTTTCCAGGACGAAGTTTGCGACATGAGCCTGCGTACGCAAGCCAAAGTGTTGCGCGCGCTGGAAGAGCAGCGTTTGGAGCCCGTAGGCGCGGGCGCCTACGTTCAGGGTGGCGGCGACGAATAAGAATCTGGAGGAAGAGATCGAGCGCGGCAATTTCCGCGAAGACCTGTTCTATCGCCTGAACGTGATCCCGTTCCATGTGCCGCCTCTGCGCGACGGCGCGAAGACATCCCGCTGCTGGCGGATTATTTGCTGCGCGAATTCACTACCGCCTACGGCCGCATGCCCAAGGAACTGACGTCCGAGGCTTATCGGATTCTTCACGATTATCACTGGCCCGGCAACGTGTGCGAGCTGCGCAACCTGATCGAGCGGATCGTGATTTTGAATCCGCAGACGCGCGTGGTCGCGCGGCATATTCCGCTGACTAAGTCGCTGCCCGCCGAACGGCCTATGTATCGCAAGATAAAGGCGTTGGGAATCTGGCCCAAGGAATAGCATCTGGGCGCTGCGATGCGGCGACACAGGAAAGCTAGTGCGTCCTCAGCCTTAAGCAGAGGTCTCTCGGCACGCACGCCCCAGGGCCTCGCTCGTCTACAAGCCGGCACGGATCACATTTTTCTCGCACCGTTTTATCGGACCTATTCCGCGAAGGCAATCAGAACTGCTGCCTCACAATGACGCGCAGACGCGGCGGCACAGTACACTGGTGGAATGCCGGCGCGCATTCACATCATCGGCGGAGGTTTGGCGGGATCCGAAGCGGCCTGGCAGATCGCCGAAGCCGGACTTGCGGCTGTAATCCACGAAATGCGCCCGGTACGCCAGACGGCGGCGCACCAGACGGATCGCCTTGCGGAGCTGGTATGCAGCAATTCCCTAAAGTCCGAGCAGGAAGACTCCGCACCCTGGCTGCTGAAGCAGGAATTGCGGCGCTTGGGATCGGTGGTGCTGCGGGCAGCGGCGCTAGCCCGCGTTCCCGGCGGCCATGCGCTCACGGTAGACCGCGCCGTGTTCGCGACGGAGGTGACCCGCGCCATCACCGCGCATCCGCGCATCGAAATCCGGCGGGAGGAACTCCGCGAAGTGCCGAACGGCGTCACCGTCATTGCCACCGGTCCTCTGACCAGCGACGCGCTAGCTCAGGAAATCGCACGCCTCACAGGCTCCAGCCGCCTGTTCTTCTACGACAGCATCAGCCCGATCGTCGAGGCCGATTCGGTGGACCAAACCGTCGCCTTCCGCGCTTCGCGCTACGACAAATCGCTCGACGGCACCGCGGACTATCTCAACTGCCCCTTCGACCGTCCCCAGTACGAAGCCTTCCTGGACGCGCTGCTGGCCGCGGAGTCCGTCTCTTCCCACATCGCAACAGATTTGCCCGATAAAGCCGTGCCCTATTTCGAAGCTTGCCTGCCCATCGAAGAGCTCGCCCGCCGCGGCCGCGACACGCTGCGCTTCGGTCCGATGAAGCCCATGGGATTGATCGACCCGCGCACGGGCCGCCGTCCCTGGGCCGCCGTGCAGCTCCGCCAGGAAAACGTGCGCGCCGATAGCTTCAACCTGGTGGGATTCCAGAACCACTTGAAGTTTGGCGAGCAGGCCCGCATCCTGCGCATGATTCCGGGGTTGGAGCGGGCGGAGTTCCTGCGCTTCGGCCAGATTCATCGCAACACGTACATCAATGCGCCCGCGCTGCTCACTCCCACGCTCCAATTACGCGCGCGGCCTGAAATCTTTTTCGCCGGACAGATTTCCGGTGTGGAGGGCTATGTGGAAGCGATCGCCACAGGACTGATGGCGGGCCTGCACGCGGTGGATCTCGCGCGCGGCGGCCAGCCCCGCGCATTCCCGCGGGAGACCGCGCTGGGTTCGCTCTGCCATTACATATCCGGCGCCGATCCGCGGAACTATCAACCGGCTAATATCACTTTCGATCTGCTGCCGCAGCTTGACGAATCCACGCGACAGCGGCTGCGGCACGACAAGCACGCCCGCCACGGGGAGGTCTGCCGGCGGGCCGCCGAAGCCATGGACCAACACCTGCACGCGCATGTCTGAACTCGAACGCGAAATCGTACGGTACCTCGCAGAGCTGGCGCGGGCGCAGGCCTCGCCGCACACGCTCGAATCCTACGGCTGCGACTTGCGCCAGTTTCTGGAATTCTTCACGCCGCCCGAAAGCGACCCGCCGGCGCTGGCCCAATTCGGCGTGCTCGAAATCCGCGAGTGGCTGGCGGACCTGTATAGCCGTCAACTTAGTGCGGTTTCTATCCGGCGCAAGCTGGCCGCGGTTCGCTCGCTGTTCCGTTTTCTATCGCGCGAGGGGCTGATCCCCATGAATCCGGCGCGGCTGGTGTGCACTCCCAAAACCCCAAAGACCTTGCCGGATGTGATGACCGCCGAGCAGGTGAACGGACTGATTGACGCGGTGGCCGCGGATAAGTTCGAACGCGCGCATCCGGCCCGCGACCGCGCCATCTTCGAGTTTCTCTACGGCTGCGGCGTGCGCGTGAGTGAACTGGTGGGCTTGAATCTGGAGGATATCGACCGCGCCGAACGTTGGATCCGCGTGCGCGGCAAAGGCAAGAAAGAGCGCCAGGTGCCGTTCACATCGCAGGCCGCCGCCGCGTTGGATCGCTACCTGCCGGAGCGCGGCACGGCGCCCCAGCAGCGTGCCGTATTCTTGAACCACAGCGGCGGACGGCTTACCGCACGCGGTGCCGCCGGCATCGTCAAGCTCTACGGCATACTGGTGAATGGTGACTCGTCCGTCCATCCGCACGGCTTTCGTCACGCCTACGCTACGCACCTGCTGGCCGACGGCGCCGACTTACGCGCCATACAGGAATTGCTGGGCCACGCGCGCCTTTCGACTACGCAGAAATACACGCAGGTTTCCCTTACCGATCTGATGGAGGTTTATGACCGCGCCCACCCCAAAGCCTGACGATCCCGCTAAGACGCCCTCGTCGCGGCGGTTTCGCATCCCGCGTGGGGTTGCCCTGACCGGCAGCGCCACGCTGGCCTTCGCGGTCTTCGCCGTGGCGCTGATCCGCGTGCTGCCGTCGCCGCACTCGAAGGCAGACTACTTGATTGTGGGCACCCTGGCCACGCTGGCGGCGCTGATCACGATATTTGCGGGGCTGGTGATGGGGCGCCGAAAGCGGTAGCGCTACGCCTTGCCGGGATAAACCAGAACCTCGATTGCACCGCCATCCGGCGCGTCCGTCGCTTTGCCTTCGCCGATCGTCTTGATCCGATTGGTGTCGCCTAATTTGAAGTGCTGTACCAGGTATTCCCGCACCACAGCCGCGCGCGCCGCCGTGAGCTGGCCTTGTTTATCCGTGTCGCCCTTCATGTCCGCAAAACAGGCCACCACGGCGAGACCGTAAGGATTCTGTTCCAGAAAATGGCCAGCTTCATCCAGCGTTTTGCTGTTCTTGAGCTTGGCGTTATCCGGTTTGTCGAACAGCTTGGCCGCGCGAAACGTAAAGCTCTGGCTGGGGGCGGCCGCCGGTAATTCCCCGATCGCATTCCGCTTCAGTTCGTCGCTGTCCTCGTAACCCCGATTCTTGAAGAATCCGCGCAACAGAAAGTTGTGCTTCAGCGCTTCGGTATCCTCTTGCAGATTGGCAGCCGCTTCGTTCACATGCTGATAGACTGCGCGATTATTGAGGAGCGCTCCCACGCTCCCCTTTCCATCGTTCACTTTCGAACTGATCGCCTGCAGATTACTGGCGGTTTGATCCACACTCTGCATGGTTTCTTGGGCGGAATCCAATATCCCGTTCGTCTTCTTGATCAGGTCCGAAATTTCCAGCGGAGGTTCCGCGCCGATCGTATCGCCATCGTTCACGGCGGGCGCGCCCGGCGATCCGAACGCGATCTCTACATATTGATCTCCGAGCAGCCCCTCGGTTCGGATCGAAGCCACGGAGTCCTTTTTGACGACTCCGCGCGAGGCGTCCCGCATATCCATTTCGACGCGGACTTTTCGATCCGGCCGCTGGGGGAGTATAACTCGGCGAACGGTGCCTTCATGAACCCCTCCAACCCGTACGGCAGCCCCTGCTCCGAGTCCGGCAACGGTTTGAAAATCGGCGGTCAAACGGTAGGTCGACGTGAACCGTAACTGGCTGTTTCCAATCCAAAAAATGCCCGCTGCAAAACACAACAGTGTGGCCAGGATGAATATTCCCAATCGCAATGCTTTTGACATGTGCGTCACCTAACACCCATTCCGCAGGAATTGACTCACGAACGGGTCCTCACTCTTTTGCAATTCGTCGAAGCCGCCCTCTGCGACAATCTTGCCTTTGTCCATCAGCACCGCGCGGTCCGCAAATGTTCTCGCGCTACGGATGTCGTGCGTCACCACCACGGCGGTCATCTGGCGCTTCTTTTTCAAATCGACGATCAGGTTTGCTATTTCCGCGCTGGTGACCGGGTCGAGCCCCGCGGTGGGCTCGTCGAAGAGCAGAATTTCGGGATCCAACGCTAGCGCCCGCGCCAGCCCCACCCGCTTTTGCATGCCGCCCGAAATCTGCGAGGGCAGCTTGTCGAAATCCTTTTCCATCCCCATGCCGGTCAGCAGTTCGCGCGCGCGTTTTTTCCGGTCGGCAGGAGGCATCCGGCTGTGCCGCTCCATCGGAAACATGACGTTTTGTTCAATGGTCATCGAATCGTAGAGAGCTGCCTGTTGGAAGAGAAACCCCATCTTCTTGCGAATTTCGTTCAACTCGTTCACTCCAAGCTTTCCGATCTCACGTCCCCGAATGCACACCGAGCCGGAGTCCGGTGGCTCCAGTCCGATCAGCAATTTCAGCAGCACGCTCTTTCCGGTTCCGCTACGGCCCATTACGGCTACAGTTTCCCCCTCGCGCGCTTCCAGCCGGAGTCCGTCCAGCACGGTCTGGGCGCCGAACGATTTGTGCAAGTCCGTGACATCGATGGGATTTTGTTGGCTTTCGGCTTGCATGCCTTCACCTCACGAATTTGGCCAGAAGATCAAGATAAGTCGCACCATGACCACATCCGCCAGAATGATAAACAACGATGACAGCACCACGGAGCTTGTCGCGCTGCGTCCGACTCCTTCGGTGCCGCCTTTGGTGCGCATGCCTTGGAAGCATGCCACTAACCCGATGATCGCGCCGAACAGCGACGTCTTGAGTATGGGCGGTATATAGTCGCTAAACGCGACGTCCTTGAGGCCCCTTGCGAGGAACAGGTGCAGCGAGATGGGGTCCGTCAGCGTATTCGCGACCCAGCCCATGAAGATGCCGCAAAAATCCGCGGCAATCGTCAGCAGCGGCAGCATCAGCATGCACGCCACCACCCGAGTTGCGGCGAGATATCTGTAAGGATCGACCGCCGACGCCTCCATCGCGTCGATCTGTTCGGTCACTTTCATGGATCCAAGTTCCGCCCCGATTCCGGCGCCGGCCCGTCCGCTGACGACTAATCCCGTGATCACAGGGCCGCTCTCCTTAACGATGGAGAACACGATGACGGCGGGAAGAAGAGATTTCGCTCCGAAACGGACCAGACTATCGCGCGACTCGAGGGAAAGCACCACCCCGATAGCCGATCCAGCCAGCGACACCAGTGGCAATGAGAGTGCGCCGAGAGCGTCGCATTGCCGGATCAGCTCCCGCCATTCGTACGGTGGAGTTATGACTGCCTTCACCAGGCGCGCGCAGAAAATGCCCAACTCGCCAAACCACTCCAGGCAGGATATAAGCAAATTGCCCACAATCGTGCGCATGCGATTTTAGTGCCAAACATTGGCATTCAGCTCCGCCGTGGTGCCTATTTTCACGATTCTGGCGTATGGAAACAAACTTTCATCGCATCGTAACGCTATCGCAGCAATTGGGGTCCATTATTGTAATCATGGGCCGCAAAACAAAACTTCTACGGCTTGTTCTGGCGCTAGGTTGGTGTCCAGCCATGTTCGCCGCGCCTGCCGGCCCCTGGCAAGGTCCGCGTGTCATCATCATCGGGGTGGACGGGCTCAGTGTCGATGGCGTCTCAACGGCGCGCGCGCCCCGCCTGCGCGAGTTGATGGCCCGCTCAGCCTGGACGCTGGAAGCCCGCGGCGTGCTGCCGACACTCAGCAGCCCCAACTGGGCTTCGGCGATTAACGGCGCCTCCCCCGCGCAACACGGCATCACCTCCAACGGCTGGCTGCGCCACATGGTTGAGTTTCAGCCCGTCTGCCGCGGCGCGGACGGCAAGTTCCCGACCATCTTCGGTATCCTGCGCGCCGATTACCCCGCCAGCACCATCGCCGTCTTTCACGATTGGGCGGGCTTTTCCGATCTGTTGGAGAAGCAGGCGCCCGACGTCATGCGGCATGAAAGAGGGCCCGCCAAAACCACTGCGGCGGCCATCGCCTATTGGCGCGAGAACCGTCCCGCGCTGACGTTCATCCACCTGGACAATGTGGACCACGAAGGCCACGGGCACGGCTGGTATAGCCCGGAGTATTACCGGGCGGTGGAGGCCGCGGACGGCTACATCGGACAAGTGCTCGATATGCTCGATGCGCTTTCGGCGCGTGAATCCACGTTCGTCCTGGTTACTTCGGATCACGGCGGCACGGCGCATGGCCATGGCAAGAACTCGCTCCCGGAGATCCTGATTCCCTGGATACTGTCGGGGCCGGGTGTCGCACCCGGCCGCATCGCGGCGCCGGTGAACACGTTCGACACGGCGCTCACGGTGGCTTGGATCTTCGATCTCAGTCCGCCGCAGTGCTGGATTGGCCGCCCGGTTCTAACGGCCTTCCGCCCGGCGTTGGTCGCGGCGCACGCCCACACCCCGCGCCCGGATTGTACGGTGCAACTTGCCACGGCCAAAGATTGACCTCATCTATATCGACGCGGGCGGCGGCCATCGCGCCGCGGTCACCGCTCTCGATGCCGTGATCCGCGAACAACAGCGGCCCTGGGAAACGCGGCCGCGCAATATCCAGGATCTTCTTTATTCCATCGACGTCATCCGCAAACTGACCGGCATCCCGTTCCAGGAAGTCTACAACATCATGCTGCGGCGCGGCTGGACCCTGGGAACAGCGCAACTTATTCCCCCCATGCATCTGGCCATCCGCATTTTCCATGACGCGCAGGTGCGCGCGCTGGCAGGGCATTGGAGCCAGGACCCGCCGGATATGGTCGTCTCGCTGATCCCCCACTATAATCGGGCCATCAAACAGGCGCTGGCGCAAGTGTGTCCCGCCGCCGCGCTGGTGACGATTCTTACCGATATCGCCGACTACCCGCCGCACTTTTGGATCGAGCGGCAGGACCAGCATGTAATCTGCGGCTCCAGCCGGGCGGTGGCGCAAGCGCGCGCGCTGGGCTATTCGGAAGGCCGCATTTTGCGCACCTCCGGAATGATTCTGAACCCGAAGTTCTACGCGCCGCGCGAACTGGATCGCGCCGCCGAACGCATGCGTCTGGGGCTGCGGCCGGACTTGCCGACGGCGCTGGTATCGTTCGGCGGGGAAGGTTCGATGGATGCCGTGAAGGTCGCCCGCGCCATCGATCGCGGCCGCTCCGAAGTCCAAATGATCGTTCTCTGCGGACGCCATCAGGAAGCTGCCCGAACGCTGCGCGCCATGCGCCATCGCCTGCCGGTGCATGTGGAGGAATTTACCACGGAGGTCCCTTATTACATGCGGCTGGCCGACTTTTTCATCGGCAAGCCGGGTCCCGGCAGCATCAGCGAAGCGCTGGCGATGAGGCTGCCCGTGATCGTCGAGCGCAATCCGTGGACGCTGGCCCACGAACGCTACAATGCCGACTGGATCGTCGAACAGCAAGTCGGGATGGTGGTGAGCAGCTTCTCCCAGCTTGGCAAGGCTGTCGCCGAATTGCTCTCGCCCGCGCATTACGAGCGCTACCGGACCAATGCCGCGGCGCTCAAAAATTCGGCGGTTTACGAGATACCCGAACTGCTGGCGAGGGTTCTCGATGGCGCCCCATCTGAAGCCATGCCGGCCCCGCCACTCGCGGCGAAAAGCCGGCACCGGATCGACCCGCGCAGCCTTTACCGCCGGTACCGGGCTCGCCCCGAGGGCGGCCACCACCAGCACCCCGGCAGCGGCGCTTAGCGCCACCGGGATCGTAACCTGAAAGGCCGAAGCGAGGGAAGACCACATCGAAGCTCCATTAAATAATACAAAATGGTTACAAATCGTCGGCAGCCCAGATCAAGGAAAGCGCCAAAAATGAATGGTCCAGTTATTTCTCGGACACTACGCTAGCGGCCCTCCTGGAATCCTGCATCACCGGATTCCGGTTCTTGACGAGCGGTTGACCCAGACGAAGGATAGCGAGGAGCAGGCAGCCGGGTGAGTTCAGGCGAATAGCCGAGAATGGGCGAAGATGGGCTTTTTCTCGAAGACTATGCTGAGGAGGCCGGACAGCCAGCTGGACTCGCACGCGGGCGCACTGCTACAGCTCTACATCTACCGGACCAGGACCGAGGCGCTGCTATTTGCCAGGCCGAGAACGCCCGCACGGCGCACAACAACTTGGTGCAGAACCGATAGGACAGGCTGCCGGGGTGAGTATCGTCGAGAAGCTGAAGGAGCGCTACGGCGGCGACCGGCAGGAACTGAAGAGCTTCGTCACCGAGCTGGTCTCGCGCGCGGACAACTACGTTTCCTTCGACGGTTCCGAACGGTTCAAGAGCGGCCCGGGAACCCCGGTGGGAGCCCAGACCGCCGTGGCCAAAATGTCGATCGTGATGCCCGGCGCGAAGGAGGAAGCGGAGTTTACCGCCAAGTTAAAGGCCGTGTTTCTGCGAGCCAAAGCGACCGAAGTGGAGATCGTGGAACTCTAGTGAGCGGGGAAGCCTGTCGGTAGCGGGCGCGGCACGAATGCCGACGCGGCACGCAGGAGTGCGTGCGCCACATCGGCATTCAGCCAGTCAAGTTGCGCCCCGCTATACTGAAGGCTGTCCCACGATGCGCAAAACATTCTACGGCTGGTGGGTGACGCTGGCGGCCTTCCTGACATTCGGTATCGCCGTCGGCCTGCCCTACTACAACATGCCGTTCTTCTACGACTACTTCCAGCGCGAGTTCCACTGGACCAAGCAGCAAATCACTTTCGGCTTTCCTCTAGCCGCGCTGCTGACCCTGTGGATCGGTCCCGTGCTGGTGCCGCGCTTCAGCCCGCGCAAGCTTATCCTCGTTGGCACGGCGCTCACCTGCATGGCATTCCTGGGCTTCGGGACCATGCACGGCTCGCTCACCGTCTATTACGCGTTGTGGTTCCTCTACACTGTCGGCTACATTCTCTCCGGACCCATCCCGCATCAGCTCATTGTTTCGCACTGGTTCCGGCGGAATCGCGGCAAAGCCATGGGGATCGTTTACGTGGGCGTCGGCCTCATCGGGTTCCTCGGCTCATACATTGTCAAGCCGCTCACCGAGGGAACCAATTTTCACACCGCCCTGATGGTGTGGGGCGCGCTGATGTTCCTGGCGCCTTTATCCCGATGGCGACATCCAACCGCCTGCCGAGAACCAAGCGGAGTCGCTCAGCTTCGGCTATCTGCTGCGGCACTATTCGTTCTGGCTGCTCTTAATCGGCAGCTTCTGCTCCATCGGCGCGATTGGCGCGGTAAACTTCCACATGAAGTTCGTTTTTCTGGACCAGGGCTTCACGGACCATACAAAAGAAGGATTGGCGCTGCTGAATTCCACGTGGCGAGTGGCTTCCATGACCATCCTGGCCACCAGCATCGCCGGGCGCCTGGCCATCGGCGCGTTGGCGGACCGTTTCTCGAAGAAATGGGTGATGACGGCAACTTACTTTCTGGTCGCCGCCACCATTCCCGCGCTGCTGACCGTCAGCCCGACTCGCTCACCGGTGGCTTTCGCGGTGCTGTTC
>JBEKTJ010000175.1:0-14117 GCA_049516155.1 Bryobacteraceae bacterium
GCCCTGCAGCTCGCGGCCCTGCAGAAAGCCGGCTGCAAAAACCGTTTTCAATTTAATCTGATTTCAATGCGCCCGGGCCGGTCTATCTGATGGAATCTTCCGGGCTATATAATCAGAACCAACCAATAAGGGATAAGCCTGCCCCAAGCGAACGTGGCGGAATTGGCAGACGCACCAGACTTAGGATCTGGCGGGGGAAACTCCGTGGGGGTTCAACTCCCCCCGTTCGCACCACATCGTCTCCCCGCAAGCCCCGGTACGCTCCTATACACAGAGCTATCTTATGTAACATCTTTGTCTTGCATTGCATGATAACTTTTGGTCAATAGGCGTCGTTGTTCAAAACCGGAGGAAATATGGCCGCTTGCCGGCAGACTTTCTCAACTGGCGGAAGGCTCTTCGCAGCGCTGCTGATCTTTACCTCACTTACCGCGGCGCAGCCGACCGAAAAAACGATCTGGTCGTTCGCGGGCGCTCCCCACGACGGGTCCTTTCCCCGCGCGGGCTTAGTACCTGGGCTAGGCGATGCATTCTTTGGCGTAACCCCTTACGGCGGCTCGGGCCCATGCACGAACGCCACGTTCGGGCCAGGCTGTGGCGCCGTGTTCTCCCTGACGCCGGCTTGGACAGAGGCGGTAATTTACAGTTTTCCCAGCGAAGCGGAGCCCCGCACGGCATTGACCTTCGCGCCCGGTAATGTGCTCTACGGCACGACCGCTTTCGGCGGAACATTCAATCAAGGGACGGTATTCTCGATGAACCCGCCGTCGTCGTCAGGCGGCGCCTGGACCGAGGCCACGCTTTATAGCTTCACTGGCGATTCCGACGGCGGCGCCATCGCATCGAGCGTGGTAATCGACGGATCAACCGGCGTGCTCTATGGCGTGACGGGCCAAGGCGGGACGTCCAATAAGGGCACCGTGTATTCACTGACCCCGCCAGCGGCCGCGGGTGGCGCGTGGACTGAAACCGTGCTCTACAACTTCACTGGCGCCCCGACTGACGGCAGCGGTCCCACGGGCGTGACGATCGGCGGCGGCGGCGTGCTTTACGGCACGACCGGTGTGGGCGGAGCCGCTTCCGCGGGCACGGTATTCTCGCTGACCCCGCCGGCCTCCGCGGGCGGCTCGTGGACCGAGCAAATCATTCATAACTTCGGCGCCTCGGAGGACGGACAGCTACCCTCGTCCGGTGTGGTGAGCGGCGCCGGCGGAGTGCTTTACGGTACGACGCTTTCCGGCGGCAGTGCCGGTGTGGGAACGGTGTTTGCGCTACAGCCGCCGGCATCGCCTGGCAGCCCTTGGACCGAGACCGTCATTCACAATTTTGCGGGCTCCGAATCGGGCGACGGAGCGTCACCCAGCTCACCCGTCATCATCGGCAACCACGGCGTGGTTTTCGGCACGACTCGCACAGGCGGAATCGGCAACGATTATGGCACAGTGTTCGCGTTGACGCCCCCAGCCGCTGCGGGCGACCCTTGGGCCGAAACCATATTGTGGAGTTTCACGGCAGGCGCAGACGGGCTCGATCCAACCGGGGGCGTGGTGTTCGGCCCGGGCGAACTGCTCTTCGGCGCCACGCAAGGGGGCGGAAGCGCCGCCCTGGGTACCGCATTTTACGTGAAGCCGTAGCGCATTCAACTCCCCCGTTCGCACTACAGCGTCCATTTGTTAGACTGAGCTTCAGGTGCTGAAGCGTTTCATTTTCTGGGATTACCCGCGCGCCAGTTGGCAGTACGATGTGATGGTCGGCATCATCCTCGTCTTCATCATGCTGACGCCGCGCGGATGGTTCCGCGATCAGCCGCGCACGCCCCTGGTCAGTTCCATCGCCGTGCTGCCGGGTGAGCACGGCAGCAGCGTCTATTGGGTCGAGCCGGAGTTGTTGGCCGGTCTGTCGAAAGACCAACAGGCGCAAAAACTTGCGGGCCTTCTGCGAAACGTCACACACAAGAAAGAAGTCGCCGTGACCCGTGTGGAACCCATCGCCGACTCGGATGGGGAGACCAAGGGCTACATGGTGTTTGCCAAGCCCTGAGCGGCCGCCCTCATGCATCGCCCCGCCATCGCCATCCTGGGAATCGTCTTGAGTGCGCCCACGTACGCGCCCGCGCTGCCCAAACCGCCCAGTGAACTGGATACGGTCCTGGACCGTATCGACAAGGCCGGCGCCGCTTTCCATAGCATGTCGGCGAAGTTGCGCCGCGTACAGCATACCGCGGTGATGAACGACGACAACGTGGATTCGGGAAGCGTCTTACTGAAACGGGGGCACCGCCGGGACTTGCGCATGCTGATCGATCTGACCGATCCCGACCGGAAAATGGTAGCCTTCTCGGACCACACGGTGGAGATTTATTACCCGAAAATGCAGACCGTGGATGAATTCGATGTGAGCAAGTTTCGGGAAATGCTGGAACAGTTCTTCCTGCTCGGGTTTGGCACGTCGCGCGCGGAGTTGCAGGCTTCCTACAAGTTGCGGTTGGTGGGTCCGGATACAATCTCCGGCCAGAGATGCCAGGTGCTGGAACTGATCCCGAAGTCCAAGGAGGTCCTGCAGCATCTGCTGAAACTGGAGATGTGTGTGGCGGATAACGGTTACCCGGTGCAGCAGAAGTTCTACCTTCCGGGCGGTGATTATCAATTGGCAACGTATTCGGACATGCAGATTAACCCGAATCTGCCCGATTCGGAACTAAAATTGCACCTGCCCAAGAACGTGAAGCGGGAGTACCCGCAGAGATAGAAACCAGGCGAAGACCAGGCGCATGGAATCGATCGGAAGCAGAAATCGGCTGACTTTCTTGGACTGGCTGCGCGGCGTGGCTGGCATCATCATGCTGCAGGGCCACGTCTTCCAATCGTTTTTGAAGCCGGATCTGCGCGGCGGCGCGGCTTACATGTTCTCCCAGTTTTTCGGCGGGATGCCGCCCGCCATGTTCCTGTTTCTGACCGGCATTACGCTGGCGTTCCTGATGCACAGCTTCGAGCGCAAAGGCGTTCCGCCGGGCAGCCGCATTACGGGCACGCTGCGGCGCGCGGGTTACCTGTTCGGCATCGCCATGCTGTTTCGCTTGCAGCTTTGGCTGTTCAGTTGGCCCAGCCCCTGGACCAACATGCTGAAGGTGGACATCCTCAACTGCATGGGCTTCGGGATCGCTCTGATGTCGGCGATGGCCTTGTTCTCGACGGCCCAGCGCGTGCGGATCTGCGCTGCGTTGGGGCTACTGATCGCCGGCCTGTCGCCGGTAGTCTCGCAAATGAACTGGTCGGGTGTGCCGTGGATTGTGAAGGCGTACCTCGTTCCGGACTACAACTTCTTCAGCTTCTTTCCTTGGGCGGCGTACCTGGCTTTTGGGATGAGCGCGGGTAGCTTGATCCGCCTGCTGAAATATGAACAGTACGACCGGGCCATGCAGTGGGCGGCACTCTTGGGAGTTGCCCTTATTTTGGCGGCGCGCTATTTCGCGAACCTGCCGTTTTCGATCTATCCGAAATCCGAGTTTTGGCTGGACAGCCCCGCGCAGGTGTTCATCAAACTGGGAGTGACTTTGCTGATCCTGGCGGTGGCGTACGTTTGGACGGCATACGGCGCTGCGCCCGGCTGGAGCTGGGTGCGGCAGTTCGGCACCACTTCGCTGCTGGTCTACTGGGTGCATATCGAGCTGGTGTATGGACGCTGGCTGCCGTGGTGCAAGAATAATTTGGATGTGGGGCAGACGGTGCTCGCGTCGGCGATCGTGATCGCGCTGATGCTGTTGCTGGCGGTAGGTAAGACGTATCGCAAGGACATCGCGGCGTACGTGCAGGGTTGGCGGTGGTCGTGGTCTGGCGCGAAGCCGGATCGCGTGCCTGCGGATTAGCCGCTCATTTTCCCTGTAAGACTGAATAGCAGGACAGCCAGCACGATCAACGTGATGACGACATACGTGCGGTCCCGCTGTAACAAGAACGCCACCACCGAGAACGCCACCCGCGCCACTGGCGTGGCGATCAACAGCACCAAGCCGAGCTGGATCATGCGGCGGCAATGGAAGCCGGGAATGCCGCTGACGATGCCGCGCAGGTGGCGCAAGTACTCGGGCTCGCCGCGAAAGACGTGGTAGCCCGGCGCGCTGGTTCCGTACTGAATCAAATACCAGATCCCGCCCGCGGCCACCACGGAGCCGGACAACATCACGCCGTAACGCAGCAAAGCGCCGATAATCTCGTCCATGCGCTGGTCGCTCAGAGGTGCTCGGGTCTGCATTACAGTTTCCCAGCAATGGCGTTATAGATCATCTCGACGGCCAGTATGCCGACCACCACGCCGAAGACCCGCCGCAGCGTCATCGTGGGAGCGCCGGGCAACAGGCGCGCCCCCAGCACCGAGCCGGCGAGCACGCCCAGCACCACCGGCATGGTAAGTCCGGGATCGATGTATCCGCGGTTGAGGTAGACGCCCGCGCTGGCGGCGGCCGTCACTCCGATCATGAAGTTACTGGTGGTGGTGGAAACCTTGAACGGGATGCGCATCGCGCGGTCCATGGCGACCACTTTCAATGCGCCCGACCCAATGCCCAACAGGCCGGAAACCGCACCGGCCACGAACATCATACTGAAGCCGGTTTTCACATGACTGACTTTGTAGGATCTGGGTCCCTCCGGCGTGGGAAAGCTGCCGTTCAAGCGCAAGCGGGTGGCCAGCGGATCGTCCTTCTCTCCGGGACGCGGCGCCGGACGGGCGCGGGTCGAGATCCAGGCGGAATGCAGCAACACGGCGCCGAAGAGCACTCCCAGGATCGATGGCGAGATCTTCGCCGCGGCAAACGCGCCGCAGACCGCGCCTACCGTGGTGGCGATCTCCAGGAACATGCCGATGCGGATGTTCGAGAAGCCTTCGCGCACGTACGCGGCCGCCGCGCCGGACGAGGTGGCGATCACGGAGATCAAGGTTGCGCCCATGGCGTAGTGCAGATCGATGCCCAGCAGCAGCACCATGGCGGGGGTGATCACCACGCCGCCACCCAATCCGGTGAGCGCTCCCAGGAAGCCTGCCGCCACGGAAATCAGGCCGACCAGCGCGGTGAGTTCGAGTATGTTCAATGTGCCGCTCCTCGCATGGCCATCTGCCGCAAGAATGTGGCGGCTTTGTCGAGCGATTGACGCCCCTCCGGCACGAACGGATGGAACATTTGCCAGACGTGCGGCACCACCGGCCACACCGTCAGATCCACACTTACGCCAGCGGCGCGGGCGCGCTTGGCCAGTTCCGTGGAATCGTCGCGCAGGGTCTCGTCCGCGCCCACGTGGATCAGCAGCGGCGGCAGCCCGCGCAGATCGGCATACACCGGAGAGATCCACGGGTTGTGTGGATCGCCGCCAGTAGCCACATAGAACTCGGTGGCGCGCGCCAGGCCGCTGCCAAAGAACATGGCGCAACGCCGGTCGTTTGTGCGGCGCGATTCGCCAATACCCACCAGGTCCGTCAGCGGCGAGAACAGAGCAGCGGCGGAGGGCAGCGCGGCGCCTTCGTCGCGCAGCTTCAGCATGGTGGCGAGGGCCAGTCCGCCGCCCGCCGAATCGCCGCCGATGACCATGGGAGTGGTTGCGGTTGTCACTGCGCGCACGGCATGCCAAGCGGCCACGGCGTCGTCCAATCCGGCGGGAAACGGGTTTTCCGGGGCCAGCCGGTAATCGGGAGCGTAGACGCGCAATCCACGTAGCGCGAAGGCCGTGGTGAAGGGCCGATGCGTGCGCGCCGAACAGGCGAAGTAGCCGCCGCCATGCAGATACAGCAGCACCGGGTTGCCCGATGACGATACGGATTCGACCCATTCGCCGGGCACGCCTCCCAGCGCGGCGGGCGCGATCTTCACGTCCGAGGGGGTCTTGAAGACACCCCCGTTCATGATGGCGCGCGCCTGTTGCGCGTTCTCGGCGCGCGCCAGGCGGGGCTTGAACGTGTGCCGCAGGAAGAAACTCATGGTGTGCGCTTGCCAGCTTGCCATGGTTGCCAATTCTACCGCATAAGTAGGACGGCCCTCCCCGCCTGTCCCCTGCATTGATCGGCGCGGCGCTCCTTTAGTACGATGAACCAAAAGAGGGTAAGGCCTAAATCATGCGAAAAGCTCTTCTATTTGCAATATTTCAGATCAGCGCTGCCGCCCTACTAGCGCAGCAGAACGAAATCCCGCCTCCGATCTTCCGCGTAAGCGTCGTCGCCCACTCCACCAAAGCGATCAATTACCGGCATCGCAGCGGTTCTACGGAGATTGGCTTCCTGGGCACTGCGGCGATGCCGAAAGCCAAGGGCCAGGCGAAGGTGGACAGCCGGCAGGGCGCCATCAGCATCGACGCCTCGTTCCGCGATGTGGGGCCTGCAAACCAGTTTGGAGCCGAATACCTGACCTACGTTCTTTGGGCCGTTTCGCCGGAGGGCCGCCCCAAGAACTTGGGCGAGGTGTTGCTCGATGGAGGCAAGAGCAGCCTGAAGGTGACCACCGACCTGCAGGTGTTCGGGCTGATTGTGACAGCCGAACCTTACTTCTCGGTGACGCAGCCCAGCGACGTGATCGTCATGGAGAACGAGGTCCGGCCGGAAACGCTGGGCAAGATCGAGTTAATCGATGCGAAATATGAGCTGCTGCAGCGCGGCCAATATCAGAAGCTTGCAAACACCCTGGAACTGCGGCCGGACCCGAAGATACCCGTGGAAATTTACGAAGCGCGGAATGCGGTGAAGATTGCGCAGTCATCGGGCGCGGATAAGTATGCAGCCGATACGTTCGCGAAGGCACAGACCACGTTGCAGCAGGCCGAGAGTTATTTGAAACGGAAAGAACGGAAGCCGGCCATCATGATTGCGCGCGAGACCGCCCAGACGGCGGAAGATGCGCGGGCGATTGCCGTCAAACGCCAGGAGGATGAAGCGCTGCAAAAGGAGCGGGAGGCTGCGGCCGCGCGCGAGGCCGAGGCGAAGCGCCAGGCTGACGACGAGCAACGGCGGCGCGAACAGGCCGAAGCCGATCGAAAGGCGGCGGACGCGCGCCGCGCCCAAGCCGAAATAGCGAAGGCAAACGCGGAAGCCGAGAAGGCGGCCGCGGATAAACGACGGCTCGAAGCCGAGTTGGCTGCGGCAAAGGCTGCGGCGCAGCAGGCCAAGGCCGAAGCGGCGCAGGCGCAGTCCGCGGCGGCTGCGCAGGCCGCGCGCGCGGTGGCCGAAAAAGCGCAGCGCGAAGCGGCTGAGTCGGATCGTTTGCGGCAACAGGCCGAAATGGAGAAGCAGCAACTGCGCCAGCAACTCCTGCAGCAGCTCAACGCGGTGCTCGAGACAAAGGACACGGACCGCGGGTTGGTAGTGACCATGGCGGACGTGTTGTTCGACACGGGCAAGTACACGCTGCGGCCGGCCGCGCGCGAAAAACTGGCGAAACTGGTGGGCATCGTGATCGCGCATCCCGGCCTGAAGCTGGCAGCCGAAGGGCACACCGACAGCACCGGCGGCGCGGAATTCAACCAGAGGCTCTCGGTGAAGCGTGCCGAATCGGTGGTAGAGTACCTGAGTGGACAAGGGCTGGCGGCCGACAGCCTGAGCGCTTCGGGATTCGGCGATACAAGGCCGATCGCGCCGAACAAAACCGCCGGGGGCAGGCAGCAGAACCGGCGTGTGGAATTGATCGTATCGGGCGAAGTGATTGGAACTAAGATCGGCACGATGTCGAACTGATCTCGCGCTCCGGTAAGGCGCGCAAGAGGGTGTGCCATGGCGAACGCGATCGGCGAAATCGACGTTTTGTGGATCACGGCCGGGCTGGGCTGCGACGGGGAATCCATCGCCATGACCGCCGCCACGCAGCCCAGCATCGAAGACATCGTACGCGGGGGCTTACCTTGGATTCCGAAAGTGAACCTCTATAATCCGGTGCTGGCCTTTGAAAACGGCGAAGAATTCCTGAAGCCCTTTCACGAAGCGGCCGCCGGAAAACGGCAACCCTTTATATTGGTAATGGAAGGCTCCATCCCCGACGAATCTAATAAACCGGAGGGCTACTGGGCTACCTTGGGCACCGACCCACGCACGGGCCAGCCGATCCCGACTTGCGATTGGATCGACCGCCTGGCGCCGCACGCCTGGGCTGTAATCGCCGCCGGAACGTGCGCCACTTACGGCGGAATCCATGCCATGGAAGGAAATCCCACGGGCTGCATGGGTCTGCCCGACTATTTGGGATGGGAATGGAGATCGAAAGCCGGCATCCCCATCGTCTGCGTCCCGGGATGTCCGGTGCAGCCCGACAATTTCATGGAGACGCTGCTTTATCTACTGAATCAAGCGGCTGGCCGTGCGCCGATGATCCCGCTGGATGAAGCGCTGCGCCCCACCTGGCTTTTCGGACAGACGCTGCACGAGGTCTGCGACCGCGGCGGTTACTACGAGCAGGGGGAGTTCGCCGAAGAGTATGGGTCGCGCCATTGCATCGTGAAACTGGGATGCTGGGGCCCTGTGGTGCAATGCAATGTGGGAAAGCGCGGATGGATGGGCGGGATCGGCGGGTGCCCGAACGTGGGCGGCATCTGCATCGGATGCACCATGCCCGGGTTCCCGGATAAGTTTATGCCGTTCATGAATCAGCCGCCTGGCTCGCTGCTGTCATCGAGCGCGGTGATGACTTATGGCCGGGCCATCCACGCCCTGCGGCGTTTCGTGCAGGAGTCACTCAACAAGGAGCCGGTCTGGCGGAGCCGGCGCGGGTAAGCCAACATGACCGGCGCGGAGCCCTCACTCACCGAAGCACAAGCCATGCTGGAAGGCCTGGCGGGCGTTTTCCTTCGCGATTCAGAAGACAGTTCAGGTGTGGGCCGGGGCTCCGTGGGCGCGCGCGAGCTACCCAACATGCAAGCCAGGTATCGCAGCCTGGTGGAACAGCTTCCGGCCGTAGTGTTTCTGGTTTATCTGGACCGCGGAATTGGCGAAGCCTATGTCAGTCCGTACATTGAAGCCGCGCTGGGGTTCTCGCAGGCCGAGTGGCTGGAAGACCCTGTGCGCTGGTACCGGCACATCCATCCCGAAGATAACCTGCGCTGGAGTGAAGAAGCGGCCGAGATGTTTCTCACAGGCAAGCCGCTGCGATCGGTTTACCGGGTGATCGCCCGCGACGGCCATGTGGTCTGGTTCCATTGTGAAGCCAAGATGGTTCGCAGTGACGACGGCCACCCGTGGTTCATTCAGGGCGTGGCGTTCGATATCACGGAAGTGAAGCAGGCCGAAGAGGCCCTGCAGCAAGAGCGCAATTTCGTTTCCGCGATTCTGAATACCGTTGGCACGCTCATTATGGTTTTAGACCTGGATGGGCGTGTGGTGCAGTTCAACAGGGCTTGCGAGCAGACAACCGGGCGGCGGCTCGACGAAGTGAGAGGCCGCCATGCCTGGGAATTGTTTCCGGCCGCGGAAGACCGCGAGCGGTTTAAGAATGCATTCGAGCAATTGCGAACCGGGTATGTGCCTAAGGAGTCCGATTGGCATTGGCTGACTGGCGATGGCGGCCCGCGCCTGATCTCGTGGTCGGGGACGGTTCTGCCGGATGCCAATGGACATGTGCGGCACATCATCGCAACGGGCATCGACATTACCGAGTCCAAACGCCTGGAAAAAGCTATTCTTGAAATCAGCGCGCGGGAAGAGCACCGCATCGGGCAGGATCTCCACGACGGTCTGGGACAGCACCTTACCGGCATTGCTTTCATGAGCAAAGTGCTCGAACGGAAGCTGGCGGACAAGTCGCATGCCGAGGCGGCGGATGCCAGCAAGATCGTCAGGCTGGTGAACGAGGCGATCCACAAGACGCGCGAACTCTCGCGCGGACTCCTGCCCGTCGTGTCCGACGCCCGCGGGCTGATGTCGGCCTTGGACCAATACTCTGTGGAGGTGCGGGATCTGTTCGGCCTGGCGTGCCGCTTTGAGTGCGACCGCCCTGTATTGATCTACGACGAAACCATCGCGAATCACTTGTATCGAATCGCGCAGGAAGCGGTGAATAACGCCATCAAGCACGGGCGCGGAAAGAGTATCCTGATCAGGCTACGCGCGGATGGCGACGGTGTGTCGCTCAGCATCCGGGACGATGGCGTGGGATTGCCGGAAGATGTTAGAAACAGCACGGGCATGGGCTTGCATATCATGAGTTACCGCGCGAAAATGATTGGCGCGACGTTGCGGATAGAGCCTCGCACCGCACACGCCGGGACGGTGGTTACATGCAAGCTACAGTCGCTCGGCATATGAGCCAGTTGGGAAAAACGCGGGTCTTCGTGGTGGACGACCACCCCATCGTGCGCCAGGGCCTTTCGCAACTGATCAACCGGGAGCCCGACCTGATGGTCTGCGGGGAGGCGGAGGATGCGCGCACGGCGCTCGATGCGATGGTTCCCGCGAAACCCGACATTCTCATCGTGGACGTGTCGCTGGATGGCCCCGATGGCATCGAATTGCTGAAGACCATCCGCGCCAGGGACTCCAAGATTCCGGTACTGATGCTGTCGATGCACGATGAGTCTCTATATGCGGAACGGGCCCTGCGCGCGGGCGCCAACGGCTACATCATGAAGCAGGAAGCCACGGATCGGGTACTGATCGCCATACGCCAGATCCTGGACGGCGAAGTGTATGTCAGCGACCGCATGGCGCAAAGAATGATGCACCAGTTCATCGGGCGTCCCTCGAAAGGCTCCATAATGGAGGATCTCACGGACCGGGAACTGGAGGTCTTCCGGCTCATCGGGCAAGGACACAGCACGCGCCAGATCGCCGAAGAGTTACACCTGAGCGTGAAGACCGTGGAATCCTATTATGCCCACCTCAAAGACAAGCTAGCTCTGAAAAATGCCCGCGAATTGGTGCAACACGCGGTGCAATGGTTGACCAGCCAGGCTCCCCAGTAGGACAGGACTCCGGCCTGTCCATCGGGGAATCCCCGATCACAAATACAGGCTCAAGCGGATTGAGCCGTTTGCAACGTTCTTCGTACAATGCTCGATGGACTGTCTGGTTATGGAGTGATGCGTGGGTCCCGTAGTATCTAAACAAACAGTCGAGATACCGTCCGTAACCAATTTCACGGTGTCTGTTGCGGACGTAACCTACAATAAGTTTGGCAGCGTCGAGTCTCACTGAGGAGGACCAAGTATGCCGACCGAAACCATGCCGTACGGTCAGAAGACGCAGAGACCGTCACCGGTACCCGAAGTTCACATCGTTTGGATAACCGCCGGACTGGGGTGCGACGGCGACTCCGTATCCATAACAGCCGCCACCCAACCCAGCATTGAGGATGTTATTTTGGGAGCCATTCCGGGGCTTCCAAAAGTACACCTGCACAACCCGGTCCTCGCCTACGAAAACGGCGACGACTTCATGAAGTATTTCTACAAGGCGCAAGAGGGCAAGCTGGAACCGTTTGTGCTGGTGGTGGAAGGCTCTATTCCCAACGAAAAGATCAAGGATGACGGCTATTGGGCGGCAATGGGAACGGACATAGAGACCGGCCAGCCGATCAAGACTACGGAATGGATCGACCGTCTGGCGCCCAAGGCTACCGCGGTAGTAGCTATCGGGACCTGCGCGACTTACGGCGGCATTCACGCCATGCAAGGCAACCCCACCGGCTGCATGGGGCTGGCGGATTACCTGGGATGGGACTGGCGGTCCAAAGCGGGCCTTCCCATTGTCAACGTTCCGGGCTGCCCGGTTCAGCCGGATAACTTCATGGAGACGGTTCTGTATCTTTTGTATCAATTAGCCGGACTGGCTCCCATGATCCCGCTGGACGATGAGTTACGACCCACCTGGCTATTCGGCAAGACCGTCCACGAGGGCTGCGACCGGGCCGGCTATTACGAGCAAGGCGATTTCACGACGGAGTATGGCTCCCCCAAGTGCATCGTGAAGCTAGGCTGCTGGGGACCGGTGGTCAATTGCAATGTGCCCAAGCGCGGATGGATGGCGGGGATCGGCGGCTGCCCCAACGTTGGCGGTATCTGCATCGGCTGCACCATGCCGGGCTTTCCCGATAAATTCATGCCGTTCATGGACGAACCGCCCGGCGCCAGAATGTCCACCACCGCGTCCGGCGTCTATGGGCGCGCAATTGTTTCCCTGCGGTCGTTCACCAATTCCAGCCTCAACAAGGAGCCCAAGTGGCGGCACGCGCGCGCTGAACTCACTACCGGCTATCACCCGAGGAGTTACTAACAGGCAAAAAGGAGCGATCCAATGAGCACACTAACTGGAACGATAACGGAAACTCCCACCAAGCCGAGGAAGCTGGTGGAGATGAATTGGGACCCCATTACCCGCATCGTCGGCAGTCTCGGAATCTTTACTAAGATCGACTTCGAGAACCGGCAGGTCGCCGAGTGCCACAGCACTTCGTCGATTTTCCGGGGCTATAGCATCTTCATGAAGGGCAAAGACCCGCGCGATGCGCATTTCATCACCAGCCGGATATGCGGCATCTGCGGCGACAACCACGCCACCTGCGCCTGTTACGCCCAGAATATGGCCTTCGGCGTGCGTCCGCCCGCCCTGGGAGAGTGGATCGTAAACCTCGGAGAGGCCGCCGAGTACATGTTCGACCACAACATCTTTCAGGACAACCTGGTGGGTGTGGATTTTTGCGAGCAGATGGTCAAGGAGACCAACCCGAGTGTCTGGGCCAAGGCGCAGAAGACCGCGGCGCCGCATTCCAATCTGCATGGCTACCGCAACATTTCGGATATCATGACGGCGTTGAATCCCTTCACCGGCTCGTTCTATCGCGAGGCCCTGGTGATGAGCCGCATGACACGCGAAATGTTCTGCCTCATGGAAGGCCGCCATGTGCATCCGTCCACGCTGTATCCCGGCGGCGTTGGGACCGTGCCTACGGTGCAGCTTTTCACGGACTACATCGTGCGCTTGATGAAGTATGTCGAGTTCATGAAGAAAGTCGTTCCCCTGCACGACGACCTGTTCGACTTCTTCTACGACGCGCTGCCCGGATACGAAGAGGTCGGCCGCCGGCGCATCCTATTGGGCTGCTGGGGATCGTTCAACGATCCGGCCGTCTGCGACTACACTTACAAGAATATGAATGAGTGGGGCCGCGCCATGTATGTCACTCCCGGAGTAGTGGTCGATGGCAAGGCGGTCACTCACGACCTGGTCGACATCAACCTGAACATCCGTATTCTGCTGGGTAGCTCTTACTACGACGATTGGGAGCATGGCGAGACGTTCGTGAAGCAGGATCCGCTAGGCAACCCGGTCGACCAGCGGCATCCCTGGAACCAGACCACCACACCCAGGCCGCAAAAGCGCGACTTCGCGGGCAAGTATACCTGGGTCATGTCGCCTCGATGGTACGACAAGCGCACCGGCGATTATCTGGCGCTCGATACCGGCGGCGGCCCCATCGCCCGCTTCTGGTCCACCGCGCTGGCGGGACTGGTGGATATCGGCTACATCAAGGCCACCGGGCACAGCGTCAAAATCTATCTCCCGAAGACTGTATCGCTGCCGGAAGTGGAGTTCGAATGGAAGATCCCGAAATGGAGCAACTGCATCGAACGGGACCGCGCGCGCACTTACTTCCAAGCCTACTCCGCGGCGGCAGCGCTGTACTTCGCCGAGCGCGCTCTAAAAGAACTGCATGCCGGCCGTACCCGGACGTGGTCGGAGTTTAAGGTGCCGGACGAGGCCATCGGCTGCGGCTTCCACGAAGCCGTACGCGGCGTGCTCTCCCATCACGTAGTCATCAAGAACGGCAAAATCGCCAACTATCATCCCTATCCGCCGACACCCTGGAATGCCAACCCGCGGGATGTCTATGGCACACCCGGACCGTACGAAGATGCCGTACAAAATACGCCCATCTTCGAAGAGAATGGCCCGGATAAGTTCAAGGGCATCGATATCATGCGCGCCGTACGCAGTTTCGACCCCTGTCTGCCGTGCGGCGTGCACATGTATCTGGGCAATGGGAAGGTGCTCGAAACCGTCCATTCGCCCACGTTCGGCGTGCACTCGTAGCCGGAGGATGCTCCCCAGTGGCCGGCGTTTCCGCTTCCGCCGGCCACACTTTTTTCGAGTGACAGCTC
>JBEKTJ010000176.1:0-14754 GCA_049516155.1 Bryobacteraceae bacterium
GGGCGGTTGCTGGTCGATCGCAACCATTACGAGTTCCGCGCCGCCGAGAAAGGCGCGGAGCCGGTAATCCAGCGCTTCCCCGGAGATATCACCGGCCAGCATGTGCGCAATTTTCTGGATTGCTGCCGCTCGCGCAAACTGCCGAACGCGGACGTCTACATCGGGCATCGCGCCGCGCAGGCCGCGCTGCTCGCCAATCAGAGCTACGTGGAGAGGCGGCGCATCCGCTTCGATCCGCAAAGCGAAGAAGTGCTGCCATTTTCCGCATAGTCAGTCCGCGTCCGCGGGAATAAATCGGGAGTATCATCGTATTCAACAGATAGGAGGAATTCCCAGTGCATAAAACGCTTCTTCCCCTTTGGCTGGCGGCCGCGATGGCCGGCTGCGCAACCTCCGCGATGCTGCCCGACCCGGCCATCGACATAGACCGCGCCGCGCCGAAGCACAAAGACACTGCCGTGTTCGCGGGCGGCTGTTTTTGGGGTGTCGAAGCGATCTTCGAGCAGCTAGTGGGCGTGGACCATGTGCTGGCTGGATTCGCGGGCGGCGATGCCATCTCCGCTCATTACGAGATTGTCAGCACCGGCCTCACGCACCATGCGGAGTCGGTCGAGATCACCTACGACCCCGCGAAAATCACCTACGGCCAGCTCTTGAAGATCTTCTTTGCCGTAGCACACGATCCTACGCAAAAGGATCGCCAGGGCCCGGACAGCGGCCCGCAATATCGATCCGCGATCTTCTACAAGGATGTCGAACAGAAGCGCATAACAGAAGCGCATCGCCGAAGCTTACATCAAGCAACTCAGCGATGCGCAAGTATTCAAGAGACCGATCGTCACCGAAGTAACCGCGCTCAGCCATTTCTATCCGGCCGAAGGGTATCACCAGCAATTCGTCAAAAAGAATCCCGATTATCCCTACGTAGTCTATAACGACCTGCCCAAGCTGGCTACGCTTAAGAAGGAATATGCGCCAATGCTGAAGACAATGCTGAAGAACGAAGCCAAATGATCTGTCTCACTGCTGCTCGTCCGCCGATGGACCATAAATCGCCGGTACGGGCACATCGTTCAACCGTAGATACACGGTCAGTTGCGCGCGGTGGTGGATCGTGTGGTTCATGACGAAGCTGCGGATGCACGCAATGCGTGGCATGCTGAGCAGGGTTTCGCCTCCCGCCAGCAGAGACCAGGTTTTCGCCAGGTGCTCGTCGCCGGCGCCGGCCAATGCGGTGCGCGCCGCGGCAGCGTTCTTATCAAACAGCATCAGCAATTCCGCCCGCGATGCGGCGGGTTCCTCCTTATAAGGCGGCGCGCCGGGGGGCGCTACGTCGAACGAATCCCTCTCGATGGTATCCACCATCCAGCCCGTCATGTTGGCGATGTGCGTCGCCAGCGATGCCATGCTGAAGGATTTCGGATGCGGCTTCCAAGCGAACTTATCCTCCGGGCACCGCTCCAGGACTTTGCGGGTGCTGGCCATCTCTTGATCGAATTCCGGCAGTAGGGCGTCACGAATCATATGGGTGTTCCTCCTTCGCCTATATTCGCTTTTTGTTCGCCTCATGTCAAGCCCCGATTTGTAAAAATTTCGAGGCTCTGGGTGTATACTACGGAGAGCTTGGTTCCAAAATGACGATCGTCGTCAGGTCCCTTTTCGCCTTATGCTTGCTGGCCGCCGTCATGCGCGCCCAGGTAGCCTTCGACGCCCCTAAAGCCTACGCGATTCCCGGCCCCGCGGCAGTTGCCAGAGCCGACTTCAACGGCGACGGCCAACCCGATCTGGCAGTAGCCAGCTCCGCCGAAGCCGTCGCCATCCTGATCGGAAACGGTGACGGAACCTTTCAGCCGCCCGTGAGTTACGCCACTGGCGGCACGGCGGTGTCCATTGCCGTTGGCGACTTCAACCACGACGGCAAGGCGGATCTGGCCGTCGCCAACCAGGCATTCAATACGGTTTCCGTGCTACTCGGCAATGGCGATGGGACTTTCCGGCCAGCCGTGAATTACCCCGTGGAACTGTGGGCCGCATCTATCGCCGTCGCCGATTTCAATCGCGATGGAAAACAGGATCTTGCGGTGGCCAACAAGCTTTCAAATTCCGTCTCCATTCTGCTGGGGAATGGCGATGGCACGTTTCAAGCCGCCTTGAACACCAGCGTGGCCGCCAGCCCCGTTTCAGTCGCTGCGGCAGATTTCAACGGCGATGGAAGGCCCGATCTCGCGGTCGTCACGGAGAATGCCGTCTCGATCCTGTTGGGCACGGGCGCCGGAACGTTCCAGGCGCCTGCCAACTATCCGGTTGGAACTGCTCCCGCTGCCGTGGCGGTAGCCGATTTCAACGGCGATAATGCGCCGGATTTGGCGGTGGCCAACGCGGGTTCCAACAATGTTTCGATCCTGCTCGGCAAGGGCGACGGAACGTTTCAAGCCGCCGTGAATTATCCGGCCGGGAGCAGTCCTGCCGGCTTGGCCATAGCTCGCTTTACCGGCCAGGGAAACCTGGATCTCGCAGTGACCGGCAGCGTTTCCGAGGCGGTCTCTATCCTGCTAGGCAACGGCGACGGGACCTTCCAGCCCGCCGCCGGATATGGCGTAGGAAGCGATCCAACCGCGGTCGCCGCGGGCGACTTCAACGGCGATGGCCGCCAGGATCTGGCGGTCGTCAATGCCGGCTCCGGTTCGGTTTCCATCCTGATCGGTAAAGCCGGCGGCGCTTTCGCGGAGCCGCGCAGCTATCCGATCGAGAGCATGCCCACCGGCGTGGCTGTGGCCGACTTCAACGGCGACGGCTTCGATGACTTGGCCGTAGCCCTTACCGGCACCGTCTCCGTTCTGCTGGGCCGAGGTCATGGAGCCTTTCTCCCGGCAGTCAACTACGGTGGCATTGAGGGGACTACTCCGGCTTATGTGGCCGTGGGCGATTTCAATGGCGATGGCCGGCCGGACCTTGCGGTTACCTCCAATTATGGGCCAAACCTCGCAATCCTGATTGGAAACGGGGATGGAACCTTCCAGCCAGCCGTAAACTACCCTTTATCCGGCAGCCTCGCCACGCAGGTCGCGGTCGGCGACTTTAATGGCGATGGAAAACTCGACCTGGCTGTGGGGACAACCATTCTCAGCGGCGACAACTATAGTGTCGCGATCTTTCTCGGCAACGGCAATGGAACATTCCAACCGCCTGCTTATTATCCTGCGGCGAACGTGCCCCAGTTCGTTGCCGTGGGCGACTTCAATCGCGACGGCGTCCAGGACTTGGCGGTGACCGGCCTCGGCGGCGTCTCGATTCTCCTGGGTCTCGGCAAAGGTGCGTTTCAGGCGCCGGTATTCTATGCAACGACAAATGGTTTTCCGGCGGGTATCGCGGTCGGCGACCTCAATGGCGACGGCTATGCGGACCTGGCTGTGGCCAATGGTTTTTCATCCACCACCGTGGCCGTCCTGATTGGCAAAGGGGATGGCACATTTCAACCTGCCGTCGATTATGGCACGGGACCCGGTCCGGTCTCCGTCGTGATCCGGGACTTCGACCTGGATGGCACGCTCGACCTGGCCGTAGGCAGCTCCGGCAATCTCGCGATCCTGCCCGGCAAGGGCGATGGCACATTTCTACCCTCTGTGAATTTTGCCATTGGAAGCTATCCTGTTTCGCTGGCGACGGGTTATTTCAACGCGGATCGAAGGCCCGACCTCGCTGTTGCGAGCGAATCCGATTCTGTCGCAATTCTTCTGAACACTACCATCCCTTAGAAGCTTCCCGGAACGAGGCGCCTACGGCCACTGCAACAGCCCGTGCGTCTTGCGTCCCCCAGCCGGAGACCAGCGCGGATAGTACGCTCCCCTTCATGGAACGCAACCCTCAAGCGCCTCCGCTTGCTCTTCAGATTGCACGCAGCGTGAAGACAATCCTGCCGGCCCTGGTTTCCGATGGAGGCGTCGCCAGCTACGCCTCTCTAAGTAATTCAGTGCGGTACTTGGGTGCGAGCGCCTTCACTTTTTCCATGAATGCAGCCTGCTCTCTTGCGTCTAGCTTTGGCGGGGCCGTCGTACGCGTGGCGACCGGCGCCCCAACCTCCATGAAGAATTTCTCCTGTCCCGCCGGAGAGCAGATACAGAGCATGCGTACCGGCCTCGTGGAAGCGTTGTGAAACTGATGCGGGGCGTTCGAAGGAATGTTAAGTGTGTCTCCAGCGCGCACGATCGACTTCTTGCCGCGGAAGGTTACCTCCATCTCACCTTCGAGTAGGATAAAGGTCTCCTCGAAGTCATGCCGATGCGGTGGCGGCCCGCCGCCCGAAGGGATGTACATATCAATTACGCAGAAGCGTCCATCGGTCTCGCCGCCCGCCACGGTGATGGTGTAGGTATCGCCGACCAGACCGATGTGAGGGCGGTTTTGATCGCTGTCGGGTTGCGCCAGCGTGAGATTGCGCTTGCGGTCGTCTGGTGGGATTATTGGTGAGGCAGTTGACATTTCGTACTCCTGTTGTAATGTGCGGACTGGTTTCCTACCACCTACTGCTCTTGCCAATTTAGGGCGGTCTCTCTAGCAAAGCCTTGGTATCCACGAGGCGGATGCCCTAGGAGGTCCGTCAAGGTTAGGACGTCTCCGGCCTCCGCGACGAAGCCACGTTCGAGATATCCCTGAAACATCATGCGGATGTCGAACGCCGACCAAGATGGAGCCCGCCTTCTCATCTGTTCCTCGAACGCATCCAGGTCGTCCCCGGAATAGCGGATTTCCTTGCCCAGCAGCCCGCTCCAAATCGACGCCATCTTGGGACCGCTCAGCACCTCCGGACCGTTAAGGTTGTAGGTTTTGCCACAGTGTCCCTCGGAGGTCAGCGTAATCGCCGTGGCCTCGGCAATGTCCCGGATGTCGACTGCCGAGACGCCCACCCGGCCGAGGGGTATGGGGTAGATGCCAGCTTTCGTAAGCGGATCTCTCAACGTAGCGTCGTTCTGAAAGAAGTAGTTCGGACGAATGACTGTGAACGGGACATCGAACTCCCGCAGGGCGTTTTCTATAGCAAGCTTCGAGGCAAAGTGTGGAACATCCTTGAAGTGCTCCACGCGGAAGACCGAGTGATAAACGATATGCTTCAGCTTCAGCCTCTTAGCCAGACCATAGGCGATGAGGCCCTGCGTTAGTTCATCGGGAACGACGGCGTTCAGCAGGTAGAGCTTATCCGCTCCGTCCAACGCCTTCTGTACGGAGACCGGATCGAGCAAATCGCCGATCGCAACCTCTACACCGGCGGGCAGCTTGCCTTCTTCCGGCTGCTTGCGAGCCAGCACTCGGACCTTCGCACCGCGTTTGAGCAGCTCCTTAACCACCGCGGCTCCAACATTTCCGGTTCCGCCAGTTACCAGAATCTTCATCGCATCGCTCCATCGTTGTAGATATGCTTCGCCCAATTTTCGATACACCCTCTAGCGCAATATAGGATTGCACCGGGGCAATACTGTGGTACGCTGCACGGAGATAACCTCGTCGCGGCACTTGGCAACGAACGAAGCGCGGGGGTACGAGAAAAGACGTCCCTGCGGATGAAGGACATGAATCTCAATGACGTCCGTACGTTTGTTGCGGTCGCACAGGCGGGCACGCTGACGGCTGCGGCAAGGGAGTTGCGGCTCCCCACCTCTACGGTGAGCCGGGCGTTGACTCGGCTTGAACAGCACCTTGGCGTCCTCCTTGTGCGGCGAAGCCCCAGAGGTCTAGTAATGACCGACTCCGGGAAGGAATACCTACAGTCGTGCAGACGCGCGCTGCAGATCCTCAGGCACGGCAGTCAGATGCTTGAAGACCGCCGCTCAAGACCAAGTGGGATCGTTAAGGTGGCCTGTCCCGTCACCATGGCCCGCGACTTGTTAGCGCCTTTGCTAAAAGAGTTCCTTGGACGCTATCCCGATCTGCGCATTGAAATCGAGCCATACGCAGCGGGTTGGGATCAGGAACCCCGGGAAGACGTGGACGTTTTCTTCAAATTGCGGGCGCCGAAGGATTCCGTGCGGCACATGCGGCCCTATCCAGGCACTGTGCGAGGGCTTTTTGCCAGCCCAGACTATATCCAGGCGTCCGGTAGCCCGGCGACTCCGGATGACCTGACCACTCACGACTGCATCGGCTCGGAGGTCTGGAAGTTGAGCCGGGGCCAAAAGATCGCGACTCCAAACATCGTTTTCCGAGTGGTTACCAGCGATCCGGCCGTTGCTCTGAAGCTTGCTATTAGCGGGCTTGGCGTCGCCATTCTGCCCCTGTGGATGGCGAAAGGCGCAGACGTTCGCAACGGTCTGGCGCCTATCCTCCCGCAGTGGAGCCCTGAGCCGATTACCCTATGCGCACTTTTCTCCGGCCCACCACGCCTGACGCCTAAGATCCAGGTTCTGCTGGACTTCCTCGCCGAATACGTCGGAACCGATCGGGACCCCAGGCTCAAACAGGATCTTGCGAAAGGGTACTTCACCGACCGAATGCTTGCGCCAACATCGGGCCCCTGAGGATGCCAAACCACCGGGAGGACAGCCCCTTACTTCCACTGCAACAGCCGGTGCGTCCGCTCACCCAGGGCGAATGCGATCTTGTCCTGCGCCACGGAGAGGCGGAAGGTTCCCGGCCGCAGATTCAGCGGCGTCAACCGGCCATGGAAATGCCGTATCTCCGTCACCGCACCCGCGGGCCGCTTTGTCTCCGGATCGACGGCGCGCGTGAAGATGCACTCGAAACCCTCGTGTATCTGGGTGAAGTAAATGCGTCGCCCTGCCGGCGCCCATCGCGGATAGTCGCCCTCTCCCAGATCCACCCATTCCGCGGCCGGTACGTTCTGCAATCCCCGGAAGGGCGCGGCCCACATGTGGGGCCGGCCGTCGCTCTCCTCGGAGGTGAAGAGCACCCAGCGCCCGTCGGTCGAAAAATTGGCCAGGTAAAGGTTCGCGTTTGGATGCGTATAGATCGCGCGGTGCTCGGCGGTCCGGGTATCCCAGGCTACGATTGCGCGGTGCGCCTCCGTGCTTGCCGACAGGATCCACTGGCCGCCGCGCGAAAGATCCCAGTTCACGGCGCCGCCCTGCAACCTTCCCCACGACTCGCCGGTTTTCAGATTCAGAACTCTCCGGATCTCGGGAGTTGTGCCCGCCGCTGGTTCGCTTACTTGAAGGACAAAGAGGCCATCGGAACTGAGATTGATGGCTCCCGGCAATGATTTCCGCACCCCGGTACGGTAATCCTGCAAGAAGGCGGTTTGCTGAAAGCCCGAGAGAAACGACCCGCCATCCGGGGTGAATTGCGCAGAATAGTTGTCGTGCTTCGGCCCGATGAGGACCGCGAGTGGTCCGCGTACCGCTCCGCTTTCCGCGTCGATTGGCAGCGTCCAGACGCTGGACCGGCTATCTACCGCATCGGCCAGGATGACGCCGCCGGAGGAAGCGGCGCAACCTGAAATATCCAAGCCCGAAGGCGCCGCTGCGACGGACGCGGCTGCATGGAGCGCCGGCCGGACGGGGAATTCGCCCAGCACCCGGATGGTTCCATCCACGAACGTGTAAAGGAACTGGTTTCCGGCTAAGGCGCAGGCGCGTGCTTCCCAGTGCCCCGAGTCCCTGAATTCGGGAATCAGCGCGGCCGGTCCTCCGTCCAACGGGGAGGCCCAGAGCCGCAGCGCACTTTGTTCTTCGGGCGCCAGAAAAAGTATGCTGCGGCTATCGGCGCTCCAGGCGGCGCCCTGGACCGACGATGCATTCCTGGCCAGCCGCACCGGCGTGCCTCCCTGTGCAGGCATGCGATATAGCATGCGCATGTTGGAAGCCAGAACGTCGCCGCCGTTCTCGTTGATATTCAAATAGGCGATCCACTTGCCATCCGGCGAAAAGCGCGGGGCTCGGCCGCCCTCCACCAGCAGCCGCGCCGCACCGCTGGACCTGGAGGGCTGCAAATAGATGCCGGCGGGCTGGCGGGTGGAGTGAAAAGCCAGCCATCGGCCGTCGGGCGATAGCGACGGTTCGTCGTTCGCGGCCTCGCCGCTGGTCACGCGCGTCGCCGCGCCGTTGGGAATCGCCTTCAGCCAGATGTACGGATGCCCGCCGTCCTCCCCAGACGCCGCGAACGCCAGCCACTTGCCGTCGGCGGACAGCGCCGGCTGCATGGCGTTCGGAACGCCGGCGTCGAAAGGCACGAGCGGGTGAGCGTTAAGCGGAGCGCGCAGCGCACGCAATCCAAAGAGCCCAACGGCGGAAATCGCCAACACAGCCGACACCACGGTCCACGATTTCTTGTGTGACTTCCGCGCGCGTACCCGCTGTCCTTCCAAGTAGCGCACCAAGTCGGCATCCATCTCCTCGGCGGACTGATAACGGGACGCGGCATCTTTGCTCAGCGCCTTTAAGAGAATGGCATCCAGCCGCGCATCCAGCCGCGCATCCAGCCGCGGAGGCTCAGGCTGCGCCTGGGTGACCACGCGCGCTATGCCGGCCGGCGATGTGTCGGTAATTTGGTAGGGTAAACGGCCAGTGAGCAGGCGATAGAGCAGCACGCCGGCCGAATACAGATCGGAAGCGGCGTTAACCGGCTCGCCGCGCACCTGCTCCGGACTGGCATACTCCGGTGTGAACGCGAAGACGCCCGTCTTGGTGAGAACGGCTTCTTCGGTGGCGTCCACCAGGCGGGCGGTGCCGAAATCCAGCAACTTCACGCTGCCCGAATCGTCCACCATGATGTTGGACGGCTTTACGTCGCGATGAATCACATGCCGGCCGTGTACGTAAGCCAAGGCATCCAGAACCTGGCGCATCAGAGCGATGCGGCCTCGCGCGTCGAGCTCGTGGCTCTCGCAAAAGCGGTCGATCGTCAGGCCGCCCACGAATTCCATCACCAGGTAAGGAAGGCCTGTTTCGGAGACTCCGCCATCGATCAGGCGCGCGACCTTGGGATGATCCAGGCTGGCCAGGAATTGGCGCTCGCGGCGGAAGCGATCCTCGATATCGTGGGACGCCAGCGCCAGCGGCACCACCTTCACGGCGGCCGACATTTGGAAGGCGCCATCGGCGCGCTCCGCCAGATAGACGGTGCCCATGCCGCCGCGCCCGAGCAGTTTGACCGCCTGCCAAGCTCCGAAGCGCGGCAACCGCTGCGCCGACGCGGGAGCCGCGGCCCGAATACTTTCGTGATCTTGCAGCAAGAGGGCCACTTCGGAGCGCAGGTTTTCATCCGCACCGCACCGTTCGCGGATGAAACTATCACGGTGCGTGCCGGGAGGCTGATCGAGTGCGGCGTAGAAGAGCTTCTCGACCTCCCGAAATCGTTCCAATTCAGCCGGATTCATATGCAAGTCCCGACGGGCTTTAAGCCCGTCCCACGTTGACAGGCCAGGAGGCCTGTCCTACCTCAGGCGGCGGCGCAGCCAGGCCAACGAAAAATGCAAGCTGCGTTCCACCGTCCGCGTGGAAATCTCCAGAATCTCGGCGGTCTCCTCCACCGTACAGCCCAGAAAATAGTGCAGTTCGACCATCCGGGTCTTGACGGGATCGAATTCCGCCAGGTCGTTAAGCGCTTGCGAAAGATCCAGCGACTCGGCGCTATCGCCTCCCAGCCACGCCAGTTCCGCGTCCAGCGGCGCGCGCTGCCAGCCCAGGCCGCGCTTTTCGGATTTGGCCTTGCGCGCGGAATCGATAAGTACGCGCCGGGTGAGTTGCGCGGCAAAAGTGAAGAAATGCGCGCGGTCCCTGAGCGCCAGCCGGCGCACGCGCAGCAGATCGACGAAGACCTCATTGACCACCGCCGTAGGCTGCAAGGTATGGTCGGGCCGTTCTCTGCGTAGATAGGCTTCTGCAATGGCGCGCAGTTGATCGTAGACCAACGGAGCCAGTGCCTCGATCGCGCCGGATTCCCCCTGCTCCCAGCGAGCCAGCAGTTGGGTAATCTCCCCTTGCCCGGATTCCGCCACGCTTCATCATAATCCTCCTGGATATGAACTGGCCCCCCGCATTGGGTACTGCACGATTCAGTACGGCACTACGGGGCAGATAGCCCCACATATATACGGCGCAGTTCCGGGAATAGAACCGCCACGGAATTGAAGGGGAAATTTCTTGTCGGGTTTTGACAGCCCATTGCGCCGTATTGGATGAGGCGCCGGACAGGCCGTTAGTTGCCCAGAACGCCTTAGGAGAAAGAAAGACCTATGAATATCACCGGTTTTCATTTTTACATGCGACTCACCGCCGCTTGCGTTCCGGCTCTCTGCTTAGCCGCCACGCAAGCCAAAGTCAATGTGGATTTTGGCAAGGCGCCGCTCAGCTTCGAAGCCAACCGCGGACAGACCGATGCCCGCGTGGATTATCTATCCAGGGGCCGGGGCTATACTTTGCTTCTGACGCGCGACCAAGCCGTCCTGCGCCTTAAAGAAGGCGCGCCATTGCGTATGAAACTGCTGGGCGCGAGCGGCCAAGCCGCGGCATCCGGCCTGGAGCAATTGCCGGGAGTGGCGAATTATTTCCGGGGCCACGATCCGTCCAAATGGCAGACCGGCATCCCGACTTACCAGAAGGTGAAGTACGCCGGTGTGTATCCCGGTGTGGATTTGGTTTATTACGGCAACCAAGGCCGCCTGGAGCACGATTTCATCGTTGCGGCGGGCGCCGACCCCTCCAAGATCCTTCTGAGCTTCGAAGGGGCACAGCCCAGGATCGACCGCCAGGGCGACCTTTGCCTGACGATAGACGGCAGCGAATTGCGGTTCCAAAAGCCAGTAATCTATCAGGCATCTAACCGAGCAGGAACCGGCGCGAAGCAAACCGTGGCCGGCCGCTACGCGCTCGATGGAAACAAGGTTCGGTTCGAACTGGGCGCATATGACCACAGCCGCGAACTGACCATCGACCCATTGCTGGTGTACTCCAGCTATCTCGGAGGCAGCGGCAACGACTACGGCGCCGGGATCGCCGTGGATAGCCAGGGTTCGGCTTACGTGACCGGTTACACTGCCTCGACGAACTTTCCCACCGAGAACCCCATCGTCGGCCCGATGCCGAACGGCAGTCAGGACGCCTTCGTGAGCAAATTTAACGCGTCCGGTACAGCATTGATTTATTCCACTTATCTCGGCGGTTCCGCCGCGGGGGAGACCCAGGCAAACGACATTGCCGTGGACTCCGAATTCAACGTGTATGTCGGCGGTGTCACGAACGCCAGCGATTACCCGGTCACATCCGGCGCATTCCAGACGGTTTGCGGGCCGATATCGGGCGGCGGTTCTTTTGACGTTCCGTCGTGCGGCGGCAATGTATTCGGTGCATTCCTTACCAAGATTAACGCAGCCGGAAACGCCCTGACATATTCGACATTTCTGGGCGGCAGTTACAGTTCATACATCACCGGTGTAGCCGTCGACGCCGCGGGCGAAGCTTACGTGACCGGATACTACGCTACGTCGTGCTACGACAGCACTGGCTGCTACTGGTTCCCCACAACTGCCGGAGCTGCCCAACAGTACTGTCAGATCAGTTCGGGTCAAGGCGCCTGGTTTGCGTTCTTCACCAAATTCGACGCCGCGGGCGCGACCTTGGTGTATTCTTCGCTATTTGGCAGCGCGACGACTCCCGATGCGCCGACCGGAAGCGGCCCCTCGATCTGCAACTACACCCAAGGCGCTCCCCCACAGAACAGCACCTATGGGTACGCCATCGCCGTCGACGCGAACGGAGACGCGTATATCACTGGCTACACGCAGGATGGGAACCTGCCCGTCACCGCCGGGGCCTTCCAGACATCGGCCGCGCCGTTGACTGGGGGGTCCACTCCCTATCTGATCGAAGGTTCGCGTGGATTCGTCGCCAAGTTCGATCCCACACAGTCCGGAGCCGCGTCGCTTATCTACGCAACCTATCTCGGCGGCGCCACCAAGGGTGCAGCAGACCAAGCTACGGGCATCGCGATCGATTCGCAGTTCAACGCATATATCACGGGCAACGCCGAATCTCCTCATTTTCCGACTACGCCGGGGGCGTTTCAACGCACCTGCGAAATAGATCAAACGTATTGCAGCACTGCGTTCGTTACCAAACTGAACCCCGCGGGATCGGCCCCGGTCTATTCTACTTTTCTGGGCGCCCAAGCATCGGGCGGCGGCGCCGTGTCCGCGTCGCGCATACGGGTCAACTCGAGCTATGACGCTTTTGTGACCGGCAATGCGGGCGCCGAATTTCCGCTTATGAACCCGATCCAAACCGCGGTGGGCCCGATGTTCGTAACCGAATTCAATTCCACTGGCAGGGCGCTGCTGTTTTCCACTTACGCCGGAATAGGAGGCGCCGAAAGCTCGGCAACCAGCCTGGCGGTGGATGCCAAAGGCAGCGTCTACCTGACCGGTAACACCAACGACATTGCCGTCACGCCGGGCGCGTTCCAGCAGGCTTTCGGCGGCGGATTAGACGCTTTTGTCATGAAGATTGCCACCGTGGCGTCCGATCTTCAACTGACCAATTCGGCGCCCACGAGTGTGGCTACTGGCGCCGATCTGACCTATACCATTACCGCCGTCAACAATGGTCCCGACCCTGCCACCAGGGTAACGGTCAGCGACACAGTAACGACGGGCAGCACCTTCGTAAGTGTTACCCCCAGCGCCGGTACGTGTACGGCGCCGCCGGTGGGCGGGACGGGCGCGGTGGTGTGCAGCCTCGGCAGCCTGGCGGTAAGCGACACGGGGACGGTCACCTTGACTGTGAACGTCACCGCCGCGGTGGGCACGATACTCACCGACACTGCCCGTATCTCCGACGCCGGATACGACTCGGCCACGAGCAGCACCTCAACCGTAAGGACGAAGGTGAGGAACTAGGGGAACTGCCTCTGTGTATGCTAGAACGGAGAAAGTATGCGAGCCATAGCTAAGTTACTGCCAACCGCGCTGGCTTTCGCGGGCGCCATGCTAGCCCAAGGCACCATCAACACCTACGCCGGGAACGACGCCTTGTTTGCGGGCGCCGGCAAAGCCGCGACGGCCGCCCAAATTGTGGGACCGAACGGCATCGCCCTCGATGCCCAGGGGAACCTCTACATTTCCGCCAGCGGACTTTCCATGGTTCTCAAGGTGGCGGCGAGCACTGGCGTCGTCTCCATCTACGCCGGGAACGGCTTGTCCACCGGCGGCGGCGACGGCGGACTGGCTGTGGGCGCTTCGCTGGACTATCCGGCGGGTTTGGCCTTCGATGCGGCGGGCAATCTTTATATTGTGGACGCGTACGCCAGCAACGTCCGGAAGGTGGCTCCCAACGGGATTATCACCACGGTAGCCGGCGACCAGGGAGCGGGGGGTTTTGCGGGAGATGGAGGGCCCGCCACGAAAGCGTTGCTCACAAACCCATCCGGGATCGCAGTGGACAAGTCCGGCAACATTTATATCTCCGACACCGGCAACAACCGTATCCGCATGGTCGCCGCGAGCAGCGGAATCATTTCGACGATCGCGGGCAGCAGCACCACTGGCTTGACAGGCGACGGCGGACCGGCGGTTAATGCTACCCTCACGCTTCCCGAAGGCCTGGCGATCGATGCATCCGGCAACCTGTACATCGCCGACCAAAATAACTGGGTAATCCGCCGGATCTCCGCCGGGATCATCACCACGGTAGCCGGGACGGGTAAGCCTGGGTACAGCGGCGACAACGGCCAAGCCACCAAGGCGATGCTCGGCGGGCCGCAAGGCGTGGCTGTGGATGCTTCCGGAAATCTGTATATCGCCGATGCCGAAAACCAGCGCATACGGTACGTCACCGTAAGCGGCATCATCACCACCATTGCCGGAACCGGCGCGAACGGCTTCAGCGGCGATGGCGGCGCGGCCACGGCGGCTACGTTCAGCAATCCCGCGGAGGTCGCTTTGGACTCTTCCGGCAACGTTTACGTGGCCGACCTGTACAACAACCGCATTCGCCGGTTCGTTCCGGGCGGCGCCATCGCCACATTCGCCGGAACCACGACGTTCAATGGCGACGGCGGACCATCCACACAGGCGAGTGTGGAACCCTGGTCCGTGGCGGTGGATTCCTCGGGCAACCTGTACATCGCCGACCGGCTGGAGCAACGCGTCCGCAAGGTCACTCCTTCGGGCACCATCTCCACCCTGGCCGGGACCGGCCAGGCGGGCGGCGGGGGCGATAACGGCCCGGCAGACCTGGCGGCCTTGAATACACCCAACGGCGTGGCGGTCGATTCCGCTGGAAACGTTTACATCGCGGACGCCGGCAACAATGCCATCCGCCGCGTGGACGCCGCGACCGGAATCATCACCGCGTTCGCCGGCGCCGGTGGTTGTTGTTGGGCCGGAACGGGGACCGGCGGGGACGGGGGACCGGCTACGGCCGCCACCCTTTTCTACCCGGAGAGCGTGGCGGTGGATGGGCTGGGGAACGTATATTTCACCGACCTGGTGCAGAGCAACACATCCCCGCTGGCCCAGGCCGTACGCCGCGTGACCCCCGATGGGAAGATCAATACCTGGGCTGGCGGCGGACCCACGGTCGGGTTCAGCGGAGACGGAGGCTCGCCGCTACAAGCCCAGTTCGGCAGTTCCATCACTCTGGCGGCCGGTTCCGACGGGAGCCTGTATATCGCGGATAGTAATAACAACCGGGTGAGGAAGGTAGATCCGGCTGGGGCCACCATCGACACGGTGGCGGGCAACGGTCAGAACAGCACCTCCGGAAACGGAGGGCAGGCTACATCGGCGGGCGCGGGTAATCCGTTGTCGGT
>JBEKTJ010000177.1:0-13991 GCA_049516155.1 Bryobacteraceae bacterium
CTGGCGCTGACGCTCTCGTTGATCGGTCTCTACGGCGTGATGTCCTTCGTGGTCACGCGCCGCACCCGCGAAATCGGCATCCGCCTCGCGCTGGGCGCCACGGGCGCTTCCGTCATCCGACTCGTCCTGCGCGATGCCATCGTCATGATCGCCGCCGGCGTGGCCCTCGCGCTGCCTTGCGTCGCCGCCCTCGGCACGCTCGTCCAGTCGCAGTTGTTCGGCGTCACTGCCACCGATCCCGTGACCGTCGCCGCCGCCGCACTGATCCTCGCCGTCGGCGCCTTGGCTGCAGCGTTTGTCCCCGCGTTGCGGGCCTCGAACGTGAGCCCCACCGACGCCCTCCGGCTGGAATAGCGCCGCGCGAACAGCTTCCGAGTAGCGCGTGATACGCTTTTCGGACGGACGGGAAGGTACGCTGACCGAAGTGGTGTGGCCGGTCGATTCGGACCTGCAGCAGACTACGGCTTCAATCCCCGCCTCAACATGATCGCTCTGATTCAGAATCAGGCAATTCCGTCGTCTTCACCCCGTTGAGTTTTGTCATCCATCTGAGCCGCTGGAGCAAAATGCGCCAGCGCCATCGGCGTTCATCGGTGTTCATCGGCGGCCATATCCATTTTTCGCTTTGTGCGTAAGTTAAAGCTCGGAAAAGCATGTCTGGCCGCCGATGAACGCCGATGAACGCGGATCGGACAGGCAAGACCAAGGCTTGCTGCCTGAAACCTCGGTTCCAACGTTTTGTGCTAGCATGCATGGCATCCCTGAAAGGAGAGTCCAATGCGTGATCTCGAAACGTTGCTCTCATTTGTGCTGGCATGCGCGTCGAGCGTGATCCTGGCTCGCGCTCAGTCTCCGGCAACGCCTGGCCCGGAAGTGAAGAAGCTGGCAGTAATGGTCGGCAAGTTCACGGTCGAAGACGAAGTGAAAGCCGGGGCAATGGGGCCGAACTCGCCAGCCACGAAATTCAGTGGCACTGACGATTGCAGATGGACGTCAGGCGGCTTCGCTGTGATTTGCGAGGTAGAACTCTACAGACCCGGAAGGAAATACTCCGAGACTTCCTTCGTCTACTACGATCCGACGTCCAAGACATACCGATACCACGCAGTCGACAGTTCAGGGGGAGTAGAAAATAAGACCGGTACGGTGAGCGGCGACGTCTGGACCTGGCTTGGGGAGAGCATTTTTGGCGGAAAGGCGTATCACACCCGGTACATTATGAGGGTTGTTTCAGCGGATTCGTACGAATACACCGACGAGTCGGGCGAAACCGAGAACTCCATGAAGGTCTTCGTGAGCGGGAGGGAGACTCGCGTCGCGGCCACCAAGCCTGCGGCATCGAAACCGGGGCAGTGACGGCGTTTCACAACGATATTGGAATTGGAGTCGTCAAATGAGCAGCGTACAAATCGAGCAGAACAGCTACGAGATGCCCCCGAGAGAGGGGATCAGCATCGCACATTTTCTCACCGTCGCCGACATCGAGCGATCGGCTCGCTACTACGAAAAGGTCTTCGGCGCTCGCATTCTGAGCTTGGGTGACGGCAACGCGCCTGGGTACCTTCAGCTTGCGAATATCTGGATGATTCTGAACGTTGGAGGCGGCCCGACCCCGGATAAGCCGACGGTAACGCTCAGCGTCCCCGACCCGAATCACATCAGCAGCTTTATGAATTTCCGCGTCGCGGATATTCAAGCGTGCTATGAATTATGGAAAAGTCGAGGAGCGCAGTTCATCACGGAGCCGATCCCAAAATACGGCGAGACGCGCTGCTACATCCGCGATCCTGACGGATATATTATCGAGGTTGGACAGAGCACCGACGTCACGTACGGCTGACGCTCGGCCCGGAAAAAGCATTCCCGTAGTCGACGAGCGAGTCGAGGAAGATTTGGTCGAGCGTATGGCCATCGCCACCTACCGCCTCCGGCGCATCGCCCGCCTCGAAGTCGGCTACTTCGACTTTCGCCTGCGCTACAACGCGCTGCCCAAGGAATACAACAAAAATGGCGGCGCCGACTTGCTGACCTGGGCGTTTCACGTCGAGGCCAATGGCAGTAAAGCTCTGGATCGTCTCTTCCGCTATGAGAGCTGCATCCAGCGCGAATATTCCCGCTGCCTCCAAGACCTGCAAACGCTCCAGGCCGCGCGTAAGGCAGGCGCACCCGCCCGTGCACCAGCCCCGCGGGGTGACGAAAATAACGCCCCCTCAATATGAAGACCGCCTTTTGCACCCTCCACCCACCGCTCACGGCCATGCGCCAAGCCCTAACTGCCCCCAGCCCAATAAGATTCGGGAACTTTCGCGCCCTGCCAGCGTATGCCTCTGTAAGAGGTTCCATGAAAGCCATCCTTCGTCGTCTCTCCCGCGCGCCCATGTTTACCGTGATCACTCTCATCACCTTGGCTATCGGTATCGGCGCCAATACCGCCATATTCAGCGTCCTGAACGGAGTCCTGCTCAAGCCCCTCTCCTATCCCGATTCCGGCCGTCTCGTGGCGGTCTGGGAGACATCCCACTTGCAGGGCATGGAGACGCTCAATGCTTCGCCCTCCACCTACTTCACTTTCCGCGAGGAAAACCGCACCTTCCAGGACATCGGCGTGTGGCGCAACAATTCGGTGAACATCACCGGCGCCGGCCAACCGGAGCAGATCCAGGCCCTCGACGTCACCGACGGCGTGCTGCCCATTCTCGGCGTCCAACCCATTCGCGGCCGATGGTTCACCCGCAAAGACGATTCGCCCGGCAGCCCCATGACCGCGATCTTGTCCTACGGCTACTGGCAGCGCAAATTCGGCGGCGATCCCTCCGTGGTCGGACGGCGCATCATGGTGGATGGCGCAGCCAGTGAAGTCATCGGCATCCTGCCGCAGGGCTTCCGCATCATGAACTCCACCGCGGCGCTGATCCAACCGCTGCAATTCGACCGCTCCAAGATTTTCATAGGCCAATTCAGCTACCAGGCAGTCGCGCGGCTCAAGCCCGGGGTTACGCTGGCCCAGGCCAATGCCGATGTTGCGCGCATGCTCCCCATGATGCTCGACAAGTTCCCCATGCCCCCCGGCATCAGTCTCCAAATGATCCGCGAGGCTCGCTTCGGCCCCAGCGTGCGGCCGCTCAAGAACGATGTGATCGGCGACATTGGCAAGGTCTTGTGGGTGCTTATGGCCACCATCGGCGTAGTCTTGTTCATCGCCTGCGCCAATGTCGCCAATTTGATGCTGGTGCGCGCCGAGGGCCGCCAGCAGGAACTCGCCATCCGCGCCGCACTGGGCGCAGGCTGGTCGCGCATCGCCCGCGAACTGCTGCTCGAAAGCGTAGCGCTGGGAGTCGCCGGAGGCGTGCTCGGCGTGGGGCTCGCTTACGCCGCGCTCAAGCTCCTGGTGGCTACCGGCCCCGCCAACCTGCCGCGCCTCGACGAGATTTCCATCGATCCGGTGGTGCTGCTGTTCACCTTGGCTATCTCACTGGTGGCCGGCCTCCTGTTCGGCCTGATACCCGTGTTCAAGTATGCAGGCCCCCGCCTGAACGCGGCCCTCCGCCAGGGCGGACGCAACTCCAGCGACGGCCGCGAACGCCACCGCGCACGTAGTGTATTAGTGGTCGTGCAGGTCGCCCTGGCGCTGGTTCTGCTGATCGGTTCCGGACTCATGATTCGCACCGTCCAGGCGCTGAAGCAAGTGCCGCCGGGCTTCACCCAGCCGGAGAAGATACTCACGCTGCATGTTTCCATTCCGGAGGCGGAAGTTCCCAAGCCCGAGCAAGCCGCGCGCACCTACAACAACATCCTGGAAAAGGTTTTGGACATTCCAGGCGTGACGGCGGCCGGCTTGGCCAACTCCATCACCATGGATGGGAATAACGATAACGACCCCATTTTCGCGGCAGACAAATCCTACGCCGATGGGCAGGTTCCGGCGATGCGCCGCTATAAGTTCATCTCACCGGGCTTTTTCAAAGCCATGGGGAATCCTTTGCTGGCCGGCCGCGATCTCACCTGGACCGACATCTATGAGACCCGGGCGGTCGTCCTGGTTTCCGAAGCCATGGCGCGCGAGCTATGGCGCGATCCCTCCGCCGCGTTGGGCAAACGCATTCGCGAAAATACCAAGGGGCAATGGCGCGAGATCGTTGGCGTGGTCGGCAACGAGCGCGACGATGGCGTCAATCAAAAGGCCACGACCGCCGTGTATTGGCCCCTGATGATCCGGGATTTTTGGGGCCAGCCTCTCACCACGCAGCGTGGCCAGGCCTTCGCCATCCGTAGCAGCCGCACCGGTTCCGCCGGTTTATTGAACCAAGTCCGGCAGGCGGTCTGGTCCGTCAATCCCGACCTGCCCATCGCCGGCGTGCAAACCGTGCAGGAAATCTACGACCGGTCCATGGCCCGCACCGCTTTCACTCTCGTAATGCTGAGCATCGCTGCCGGTATGGCGCTGCTGCTGGGTATTGTGGGCATTTACGGAGTCATCTCCTACGCGGTGTCGCAGCGTACCCGCGAAATCGGCATCCGCATCGCCCTGGGCGCGCCGCAACAGTCGGTGCGGCGGATGTTCCTGCGGGAAGGGCTGGTGCTGACGGCCATGGGCGTGGCATGCGGCTTGGCCGCCGCCGCGGGACTGACTGGACTGATGAAAACGCTGCTCTTCGCAGTAAGTCCCCTGGACCCGGCGACTTACTGCGCCGTGTCACTCGTCTTAGCGGCCTCCGCGCTGCTGGCGAGCTACATCCCCGCGCGCCGCGCCACCAGCATCGAACCCGTCGAAGCATTGAGAGTGGAGTAGGACGGGCCTCCCGGCTTGTCCAAAGTGCCGTGTGCGATAATCGCGCGCTGGAGTCTGAGGGCGCTGTTGGGGATTGAGTCCTGTTGGGCTAGAGGGACACTTCGGGCTTGGCGCATGGCCGGGGCCGGTGGGTGGAGGGTTCAAAAGGCGGTCTTCATATTGAGCGGGCGTCTGGTTCGGCAACCGGCGGGGTTGGTGCATGGGCGGGTGCGCCTGGGGCGGTTGGCTCGGTCGGTGCGGAGCCGCTGGAAGGCGTTGGATGGACTGGGGTTGCCTTCGATTTCGAGTTCGTTTCGCAAATTTCCTTTTTGCGCGCGGCCTGGAGCGTTTGCAGGTCTTTGAGGCAGCGGGAGTACTCGCGCTGGATGCAGCTCTCATAGCGGAAAAGACGATCCAGAGCTTTACTGCCATTGGCGTCGACGTGAAACGCCCAGGCCAGCAAGTCCGCGCCCTAATCGCCCGCCTGCCACTAACAGCCGCGTAGCACGATCACATACCCCATGCCCCGAAAGGATGTTCATGATGCCGATGCCGCCCACCAGCGGCGAAATGGCGGCGATGGCCACCATCACGTAAGTGAAGCTTGGGCTGGCTGATTGAGCCGATCGTCACCATGCTGCCGCGCGAATCGTTGGCTGATACTTTGCGGGAAACGCGGGCGGCGCTGCTGAAGTGACGCCTAAGGGCGCACCAGACTGCGCTGCTCTTCAAGGCGTTCCACGCGGTGCGTCAACTGCGAGATTTCCCTATGAAAATCCAGACGCAGTTCGGCAAAACCCTGCCGCGTCTCCGCGCGCAACGCTTCGATTTGAGAGCTTAACGCCTTGGTATTCAACCAAGCGGTAAATACCACCAGGAGCAGGCTGCCGAACAGCGCCAGAATCGTGGGCATGCAGATTTGAACTTGCACCGGCATGAGTAATCACATTATACGCCGCTTTCCAAACACATAAGAAAAACGAGCCGGTTGAGCAGCCCGGTCCGCCCGTAAAGCGTTGAGGAGGCCGCGTGACCCGCAATCTCGCGTAGAAGCAATGCGGTTCCTTAAGGTGGCGCCCGTTACTCCCCGGCAGGCTGCACGACCAGGCGCTTTCCGAACACGTCGAGCGCTTCGGTGATGCGCGGCAATTTGGTGGGGGGGGATCGAGCATCCGCCGCACTTCCTTCTCATCGCATCCGAGCTTGCGCGCCAACCGCACATTAGTCATACGGGCCTCTCTCATCGCGAGATAGAGTGCCGCCTTCGCCGCCCTTGGCGCCGGCACCGGAATCAGCCGTTCGCCTCGCGCCGCCCACAGTCCGCCGCCTGCCAGAGAGCATCCGTCTCACCGTTTCCTTGCGTGATTGCCTCCGGAACGTCCCGGAACGCGATCACCAGGACTCCCGGTTTAGCTCCCCTATCGAAGCTCGCTGGAAATACGAACGTGCGCATGGCTGCCTCCCTTTAGTCCAAGTCTTTCTGGCTCAGGCAAGGTTGCTTGAGCGTCTTGTGATAGGCGCGCTTGTCGACTTATCCTTCAAGTCGCGTACGGTCGTCTTTTCCGATCCGCCGGCAGACAGAGTAGCATGCGTGGACTCCTGTGGAATGTTTGCTTGAGCGGGTTGTGGCTCAAGTCGATTGAAAATCATTTGAATGGTCCAGGGGGCGCCTTCGCGGGCAGCCTTCCAAGCCAGTTGGGAGAGCTCATTGGGTGTGCCGTGAGCGCGCAAAGCATCGATGAAGGCCTGCCCACGCTTGGGGCGGCCCCCTAGGATTCCCGCTGTGCCCTTTACACCATCGCGGCATGGCTTAGCTCCTTTGCTTGACGGAATGGATTGCTAGAATCGACCGCCCAGTGGGTTCGGCGCCCGCTGATCGGCACTGGGATCGCCCTCAATAGTAGCGTTCGAGAGGTGTCCCGCCTGGGTGGCCAAAGGGGACGAATGCCTGGGGATCCGGGTTGGCGTCTTTAGATTCGGAAAGCTACCGGGTTCCAAGCTGTCGCGATTGACACGTTCCGTCGCGACGAAAGTTCGAAAGGTGTCCAGGGTGGCCCGCCAGGCATTCGCAAGACCTGCGAGTCCGGCCTGGCATCGATCGCCACGTTATTTGAGATTTTCTCCCGGACTTATGCACTCAATAGCTGCCGGCACACCGCTTGAACATATCCGAACGCTTGCGTTTGGATAACGGATCATTGCAGGCCGCGCCGGTTAACCTCCGGGAGAAAGGTATTATCCATTGAAATCCCTGTTATGGCTTGCAGCCTTGTCTGCATATTCTCTGCCCGCTCAGAATCTTTCATTCATGCCTCAGGATGTTTCCACAGCGTGTGTGGCCACCGGGGCAGGGACGGTCATCAGTCCGCGCGTGGCCTTTACCGTTGCCATTCCGGACGCCGGTCCGATGGTATTCGACGGGACCTACTTGTGGGTGGCGAGCCTCGATCTGGTTACCGCGGTCGATCCGGCTACGGGCGCGATTGTGACCAGCCAGCCGATTGCCGGCACTCAATTCGTGGCGTATGACGCGCCCAGCGGAACCCTGTGGCTGGAAGGCGGATCGATCAGCGCGCAGCTCAACAAGGTGAATGCCCAAGAGATCGTCGCTAACGACGGAAGCGCTCCCGTGAATAGTATCGCGTTCGGCTACGGGTCGCCGAGCGCTCTCGCGATAGATTCATCCCCTGCCGGCCGCAACGTGTGGGCAGTGGCGGGCGGCCAAACGACAATCGTAAAGATGGGTAGCCTGGAGGTAGTCGGCGCGATCTCCGCCCCGGATGGCTATCCGATTACTCAAGTCAACGAGGCTTTCAGTCTGGGCGGCATGATGTTGTCAACGTCGGGTCTTGCGGGCGCCGCGAATCTGTGGTTCTACGGGCACACTGGCACGTCTCTCTGGGAAAGCCCGTTTGTTCAGCAGACGCTCTCTGCAGGGGCATGGGACGGACCTGCGCACACCCAACTTTCGGGTGAAGCCGGAGCCGGTGCGCTTTACAAATATGACTTTCCTGCGGGCGGCGGAACCAGCGGCGTGGTCCAGTCTACGCTGTACTTGACCGACGCCGCAGATGGCGCGGCGCCGCTGATCGGAGGCATTAACAGCGTTACCGTATCCCCTGGCGGCGCTTTCTCTCTGGTCGTGCGGCAGGAAGTCGATATCCCCAACCAGGTATATTTCGTCGGGGAATCCTGCCCGGCGGGCGCCCACACGGTCCCCGGCGTGAGCGTGCCCGGCGCAGTGTTCACCGCGATCGGCGGTGGATTTGCGTGGGCAAGTTTCCCCGGACCGGCCGGTGGCGTTACCGCAATCGCTTTCTAAATCTTTCGCCTGCCCTTACACGCGCGCCAGCGCCACCGGTCCGGCTTCCAGTATTTCCGCGCCGGCATCCGGGAACTTCTCGAAATTCTTGCTGAATTGCCCGCTCAGTTCCAGCGCGGCGCGATCATATGCCGTCTTATCGCCCCACATGCCGCGCGGGTCGAGGAAGTCGGGGGGCACGTGCGGGCATGCTCTAGGCACCATCGTCTTGAAGAACGGATCCGGCTCCATCGGCATGTTGTCGAGCTGTCCCTCCAACGCGGCCGTTAGCATGGCGCGCGTGTAGGGCAGTCGCATGCGTTCGCCGATGCCGTACGGACCGCCCACCCAGCCCGTGTTCAGCAGCCAGCAACTCACTTTATGGCGGCGCATCTTCTGGCCCAGCATGGAGGCGTACTCGGCCGCCGGACGCGGCAGGAATGGTGCGCCGAAGCAGGCGCTGAACGTGGCCGCGGGTGCGCTGCCCAATCCGCGCTCGGTGCCGGCCACCTTGGCGGTGTAGCCGCTTAAGAAATGATACATGGTCTGCTCCGGCGTCAGGCGCGAAATAGGCGGCAGCACGCCGAAAGCGTCCGCGGTAAGCAGAATAATGTGATCGGGATGTCCAGCCACACTGGGCAGCACGGCACGGTCGATGTACTTCAGCGGATAAGCCGCGCGGGTATTCTCGGTACGCGCCGCGGAATCAAAATCCAAACGTCGCGTCTCGGCGTCGATGGCCACGTTCTCGAGCACGGTCCCAAAGCGGATGGCGCGCCAGATCTGCGGCTCATTCTCGCGCGATAGGTGAATACACTTGGCATAACAGCCGCCTTCGAAATTGAATACGCCGGCGTCGCTCCAGCCGTGTTCATCGTCCCCGATGAGACGGCGCTGCGGATCGGCGGACAAGGTGGTTTTGCCGGTGCCCGATAAGCCGAAGAACAGGGCCACGCCGCCGCCGTTTCCTACATTGCAGGAGCAGTGCATGGGCATGATGCCGCGCGCCGGCAGCAGGTAATTCAGAATGGTGAAGACGGACTTCTTCATCTCTCCCGCGTAACTGGTGCCGCAGATCAGCACCACCTTCGAAGTGAAGTTAACTGCGATGCAGGTTTCCGAGTTGACGCCGTCCTCGCCGGGAGCGGCATGCAGGCTGGGCGCGAAGAAGACGGTGAATTCCGGTACGTGATCCGGGGTACGCCGGGGGTCCGGCCGCACGAACAATTGGTGCGCGAACAGGGCATGCCACGCATCCTGCGCGATCACGCGGATGGGCACGGTGTGCCGCGGGTCGGCGCCGGCGAAGCAATCCTGCACAAACACGTCGCGGCCTTGCCAGTGGTTCAGCATTTTGGCATATAGACGGTCAAAGCTGGCCGGCGCCATGGGTTGATTCACCGGTCCCCATTGCACGGAGGCGCTGGTGGTATCGTCGCGCACGATGAACTTGTCCCTGGGGGAGCGGCCGGTAAACTTGCCGGTGGTTACCACGTACGCGCCGCCCCTAGCGAACAAGCCTTCCCCGCGCCGCACCGCATGCTCCAACAACTGCGCGGCGCCGAGATTCCAATAAGCCGTATTGTAGTTGCGAATCCCGTGTTCGGCCAGGCCGTATCGGCTGTGCCGGACCCCCGCGTCCCGCGCAACGGACGATTGTGCAATGTCCATAAGCAACCTTATCGTAATATAGATGCATGGAGCCGGTTCTGTCTCGCGCCGCGGCGTTGCTGCTGGGAGTGTGCCTGACCGTACCCGGCCAGGTGATCGAATTCGAATCGAACGGGCTGAAATATCAGACGATTACAAAAGGCGGCGTGACCCTGATGGTGGCGCACCTGCCCGGCCATGTGCGGGAACTCAGTATCTTGCAGGTAGCCGTTTCCAATGGCTCGCCCGGCCCGTACACGATCCGGCCGGAGGATTTTTCCTACAAGAAAGACGACGGCACGGAACTGCACGCATGGCCGGCGCGGGATGTGGTGCAGATGTTGAGAGAGAAGGGCGGGCGCGGCGATGTCATGAAGCTGGTTACCGCCTATGAGACGGCCTTGTACGGGATTCCGCACATGAAGGTGGCCAATTCCTACGAAGCGCGGCGGCAGGCGGCACTGGCGGAAGTGAATTCGACCAAATTGAAAGCCGCGGCGGCCGCATCCGCGATCGCGTTCGTGCAAACGAAGCTGTTGCCCGGAGAGTCCACCGATGGCGCGGTTTTTTTTGGCGCGGAAGGCAAGGCGTTTGGCCCGGGCAAGCTGATCGTGCGCACGAACACGGACGTATTCGAGTTTGGCGCGGAGTAGTTGCTGCGCCCTAAATGGGCGTAATATACATACGCGAACGCGGATAATCAAACGTCACGGTAAACCGCTGTAGCACTTCATTTCCAATCAGCCTGCTGGTCGCTTCGGTAGCGCCGCAACAACTCACGATCGGAGCGTTTACCGTATAACGTCCCAGGCGAAACGCAGCCGCTTGCGCCGTTGCGCCCTGCGTAGCCGCGCCCAGCCCTACACCGCTTGCCGCTGCGGTGCGCGACTGAAGATTCATAACTATGGGATGGTCGACCGCATCGCTCGACCCGCTATCGACTAGAAAACTGTCCTGCACGGCCACAGGTCCGGAAAGCACCAGCTCGCCCTTCACAAAAGCCCATTTATCGCGCAATTCGAGGGGCAGCATCTGCGCGGAGCCGCCCGGCGCGTGAAAGGCTTCCGGAAGGGTCAGGGTCAGCCGCCGGCCTTTGTAATCCACCGTAATCACGAACCGGCTGAAGATTTCGTATCCAAGTATCCCATCGACCTTCGCGCCTACGCTAGCCTCCAGCGGCTGCAGGTCGGCAGTGGAGAATTCGTATCCAGTACTCTCCATCCCCGGAAGAGAGAGCCTCACGTCGTGAATGAACTCAATGGGAATGCGTCCGGCCCCGGCGCCTTGCAAGGTCCCTGCACCGTTCGCCTTAAATCCAAGTTTTCTTGCCAGCGCGCGGTCAATAAGGTTACGGGACGAGCCGGTATCGAGGACGAACGACAAGGGCCGCGATCCGTTGAGACGGGCGGAAACGAAGATCATTCCTTTGCGCCACTCGAAATCGAATGTGGAAGTCTTGCCATCTCCGGCAAATGCAGCCGGCAACATCGCGAGCGCGATCGCCGTCAAACCGAGTGTGAGATCGAAGATCCGCATCGACAGCCGCCAGCCTCCAATGTATCAATCGACGCGCACCACGCCGTATTGTTACGCGGCGTGCGGGTTCCCGTCTGGTACAATCGTGCAAAGGGGGTCGGCAGTTGACTAAAGCCACCTGGGATTTACCCCGCACGCTCGGCGTTCTGCGCAACAGCGCCTTCTCCGAGGACCGCATCGCCAGCCGGTCGGTCAAGGACGAACTCCGCCATAATCTGATTCGCAAGCTGCAATGTCCCACGCCTTTGTTTCCGGGCATTGTAGGCTACGAAGAAACCGTGGTGCCGCAAGTGGTGAACGCCATTCTATCGCGGCACAATTTCATCCTGCTGGGATTGCGCGGCCAGGCCAAAACCCGCCTGATCCGCATGTTGACGACGCTGCTGGACGATGTGCTGCCCTATGTGGAAGGCTGCGAGATTCACGATAATCCGTACCGCCCGATCTGCCGCCGCTGCCGCAACCTGATTCAGGAAGATGGGGACGACACACCCATCGCATATCTCACGGCCGACCATCGCTACGTGGAGAAGCTGGCCACGCCGGATGTAACCATCGCGGATATGATCGGCGATATCGACCCCATCAAGGCCGCGCGCCGCGGCCAGGATATCTCCGACGAGTTGACCGTGCACTACGGCCTGTTGCCGCGCGCCAATCGCGGCATCTTCGCCATCAACGAACTGCCCGATCTGGCCGGCAAGATCCAGGTGGGTTTGTTCAACATCATGCAAGAAGGCGACGTGCAGATCAAAGGCTACCCTGTGCGGCTGCCGCTGGACCTGATGCTGGTGTTCACCGCCAACCCGGAAGACTACACCGCGCGCGGCAAGATTATCACGCCGCTGAAGGATCGCATCGGCAGCGAGATTCGTACGCACTATCCGATCACTCTCGACCAGGGAATGGCCATCACCGAGCAAGAGGCCTGGCTGAAGCGGCCGGCGTCGGGCAACGCGTCCATCGAAGTGCGCGTGCCGCCATACATCAAAGAAATCGTGGAGCAGTTGGTCTTTCTGGCGCGCGAGAACAAGCACGTCGACAAGCGCTCCGGCGTTTCGCAGCGGCTGCCCATCTCGGTGCTGGAGAATGTCGTGTCGAACGCCGAACGGCGCGCGTTGCGCAGCAAGGAGCAGTTTGCCGTGCCGCGCGTACTGGATATCTACTCCGCGCTGCCATCCATTACCGGCAAGATGGAACTCGAATACGAAGGCGAGATTAAGGGCGGCGACGCCGTGGCGCGCGAGCTGATTCGCGTGGCAGTGGGCAAAATCTACGACAAGTATTTCGAGGGCGCCAATGTGTCGCAGATCGTGCAATGGTTCGATTTGGGCGGCTCGTTGAAGCTCGACGAGAGTCAGGATTCGGCGGCCATGGTGCAGGCGTTGGGATCCATTCAGGGCTTGATGGAAAAGCTCAAGGCGCTGAAGCTTTCGGCTAACGAGCCGGACGCGGTGCGCGCATCGGCCGCGGAGTTCGTGCTGGAAGGTTTGTACGCGCACCGGCGCATCAGCCGCAACGAAGAGCGCGAGTTCGGCGCGGGCGAGCGCAAGCGCGAAGGGCCGCGGGAAGAGGGGCCGCCGCAACGGCCGAACCTTAGGCGCCAGTATAACTAGGTGGGACAGGCCTCCTGGCCTGTCCATTTATGAAAATCAACTATTCCAAGTACACCGGAGAAGACTTCGGCATAGGCGCCGAGGACTTATTGCAGGCGCTATCCGACTTCCTTCTGCAAAGCGGCTTCAACACCCAATACATGCCCTTCAGCGAATGGAACGAGCACACGCTCGAAGATCTGAAGAAGGCCATCCAACAAGCGCTGGAGCAAGGCGATCTATTCGACAACGAACATATGCGGGAGATGATGGAGCGTCTTCAAAACCTATCGCCCGAGCAAATGCAAAAGCTGCTGGACAATCTGGTGCAGAAGATGATCGACGAAGGCCAGATCACCGTTGAACAGCCGCAAGGCGGGGCTGGCGCGGGCGACGGTCCGGATAGCAAGGTGCGCTTCGAAGTCACCGATAAGTCGCTCGACTTTCTGGGTTACAAGACGCTGAAGGACCTGCTCGGATCGCTGGGGAAATCCAGCTTCGGGCGGCATGACACGCGGGATCTGGCAACCGGCATTGAGGCGTCCGGGTCGTCGAAGCAATATGAATTCGGCGACACACTCAACCTGGATATCAGCGAGACGCTGTTTTCGGCGATCCGCCGCGAGGGCGCCAAAGTGCCGCTCGACATGGAGTACAGCGACCTGTACGTGCATCAGTGCGAATACCAAAGCTCCTGCGCCACGGTGCTGATGCTGGATTGCAGCCACAGCATGATCCTGTACGGCGAGGACCGCTTCACACCCGCCAAGAAAGTGGCCATGGCCCTGGCGCACCTGATCCGCACGCAGTATCCCGGCGACAGCCTGCGCTGCGTGCTGTTCCACGATACGGCCGAGGAACTGGCCATCAGCCAGCTCGCGCGCGTGCAAGTGGGACCGTACTACACCAACACGCGCGACGGCCTGATCCTGGCGCAGCGGCTGCTGGCGCAGGAGCGCAAGGACATGCGCCAGATCATTATGATTACCGACGGCAAGCCAAGCTGTCTGACACTGGAAGACGGGCGCGTATATAAGAATGCGTTCGGCCTCGACCCGCTGGTGATCGCGCGCACGCTGGAGGAAGTCAGCCGCTGTAAGAAGCAGGGGATACTGATCAATACGTTCATGCTGGCCAGCGA
>JBEKTJ010000178.1:0-13867 GCA_049516155.1 Bryobacteraceae bacterium
CAGACGGTGACCAAGGTGTTCGCGCCGCTGTCAGCGGGCGCGACGGCCGTTTACACGTCAAGCGGCTTATCTTACTACCGGCATCCGGACTGGCTGGGCAGTTCCCGCATTGCCTCCACTCCTAGCCGCACGCTTTACTACGATGGAGCGTACGCGCCGTTCGGCGAGAACTACGCAGAGACCGGGACGACGGACCGAAACTTTACAGGACAGAATCAGGACCTGACGCCGGGGGCGACCGCGCCGCTGTACGATTTCTTGTACCGGGAAGAGCATTCAACACAAGGGCGCTGGATTTCGCCTGACCCGGCGGGGGTGAACGCGGTCGATCCGTCCGATCCGCAGAGTTGGAACGAGTATGCATACGGCCTAAACGGCCCCTGCACTAGTACTGACCCCCTCGGACTTGCACCCTGCAGCTTTAACATCGGCGTAACCGACGCGACTGGGCAAATGAGCCAAGTTCAGATGTCAACACTCGAAAAGACTCTCGCAGGGATATTCGCTGCCGGTGGCGTCGGGCTCGGGGTCAATTTTGCCTTCGCGGGGCCGGCCGACTTCAATTTGGTAATAAGCAACATCTCACCCATTATGGTAAATATGGGAAGCGATTCCTTTTCTTACTCACAGATTTCCGGCGCGCTGGGGGTGGCTCCTTTCACGCCGGGGGGCGATGCCGTGGGTAACGTCGGATATATCTTCCCGGGCCTGACGACCGCCGCGTATGGCTTGTACAACCCGTCGCAACTGGCGGTTGCGCTGGGCCGGTCGGGGGCGCACGAGGCCGGACACTACCTCCTGCAGCTCGCAGGTCATTCAACGAGTGGCCTCATGCAGGCGGCCGCAAATATCACTCAGCCTCAATATTTTCAGCCTAATCAGGGGATTTGGCTTCAGACGACATGCAGCAAGCTGCACCCGCCGGTCGCCGGCGGAGGCGGAGGAGCTTCAACAGACCCGCTAGGGGGCGGCTCCTATCTGTCCTGGTGGTATCAAATCGGCGGTATTGTCGGCTGGTTGAATTCAATTCCGGTCGAAAGCGTCACGTCCACGATCACGTTTAACTAGCCCAGATGGGCGGTCATTATGAAACGACACGCAATCCTGCTAGCCATGGCAGCTTCGCTACGCGCCGCTTGTGCCGCGAACGGCGGCGCGCAAGCTACGCCCTCAGCCTATGCGGGTGTTCGGGGATCCGCACATAGCCGGTGCGAAGATGATAGCCGGCCGCATGTGTATACACCGGCCCTCGACTTCGATCCGCGTGGCCCCGACCCGGCTCTCACGGATTTGATGCGGGCACTGTCGAAGGGAGATACCGCCCAAGCTTGTAGGCTGATCGTTGCGGGTGCCAATGTCAATGCCCCAGACCGGGACGGAGTGACCGCGCTGTGGATCGCAGTCGCTCAAGATCAGGCTGGCGTAATCGGGGCCCTACTTGCCGCCGGAGCCGACCCGAACGCCACCGACCGCCAGGGTGCAACGCTCATGTGCAGCGCCGCCCAATTAGGGTCTCCAGCAACTGTTGAGGCGCTGGTGAAGGCTGGAGCGGGCATCAATCGCGCGGACAGGTTCGGCGACACACCCCTGATGTGTGCCTCGACGCACAACCCGGCGGTCGTGCGCATCCTGCTCGCGCGCGGAGCGGACGTGAACGCCAGGGACCAGAACGGACGGACTGCCCTCATGGAGGCCGGGAGCGCAGACGTCGCCAAACTTCTCATCCAGTCGGGTGCCGACCTAAATGCGGCCGACAAACTGGGTAACACAGCCCTCTCGCTGGCCGCGCGCTTTGGTCCCGCCGAGGTCGCACGGTTGCTAAAGCGGGCCGGCGCGCGTCGGTAACAGTAAACGTGGAGCCACAAACATGCAAATAGGCATCAAGGATCGATCCTGCCGGTGATCGTGGGCTGGCTACGGCATCGGCACCGCCAACCAAATGACCACTATCCGCCCCGTCACGCCCACTTACGATAACAACGGCAACTTGACCTACGACGGATTCTACAACTACACTTGGGATGGTGAAGGAAGCCTGGCCACGTTGAACGGCAACGCCGAAACCTACGACGCGCTGGACCGCCGCGTGGAGCAATACAATGGCAGCGCCTACACCGAGATCGTGTACGGGCCGGCTGGCAATAAGATGGCGCTGATGAACGGGCAGACGGTGACCAAGATGTTCGCGCCGCTATCAGCGGGAGCGACGGCCGTTTACACGTCAAGCGGCTTAGCGTACTACCAGCATCCGGACTGGCTGGGCAGTTCCCGGATCGCCTCCACTCCGAGCCGCACGCTTTACTACGACGGAGCGTACGCGCCATTCGGCGAGAACTACGCGGAGACCGGGACGGCCGACCGCAACTTTACTGGCCAGAATCAGGACTTGACGCCGGGTGCGACCGCGCCGCTCTACGACTTCCCGAACCGCGAGCAGCACTCGACGCAAGGGCGCTGGATCTCGCCTGACCCGGCGGGCATCGACGCGGTCAATCCGAAGAATCCGCAGAGTTGGAATAGGTACGCTTACGTCCCCAACAATCCGTTGAGATACGTCGACCCTCGCGGTCTCTCCCCGGCGGGCTCTGACTGCATCTGGAACGGAAGTTGCAATTGCACTCTTGATGGATTGGCAGTTAGCTGCGGAAGCCTCTCTGGGCTAGGTAGTAATGGGGTTGAGGCGTGTCCGAACAACTTCTGCGCCGGATTCAGCAATGGCGTCTACATGCAATATACTGCCGACGCAAATGCAGTTGGCTTCTATTCGTGCTTAAGTACGGGCTCGTTCGCTACACAACAGCAGGCTGGGGTCGCGGCAGTACGTTGCACCAACGGCCTGTCCATTTATTACAACAGAGAATACGCGGGCCTTATCTACCAAGGAAGCAACGGTCAATATTCCTTCACCATCGGTGCGGCCCAAGGCCCGGCTTCGGCTACGCTGGACTTCGATGCCGCCCCAGACGACACGGACTTTGCAGGCTTTTATCATACCCACGGCGCCTTTGACCTCAACTATCTGAGCGAGCAATTTTCCGGCGCTTCCGCCGACATTTGGCGTCGCGAACTCGCCCGCCAACCTGGGCTTTCCGACATACTTGGGAACGCCGCTGGGGCGGGTCGAGATGTATGTCCCCGTGCAGGCCGGCCTGTATCCGAACGGGTGTGTCTTAGTTGGCCCTCCCGTGATCCCAGGGCCCGGCGTAAGCTCGGTGCCGGTTCCCGGTTGCCCATAATATTGAAAAGGTCGAAGCCAATGAAACGTCCACTTGCTGTCATTCTAGTCGGTTCGCTTCTCACTGCCGCCGTGGGGGTGGCCCAGGAGTTCCCCCGGTCGGTGGGTTTTATCGACCTCCTGGCTAACCGTCAACAATTCGATGGCACGGTAGTAATGGTGAGAGCATTCCTCCTAGTTTTGGGTGGGCCCCATGACATCGCCTCGTATTTCCTCTGTCTGAACAAGGAAGACGCCGAAAATCAGCTCGGCAACGACATCTGGGTAAGCCCCAACGTACAGATGCAGGCTGACCGGGAGAAATTCGACCGGATGTATGTTGAGATCACAGGCACCATCCGCGTGGTCCGAGCGGCGAACGGCGCCAATACTGTGGGAATTAAGGATATTAGGACTTGCAAAGTTTGGTCCGACCCAAACCGGCCGATCCTTCCTAAGGCAGAGGCTACCGACAAGGCCGCCGGTCACCGGTAGCAGTCCCCAGGGGCTCCTCGGTTGGACCGAGGCGGCGGCCCCGCGGCTTCTGGCCCTGACCTGGAACGCCAACAGTGCCCTGCAAAATCTGACCATCACCGATCCGTTCAATTCCAGTAACTCGGCAGTGCCGGTGAACACCGGATCCGCATTTTTGAACTCGGACCCCACCAGCGGCTGGCAGTTAGTGGCGGACTTCGGCCGCAATGGCACACCCGATCTGGTTTATTGGAACTCCAGCACGGGTGGGATGGTAGTGAATTACTACAGCGGCGCGGGTGGCGCCACCCACATCGTATAATTGGCTTCATTGAGGCCAACGGCGCAACTCCGCCCGCATGTGTCTGATGCAGCGTTGGGACGGTAAAGGAACATCCATGGACGTGAAAGATTTTCGACGGATCGCCTTGAGCCTGCCAGGGTCGGAAGAAAGCTCGCACATGGGTGCGCCCGATTTCCGCGTCGGCGGTAGGATATTTGCCACGCTGGCCTCCCAACAGCAGGGCTATGGAAACCTGATGCTCACGCCGGAACAGCAAGCGGCGTTCGTGGAGGAATTGCCCGAGGTGTTCCTGCCGGTCGCAGGTGGATGGGGACGGAATGGTGCGACCCATATCCGGCTGGGCGCGGCGAATGCGGATGTGCTGGCCGGCGCGCTACGTGCGACCTGGAAGATACGAATCGAGAAGAACGCCAAGCCGGCCAAGCAAACGCGCGCCAAGCGCTAACGCGGCCCACATCAATCCGCGCGCATCGCCAGCGTAATGCACTCTTCCAGAGTATCCAGCGCGAATTCGCATTGATCCTGCGTGATTACCAGCGCGGGGCACAGGCGCAGGGTACTGTCGCCCGCTCCCAGGATCAGCAAGCCGCGCTCAAACGCCAGATCCACCACACGGTCGCGCAGCTCCGGCGCTTTGGCCTTGGACTGCTGGTCGCGCACCAGCTCGATACCCAGCATCAGTCCCAGCCCGCGCACATCCCCCACGATGGGGAAGCGCGCCGGCCAATCCCGCATGCGCGCCATCAGGTGCGCGCCCATGCGCGCGGCGTTATCGATCAGTTCCTGCTCCAGCAGCTCGATGGTCACCAGCGCCGCCGCGCAGGCGACCGGATTGCCGCCGAAGGTGGAGGCGTGCGCGCCGGGGCCCCAGCGCATCAGGTCGGCGCGGGCCACTGTAGCTCCGAGCGGCAGCCCGCTGGCGATACCCTTCGCCACCGTCATGATATCGGGCGTCAGTTGGAAATGTTCGGAGGCCCACATCTTGCCGGTGCGGCCCATGCCGGATTGCACCTCATCGCAAACCAGCAGGATGCCGTGCCGCTCGGTAATGCGCACCAGCTCATCGAAGAATTTCTGCGGAGGGACAATGTAGCCGCCTTCCCCCTGGACCGGCTCGATAACGATGGCCGCCACCTCATCGGCCGGCGCGATGGTGTGCAGCAACGTGTCCTCAATGAACTTCGCGCACTCGACCGCGCAGTTGGCGGGGGTCTGCCCGAACGGGCAGCGGTAACAGTTGGGATAAGGGGCATGCACCACGCCCGGCACCAGCGGTCCGAAGCCGCGGCGCTGCACGTCCTTGCGCGCGGTTAGCGACAGGGCCCCCATGGTGCGTCCGTGGAACGCGCCCAGGAAAGCGATGAATCGGTGGCGGCCGGTCGAGTAGCGCGCCAGCTTCATGGCGCCCTCGACGGCTTCCGCGCCGGAGTTGGAAAATGCCACGCGCCGCTCCACGCCGCCCGGCGCCAGCGAGCCGAGCTTCTCGGCCAAGTCCACCAGGGCTTCGTAATAGAAATCGGTGCCCGACATGTGGATGAGCTTGCCGGCCTGCTCCCGGATGGCCGCCACCACGCGCGGATGACAGTGCCCGGTGGCCACCACGGCGATGCCCGCATTGAAATCCAGGAAGCGGTTGCCGTCCACGTCTTCGACCATGGCGCCTGCGCCGCTGCGAACTACCAGCGGATAACAGCGCGTGTAGGATGGCGAAACGGAGCGGCGGTCGCGCGCCATCACCTCCTGGGCGCGGGGTCCGGGCAAGGGGCCGATCAGATGCGGCAGTTCGTGGCGCATCGGCCGGATCGCTTCCGTTTCCGGATCGGCGGTCTTGATCATACGCAAACCTCCTACAAATTGAACTCACTGGGGCCAACGAGTGCAGGCAGAGGAATGGCGCGGATTAATCGGAACCAAACAGACCGGGACGGCAGATGGAAGGCCGGGGGAGCACAACCTATTGTATAACGGAAGTGCAGGGCTTGCTCTTCGCCAATGTGGCGGCCATGTTGGCTTCGGCGGCTGTGCGACTTTTGGCGCGCAGTTCCAGGATGCGGAGGCAGCGCGAAAACTCCTTTGAAAGCCGGCTTGTATAACGGGAAAGTTTGTCCAGCAGGCGGGGTCCTTCGAAGTCGCGTATGAAAGCACGCCCCAGCGCCATATCGGGCGGCTCTTGCGGCGTGGCGCAAAGTTCGATGCTGCGGCTTAGTATTTCGGTCTCCAGGCACTGGCAACCCCGGATGCGGCACGCCAGCTCGGCCATGAGTTCGACAACGCGGATTTCCCAGCCCGCGGGCTTCCATTCGGCGCGGAGTTCCTCAACCAGCGCGGCGTACTCGTCCACGCCGGGCCGGGCGAGCAGTTCCGTAACCATGCCGTGAATTGGCGCGTAGCGCGCGGCGATGCGCTTGTCGTCCGCCCAGTTGTTGGCGATATCTTTCCGCGAACTCCGCATAGTTCTGCCTCCCGATTCGATTGTAATTTCCGGCCGCCATGCGCACCACTCGCCGCAGGAGACTTTCCCCTGGAAGCCGCTCAAATGAAAGGACGCGTCATTTTTTTCCAAGCGTGTGACCGCAAGACGCCGCCGCACCAGTTTTGCGGCCTGCCGATGCGTCACGAACAAAACACTCCAATACTGGTAACGGTCCGGTATCCCATGCGCCGGTACATCTCGAAGCCCTGCGGGGTGGACTGCAAGATAGTCCGCGTTATGCCGTGCTCGCGGCGGGCCTGCTCCAGCGCGTGCCGCATCGCGGCCTCGCCGTAACCGCCGCGCCGCCGGCCAGGCATGGAGGCCACGTTGTACACCCCCACCACGCCGCCCCCCATCACGGTGGCCGCAGTGGACACCGGCTCGCCATCCACATATCCGACATAGGCGGCGAAATCGTTCCATACGGTGGGGTTGTCGAAGACTTCGCAAAACCAAGCCAATGGCACATTGAAACAGGTCGAGCCGATGGCGCAAAACGCGTCCTTTACCGGCCCGTCGCACACTCGGCGCAATTCCATCCGGGGAAGCTCGCGCACCGGAGGCAACACGTCCTCGGCGAGCATGCCGGGCAATTCCACCGCCTGAAAGAGATTGCGTCTGCGCAGAAGGGACTGGAGGCGGCGCTGGGTGCGGCCGTCCAGCCAGCCATGGCAAATCCAATAAGCCCAGCGCTGGCCGCGTGCCGCGAAGTATACGGCCGCCTGTGCCGCACGCAGATCCATTTGTCCTTCGGAACCAACCGGCGCCGAAAGAAACGCCGCGTTGAACATCTGGAAGGTAACTCCCGCCGAGGCGATGGATACTCCATCCATTTCCTGTAGTCCGCCGGCGGAACGATGCGCCGCGACGACGCGGAAGGACTGCCGCAAGTTGGCCGCGACGCTTTCGAACTCCATGCACCTCCAGTATCCCAAAGGCGGAAGACAGAAGGCAGGAGACAGGAGACAGAAGTCGGGAGTCGGGGAACGCGGCGCGTGGCGCTGCCCCACGCTTTGTGGCTTAATAGATGTTGGCCCCGTCGCTACAGCGCCTGCATCCAACACACGTGCGGTATTGGGTGGTGGTGTTCGCGGTGACGCTGGCCGTGGTCACCTACATCGACCGGGTCTGCATCTCGTTCGCGGCACGCTTCATCCAGGCGGATCTGCACTTGACGCCGGTGCAGATGGGCTACACATTTTCCGCTTTTGCGTGGGCTTACGCGCTATTCGAAATCCCCGGCGGCTTTCTGGGCGACTGGATGGGCGCGCGCCGCGTATTGCTGCGCATCGTGCTGTGGTGGTCGTTCTTCACGGCAGCCACAGGATGGGCGTGGAACTTCGTTTCTCTGGCGGTCACCCGCTCTTTGTTCGGAGCGGGGGAGGCGGGCTGCTTCCCGAATCTGACCAAGACGTTCACGACCTGGCTTCCGCATCACGAGCGTGTACGCGCACAAGGCATCATGTGGCTAAGCGCGCGCTGGGGCGGCGCGTTCACGCCGCCGCTGGTCTATCTCGCTATCCAGCACATGTCCTGGCGGCATGCCTTCGAGCTCTTCGGCTGCATCGGAATAGTCTGGGCCATTCTCTTTTATGCCTGGTATCGCGATCATCCGCGCGACAACCGCAGCTTGAACGAGGCGGAGCGGCAGCTTCTGGCGCCGAATGAGTCTCTGGCCACCGGCCATGCGCGCGTCCCGTGGCGGCGGTTCGCCGCTTCGCCGCAGGTCTGGCTGCTGTGCGGACAATACTTCTGCTCCTCTTACGGTTGGTATTTCTACATCACCTGGCTGCCTACTTACTTGAAGGAAGCGCGCGGGATCAACCTGCGCGACAGCGCCATACTTGGCATACTGCCGCTGTTCCTGGGTGGACTGGGCTCGCTATTCAGCGGTTTCATCGCGGCGCCGCTTACGCGCCGCATGCGTGGCGTGCTGCCGGCCCGGCGGCTGCTCGCATATGTGGGATTCGGCGGCGCGAGCCTGCTCCTGATCGTATCGACGCGCATGCACAATCCCGTGCCGGCAATGATTGCGATGGGCCTCGCCAGCTTCAGCAACGACCTGGTGATGCCCGGCTCGTGGGGCGCCTGCATGGATGTGGGCGGCAAGTACGCGGGCACTTTATCGGGCGCCATGAATATGATGGGCAATCTGGGCGGCGCGGCTTCACCCACCATCATCGGCTATATGCTCCGCTGGACCAACAACAACTGGGACATGACATTTTACGTTTCGGCGGCGGTCTATGCGATGGCGGCCGTCTTGTGGCGATTTCTCGATCCGGTGACGCCGCTGGAGGGCCGGAGTAGCTGATGTTCGGTCTTTTCCGGTCATTTCTGCCCCTGCACAATCCGATCGGCTTCGGCGCCAGCGACTTCATCGAACTGGAGGTGGCGCTGCTGCTCGTCCTGCTGATCGCGGCCTATGCGGGCTTGGGCGGCTGGGCGCGCAGGCTGGCGGCGCACACGCGATGGTGCATGCTGGCGCTCGCGATCCTGCCCGTTGCGTTGCGGCTGGCAATGCTCGCGCAGAGCCCGGTTCCCACTCCTAACGGCTCCGACGAATTTTCGCATCTCCTGGTGGCCGACACCTTGCGCCAGCTCCGCTTGGCGAACCCGACGCATCCGCTGCATCAGTTTTTCGAAACCACCTTCGTATTGCAGGAGCCCACTTACAGCTCCATCTTTCCAATTGGGCAGGGCATGGCGCTGGCGTTCGGACGCATGATTTCCGGCCTTCCCTGGGCTGGCGTGTTGCTTTCGGTGGCGGCGCTATCCGCGCTCTGCTATTGGATGCTGCTGGCCTGGACCACGCCGGGTTGGGCGCTGGCAGGCGGACTGTTGACTGTAATCCAGTTTGGTCCGCTCAGATACTGGATGAATACCTATTGGGGCGGCGCGGTCTCGGCAGTTGCGGGATGCCTGGTGTTTGGATCGCTGCCCCGCTTGCGGTCGAGGTGGCGAACGCGGGATGCGGTCTTGCTCGGGCTGGGCATCGGCCTCCAGTTGCTTACGCGGCCGTTCGAATGCGTTTTGCTGGCGGCAGCCGTCGTCCTGTATTTTTTGCCGGCGCTGCGCGGGCCGCGCCAGTGGGGCGATCTCGCGCGAGTGACTGCCGCAACGACTCTGAGCATCCTGCCGGCCGCCGGGTTGACTCTGTACCAGAACCAACAAGTTACCGGCAGTTGGACCACGCTTCCGTATGTGGTGAGCCGATATCAATATGGCGTGCCTACTACGTTCACGGTACAGCCCAACCCCGTGCCGCACAGGGAACTGACTCCCAGTCAGCGGCTCGATTATGAAGAGCAGGCCGCTACGCACGGAGACGGCACAGACACCGTGCGGGGATATTTGGAGCGGCTCGCCGGCCGCGCGCGGTTCTACCGCTTTTTCTTCCTGCCTCCGCTGTACCTGGCGCTGCCTTTCTTTTTCCTATCGTTCCGGCAGCGGCGGTTTGTGTGGGTGGCGCTGACGCTCGTTGTGTTTAGCATGGGCGCTAACTTCTACCCTTATTTTTATCCGCATTACATCGCGGCCGAGACGTGTTTGTTCGTACTGGTGAGCGTGATCGGCCTTGAGCAGCTTAGCCGGATGACCATCCGCGGAACGGCAGCGGGTCGCGAAGCCGCGCAACTGCTGACGATACTTTGCGCCGCGCAGTTTGTGTTCTGGTATGGTTTCCACCTATTCGCGAATACGAACGCCTCTGTCGCGATGCTGCAATACGACGCTTGGGACGACGTGAACCACGGCGATCCCGAAGGGCGGATTGCCGTGCGGGACCGGCTGGCACAGGCCGCCGGCAAGCAATTGGTATTGGTGCGCTACTGGCCGCAACACCGCTTCAAGGAGTGGATTCAGAACGCCGCCGTCATCGACAATGCGCCGGTTGTCTGGGCGCTCGACCGCGGCGCCGCGGAAAATGACAAGTTGCGGCATTACTTTGCGGATCGCACAGTGTGGCTATTGGAACCGGACGCGCGCCCGCCGAAGTTGTCGCCTTACCAACAGGAGCCGCCGCCGGAGCCTCCCGCGCCGGAAATCCATAAGGAAGTGCGCGAGAAACCCAGCCCCGAAATGAACGGCATCCAACTGCTGCCAGTGCCGCAATGAAGCGCGATCATTTCACCGCGCTCACGTTCATATTTCGCTTGGCCACGATCCCCAGCATGGCGGCGGCGGCCAGATTCGCGGTTGCGAACAGCGGCGTTGTGCCCGGCGCCCTGCGCACGATGTAGTGCTGCGCGAGCATGCCCGCGCCGAGTGCGCCCGCCTTGATCGCCAGCGAACCGTAGCTGAACGTCTGCCCGGTCCGCACCAGCGGGTTAGCTTCATTCTTCCCCCAGGAACTGGCGGCATCGGCGGCATCGGCCCCAGCCAGTATCGCCTGGCTCACGTGCCAGACGGCGCGCCAACGAGACGCCTTATCGGCCGCGGATGCGGCGGGCAGAAGAAGAACGGTCAACAAAATCAAAAATGCGGCGGTACGTTGCACAATCACCCCCGATGAAATATTCGGCGGGTTTGGGGAAGAACAATAGGAGACAGGAGACAGGAGACAGGAGGCAGAACGGCACCCTGGCGCGCTAATTCTGTCTCCTGTCTCCTGAATTCTGCCTTTCGACTTCCTGCTACGATATCCGTATGCGCGGCGTGGCGCTCCTCCTGTGACTCACACCCTCGACTTCGTGGTACGGCACGGCTACGCGCTTCTCTTCTTTTGGATCCTGGCCGAGCAGGGGGCTCTGCCGCTACCCTCCGCGCCCTTGCTGCTGGCCTGCGGCGCCCTCGCCAAAGACGGCCGTTTGACGCCCCACTGGATCGTTTTGACCGGTGTGGCAGCTTGTCTGATCCCGGACAACGTGTGGTTCATGCTTGGGCGGCGACGGGGCGCGAAGGTGCTGCGCTTCATCTGCCGGTTGGCGCTGGAGCCGGACTCGTGCGTACGCCAGACCGAGACCGTGTACCTGCGCTACGGCATTCGGTCCCTGCTGGTGGCTAAGTTCGTACCTGGACTGAATGCCGTCTCCGCGCCGCTGGCCGCCATATCCGGGGTAAGCTTTGGCCGATTCGTCCTGTTCGATACTCTGGGCGCCCTAATCTGGATCGGCTCTTTTACGGGCCTGGGCTATGTCTTCAGCGGCGAGCTTGACAAGGTGGGCGACTTGGCGGCGCGCATGGGTTCCGGTGTGGTGGTGCTGGCTGTGGGACTGCTGGCGGCGTGGATCGGCTGGAAATTCTTGCAGCGCCGCCGCTTTCTGAACAAGCTCGCGGTGGCACGCATCACCCCGGAAGAACTGCGCCAAATGCTGGAGGCTGGCGACGAGGTCGCAGTGGTGGACGTTCGGTCCACTCTTGAGACCGAGGTGGACTCGGTGCCGGGCGCTTTGCACATCCCCCTCGAAGACTTGGAGACGCGGCATGGCGAAATCCCGCGTGATCGCGATATCATTCTGTTCTGCAGTTGCCCAAACGAAGCTTCCAGCGCCCGTGCGGCGCTGCTGTTGCGGAAGCGGGGGGTGGTGCGCGTGCGGCCGCTATCCGGCGGCGTGGACGCCTGGCGCGCGCTGAACTGGCCGGTAAGCCAGGACCCGTAGCGGCGCTATCCTCTTACCTTATGCCAGATTCGGCTGAGAAGTTCCGCGAGGCGGGCCGTGAACAGGAGAGCTTCTTCGCGCCCCTCGAAAAGCGGTTGCTGGTGCGCATGGCGCATGCCACGCCGCGCTGGATCGACTCCGACCACTTGACCCTGCTCGGCTTCGTGTCCATGTTCTTCGCGGGCCTGTGTTACTGGCTGGCGCGTTGGAACAAGTACATGCTGCTGGCGGTGATCTTCTGGCTGGCCGCTAACTGGCTGGGCGACAGCCTGGACGGCACCTTGGCGCGGGTACGCGACCGGCAACGGCCGCGTTACGGTTTCTACGTGGACCACATCACCGACGCCTTTGGGACGTTGTTCCTGGTAGGCGGCATGGGCTTGTCGGGTTATATGCGTCCCATGGTGGCGCTGACTCTGCTGGTGGCCTATTTCATGCTGTCGATACAAGCTTACCTGGCGGCTTACGCGCTCGGCACATTTCAGCTCTCGTACTGGAAGTTCAGTCCCACCGAGCTGCGATTGCTGCTGGTGGCGGGTAACATCGCGCTGCTGATTCAGCCTACAGGCAATCTGTTTGGGCGCCGTTTTCCGCTGTTCGATGCGGGCGGTGTCGTCGGTATTGCGGGCCTATGGCTGATGTTGATCGTTTCGAGCGTTCGCCATACCGCGGCATTGTACCGGGCCGAGCGGCTGCCGCCTTTGTGATGGGCGGGGCGCCGGGTGGCGCGGCAAACGTCGCGTCCCCAGCACCACGCCTGGCCGGGGGCAAGTAACAATAGGGTGGCAATAGTTCTCCGCATGGATATAGCCGGTATAATGGCTCAATGGGCAACATGCTGGGCATTACGCAAGGTCCACTGGAGAACCTCGAGCAGTGGGACGATTTTGTCAAAGACCGCTACGACCCTAATCGCGCGCAGAATGGCTTCCGCCAATTCACGCCGGAAGCGCCGCCGGTGGTGCGCGAGTTCTATCGCCTGAATCACATGCACCAGACGCGCGCGTTCGTTCAAATGAAGAAGCGGCAATACCTGGCGCTCGACCAACGCGCGATGGGCATTTGGGAGGCGCTGGAATACCTGAACACGCTGGTGGACGATAGCGACCCGGACACGGATCTTTCGCAGATCGAGCATTGCCTGCAGACTGCCGAGGCCATCCGCGCCGATGGGCATCCGCGATGGTTTGTGCTGGCGGGACTGATTCACGATCTGGGCAAGGTTCTCTGCCTCTACGGAGAGCCGCAGTGGGCGGTGGTGGGCGACACGTTTCCGGTAGGCTGCGCGTGGTCGGACAAGATCGTGTATCCGGAACTGTTTGCCGCGAACCCGGATTCCGCCGTGGCCGCATACCAGACGCGCACCGGCATCTACGAAGAGGGCTGCGGTCTCGACAGCGTCGATCTTTCCTGGGGGCATGACGAGTATCTGTACCATGTGGTGAAGGACTACCTGCCGGAGGAAGCGCTCTATATGATCCGGTATCACTCGTTCTATCCCGGCCACAGGGAGCGCGCCTATGAGTACCTGATGAGCGATCGCGACCGGCGCATGTTCGAATGGGTGCGCGCGTTCAACCCGTACGATCTGTATTCCAAAGGCGCCGCGCGCCCCGATGCGAAGGCGCTGAGGCCATACTACGAAGATTTGATCGCGGAGTATTTTCCGGCGCAAGTGAGTTGGTGAAATCTCGCGGGTCGGCCAGCGCGTGGCGCTCGCCGGGATGGCCTTCAGCGGCGCCCTGGCGGGCCATCAAGATTACGGCTGGGCTGATGGGACACTCCACCGCGGTGGTCGCGGA
>JBEKTJ010000179.1:0-13831 GCA_049516155.1 Bryobacteraceae bacterium
CAGATGCACTCCCTGGCTGGGCGCGATCATGGGCGTGACGGAGGCGTCCGCCTTGCGGCGCAAGTCGTCGGTGAAAGGCCCGGTGGCATTGATTACCACCTCCGCGCGTACATGAAATTCTTCGCCGCTCTCGGCGTCGCGCGCGATCGCGCCGTCGATGAAGCCGTCGGCGTCTTTCGTCAGGCTGGTCACTTGCACGTAATTGAGCAGCGTGGCGCCAAGCTCACCGGCCGTGGCGGCCATGTCGATCAGCAGCCGGGAGTCGTCAAACTGACCGTCGAAGTAGATGACACCGCCGCGCAATCCTTCGGTCTTTATGGTGGGTAAGCGTTCGAGTGTCTCTCCCTTGGAGAGAATCCGCGACGCGCCGAAGCCGTATTTGCCGGCCAGCAGGTTGTAGACTTTCAGGCCCAGGCCGTAGAAGGGCGCCTCCCACCAATCGTAGTTGGGAACTACGAATCCGAGGTCGTGAACCAGGTGCGGCGCGTTGCCCAGCAGCAAACCGCGCTCGCGCAACGCTTCCATGACCAGCGAAATGTTGCCTTGTTCGAGGTAGCGCACGCCGCCATGCACGAGCTTGGTACTGCGGCTGGAGGTGCCTTTGCCGAAGTCGTTCTGCTCAAGCAGTAACACGCCGTAGCCGCGCGCGGCGGCGTCGATTGCCACCCCGACGCCTGTGGCGCCTCCGCCTACCACGAGCATGTCCCAGCGTCCCGAGCGGGACCGGAGACGGGCGTACATCTCAGCGCGGTGCATGTGCGGTTGCCAGCGCATAGTATAACGAAACCCGCGCGAGTATAATCTACTAATGCGTGAGTATCGGGCCGAGGAATCCGCCCGCATGCAGGATCTGGATGGTCTGGCGTTGGCGGACTTCTGGCAGCGGGCAGCCGCCTTCGCCACGGATGTGGCGATCGCTATCGTCGCCATCGCCATCGCGCTGTTCATCTGGGGCGCCGCCAGATGGGCCATTGAGACTGGCGCCGACGTTCACCAGCATCGCACCTACCACATCAACCTGGCTGAGAACGAGTGGGCCAAGATCGGGTTGGATATCGTAGTTCCCGTGCTGTACTTCGGGCTGTTCACATTCTTCGGGAATGGACGCACGCCAGGCAAGCGGCTGTTCGGCGTCCGGGTAGTGTCGCTGGTCCACGAGCGCATGTCGCTGTGGCATTCGATCGAGCGCGCACTCGGATATGGCGCAGCGGCCCTGGAGTTCGGCTTCGGATTTCTGCAGTTCTTCATTCATCCTTACCGGCGGACCGCGCAAGACCGGCTGGCCGAGACGATTGTGGTGAAGGAGAAGGCGTACCGGGCGCGGTTCGCCGGCCAATTCGTCGAGCAACGTTGACAAAGCTTGCCCTTCCGAACACCAGATCTGAGAAAAAGTGATATGTTCCGCGGCTCGCACCCACTATTCCAAGGAGTAGTCCGGTACTATGCCGCTGCAGATCAGTCCCCAAACCGTTGCTCTTCGCGCGGGTGAAACCCAGGCGTTTCAGGCAAATGGAGCCGCCGGAACGGTCGTCTGGTCGATCCAGCCGCGTAGCGGGCAAATCGACGGCAATGGAGTGTACACTGCGCCCTGGCTGGTAGCCCGCAATGTCAACCTGACCGTGCAAGCGCACGACGGAACCCAATTCGACGCAGCGAATGTCACGCTGGACCCGGGCTGGTTCTGGCTGCACCTGCTGGGTATCTACTGGCTGGCGTGGGCCGCTCTGCTGCTCGCCGTCCTGCTTGGCGGATGGCAGCGGCTCTGCCCCAATTGCAGACCTGCGGAACTCCTGATCAGCCCGCCGTTAGCTACCGTCACTGCGTCCGAACCGGTCCGCTTCACGGCCACCGCGCCTGTTGTCTGGCAAGATAACCTGAATTCCAGCGGACTCTACAACACTCCCTCTTTGGCGCCACCCAATGCCAGCATCAACATCACCGCCACGGCCATTGCCGACCCCAAGAAGCTGGCCAGCGCCAGCTTGATCTGGTCCCCCGACATCGGAATAACCCTGCAACCGCAGCAGAGCATCGTCTTCGGCGAGGGTAAGGTCGACTTGAGCGCCATCCTCACCGCGGCTCCGGACAAACAAGGCACGATGGATCTTTCCACGGCGGTCGTGACGTGGCTGCAGCCGTCCATTGGAAGCATCCTTGCGGGGCCCAATGGAACCGCGACTTACCGTGCCAGGCCCGGCGAAATCAAGCGTGCCGCAACGATTATGATCATGGCCGATGTGCTTGTGCCCGGACTCCCTCCGCGGCCCGCCGGAACGTACCTTACCCTTTTGCCGCAGTCGCCCGCCAAGGCTTGCCAGGAAGACGGCACACCCAGCACGGCCAGCCTGATTGCGCTGATTGCTCTGGCCGGCGCGCTGGGCGGCTTGATCCACGGCGCATCGTCGTTCGCCATCTTCGCGGGAAATCGCCAGTTCAAATCGAGCTGGACCTGGTGGTACGTGCTCCGGCCGGTGCTCGGCGCGGCCGTGGCCCTGGTCGTCTACCTGGTGGTGCGCAGCGGCATGGGCACCGGTGACTGGGCTCTCGCAGGCGCGGATTGCCTGAGGACCGCGGGGTTCGCCGGCCTCATCGGGATGTTCGCCGAGCCGGCCATGCTGAAGCTTAAGGATATCTTCAACACGGTCTTTACTCCGAGGGACGATCCGCGGAAGGACGAACTCAACCCCGCGCAGTCTCTCCCGCGCATCAACTCGACCGACCCTCCTTCCGTGTCCGGCGCGGAGCCGCCGGCGACGCAAGATCGCGGGCGCTAACTTCGTTGCCGGGTGTGCGGTGAAAATCGGCGCGAGAGTATGGACGCCGCGGTCGGTCCGATCCGCGTTTGCAGCACTCCGAACGATTCGGATTGTTCAAACACCGTTAATTTGAAAGTCGCTTAGGTTGGGACGGCCGGCATCTTCACTGTAAATGTTTGTAAGAACCTATTAGGTTCTCATTACCAACACGCGCGGCCGCACTGTCTTGTAAGTGGAAGGCGGGAAGGAGCGGTTATGACAAGCGTAACTAAAATGTCTGGAGGGGCGCTGTACGTTCTGCTCACGGCCGCGGCGGTGGCCACGGCTGACATGCGTGCGCCTCTGCCGGGCGCGGTGAATGACGTAGAGGGCCAAGCCACTCTTAACGGCGAGGATCTATCCGCGTCATCCGCTGGCCAGGCGGCCGTGGCGGCGAATCAGGTACTGGATACGGGACACGGGAAAGTCGAACTATTGCTGGCTCCCGGCGTTTTTCTGCGTGTGGGCGATGGCAGCGAACTGCGCATGATTTCGCCATACGCGCCCAAAGTGGCGCTCGAATTGGTGAAAGGCGGGGCCATCCTAGAGGTCGACCAATTCTCCAAGGGAATTACCTTCTCGTTCCTGATGGATGGCGCCACGGCCAATATTGCCAAGCCGGGATTATACCTGTTAGCCGCGGATCAGCGCAGCGTCGGCGTGCTGGCCGGTGAGGCTGCGGTTTACCAGGGCAATTCGCATCTCACCCTGAAGACAGGTCGTGGCGTATTTCTGCTTGCCGGGCAACGCCTGAAGTCGCAGGATCTGGATCCGTACGCCATTCAAAATGAGCCGCTGTATATCTGGAGCAGACTGCGCAGCGGGTACATGGCGCAAGCCAACATCGACGCGGACCAGGCGATTCTGGCTGCCGGCGGTACGTATGACGCCGAGTGGTTTTGGGATACGAGTTTCGATTGCTATGCCTTCCTGCCACTGAGCGGCATCGAATACAGCCCGTTTGGCTGGGGCTTCTCGTCGCCGGGGGTGGTAGGAAAAGCTCCGAATCCGATCCATTACCCCATTCCGATTCGGAGACCGAAGCCCAAGCCGCTATCCGCAGCCGGGCGGGCATCCTCCGCCAGGCCCGCACGTTCCGGCGGCGGCTCCAACAGCGGGCGCACCGCTGGCGCTGGCCACTTCAGCGGCGGAGGCGGTCACATGGGCGGCGGGGGAGGCGGGCACCGGTAGCTACCCCGCGATGCGAAGCCACTGCGCGTGGCCACCTTGGCTATCGGCCTGCGCAATGTCTACGTCGATCCCGATCCCGTTCGCGGCGATGGCCGGAAAGAGTTGCTGAAGCGAACCGGTATGGCCGGTACCGTGCTTTGCGATTTCCAGTAATGCTGAAAAGATAGGTTGAACAACTGCTGACCGGTAAGGATCGCATCGGACCCGACATATACGCCGGGAATGTATCCCGCCGCATTCACCGCGGCGAACCATGCATTGCAGTGGTCCGTCACATCTTGGGCGGGGGTGCTGGCGCCAACGCCTTCCAGATCGCATCAGATATTGACGCCGGGGGGGAAGCCAACCAGTTGCGCGTTCTGGACAGCCTGGCCCCCGTCTTGTTGGCCGAGGCTCTGGCTTGGCGACCAACCTGGCTCTCGCACGTGCTGGACCGCCATCAGCGCCAATCCGGAGTTGAGAATGTCCCCTGCTTACTGCTCAAATCCCCAGCCGTCTGTTGACCCAGCAACGTAAGATACCTGACGCAGAACTTGTATCCCTGGCTAAAAAACTGTTGCGCCACGGCGGCCGCGACGGTGGTGTCGGAATCGAACCCCGGGGCAAACGAGAGCGCACCTTCTATCTGACCGGGCAGAGCCATGCTTCATCTCTTTCCTTAGAGGGAGTGTACAAGGAAATCACGGCAAGTACAAGTCCAAATCCTGCGGTGTGTCGGTAGCTTCCGGCAGATTCAGCGAACGCGCGCCGGCGGCTTCCATGGAATTCGAGTCGGGCCTGTCGTATTCGAAGGTTGCCAGAATCCGATACAGCCCCGGCGCGAGATCCCGGAAACGATACTGTCCCCGCAGGTCGGTGCGGGTAGTGCGGAGTTCACCCAATCGTGCTTGAGTGTCCTTATCGAAGGCCTCCAGATAGACCGGCGCGCCGGGCGCCGGGTCGTGCCCCGGACCGCTCACTACGCCATGCACGGAAGCGGGGCGCGACGAGAGTTTGATGGTAACCGTGTCGCCGCCGCGCAGCACGATTTCGTTCCAGCCGTCCGCCCGGCCCGGCTGCGTATCGGTCGCGCCGTAGCTGCCGGTAACTTCAATCGGATAATAACCGGCCGGCGGAACAGTGGAGAATTCCCAGGGTCCCGGCCCGAGCGCCGCGCGCCCGTTGACCAGTTCCACGACTACCGCTTGTCCACCACCATCCAGATCCTTGCGGCGCGCGGTGATCTGCGCCGTGCCCGGATCCATGCGATTGCCCTTCTCATCCTGCATATGAAAATCGGTTTCGCGCCAGGAAGTGACGTGTATCTGATATTCCCTGTCGCGATCAACGGTGATTTCCTGGTAAGTCGCGACCTTGGCATGGCTGTAGGGATCGTCGCCCTCGGCAACGATCTCGTAATTTCCCGGCGCCACCTGCTCGAAATCGAAGGCGCCGGCGGTCTTGGTCTGCACTCGCCCAACGTCCGAGATCAGGCTTAAGGTCACCACTGCGGGTGGACTGACGAAGACTCGTCCGCTGACCCGGAACAGCTTTCCGGGAAACGGGCGGATGTCGTTCTCGCCGGCCTCCTGGTCCAGGTCCACATCGACGGTAATCGACTGATCCACCGCCATGGTCTCTTTGTGGAAGGTCGGCAGCAGACCGGAGCCATCCTCCAGTTGCTTGGCCGCGGCGCGCACATAGTAAGTGCCGGGTTCCAGGCCGTGGATGCGGTAGACGCCGCGATCGTCGGTCATGGCGGTGGCCGCGATGCGCAGCGGCAGTGCGGAGGGATACGCGACGACCTTCTGGTCGGGAATGCCGATTTCATTTTCGTCCAGCACCGTGCCGGAGATGGCCGCGTAACGCCGCAAATGGATGTCCAGGTATAGTGAGCCGTCCTGTTCCACGGACATTGGTTTACCAGCCGATTTCCACTCCTTCTGCCCGTACTGGAAGGGCGCAAACCCATCGCGCGTGGCGCGCAGCAGGTACATGCCGGCATTCACCGTAAATGCGAATTGTCCGGTGCGGTCGGCGCGCACGGATTGGGGCTTGCCGCCGACGCCATCTACCGGGCGCAGGGTCACCATCGAGCGCGCCAGGGGACGGCCCGTAGCGCGATCGAGCACCACACCGCGTATGAGGGCGGCGTTCGCGGCCGAGCAACAGAGTGCGGCCAAGAGTAATATCCGCATTTTTTACCCGTTCTCGAATATGACGCACGGCAGGTCCAAAGTGCGCATAGCATCGTTTGAAGGCGAGCAATGCTGCCCTCCCTGCAACGATCCGATAATGGTGCAACAATGATGCAATAACGATGCAGGCCTTTTCCGGAGTGATCGCGGCCGCCGTGACACCCCATGGCAAACGGGGCGACGAACCCGATATAAGCGCAACGCTCGAACTGATCGATTTTCTGTGCGCGGCGGGCGTGCAGGGCATCGCCTTGCTGGGATCCACAGGCGAGTTCGTCAATCTAAGTTGCGACGACCGCGTCCGCCTGGTGTACCTGGCTGTGAAGCGCAGCCGCGTGCCGGTGCTGGCGGGCGTCTCCCACTCGACGCTGGATGGCGCGCTGGCGCTGGGACGGGAGGCCAGTGCGGCGGGCGCGGCGGGCCTGCTGCTGATGCCGCCCTATTTCTTCCGCTACCGGCAGCCGGAGATCCACGAGTTCTACGTGAAGTTCGCGGAGAATAGTCACGGTGCGCCCATTTATCTGTACAATATTCCGGCCTTTACCAGCGGGATATCCAGCGAAACCGCAGGGCAGTTGCTTTCCACCGGGCACTTCGCCGGCATCAAGGATTCCAGCGGAGACTGGGACAACTTCCAGGCGTTGCGCCGCCACCAGCAGGAGCATCCCTACACGCTGCTGGTGGGGCAGGACGCCATTTTCACGCGGGCGCGCACGGCCGGCGCCGACGGCGTGGTTTCGGGCGTCGCTTGCGCCATGCCCGAACTGCTATTGGCCCTCGACCATGCGATCGCGCAAAATGACGAGGCCGAAGCTGCTCGGCTGGCTGCGCGCCTCGATGAGTTTCTGGAACGTATCGAGCGTTTCCCCACGCCAGTGGCGATCAAGGCTGCACTTGCCTCGCGCGGTATCAATAACGGTAGGCCGGCGGTGCCGCTGGCGCCCGAAACGCAAGCCGCGCTCAATGAATTCACGGAGTGGTTCCGTGCCTGGCTCTAAGACGCAATAGTAAAGACAGTTCCACAGCCGCCGGGACTCGGCTGCGTGCAAGTGCCGCTACCGCCAACATAAGTCGTCCCGAAGAGCGCGTTCCCAGGACCGAAGATCAGGCTGCCATAGGGAATCGATCCGTCTTCCCTGGGAGTCAATACCGAAGAGAGTACCTGCGGCAAGACCCGCGGGCTGCGGAAGGGTTCCTCTGGCACCGCCATTATCGCCCGGGCCTTCAACCAACCCGGCATCGGGATACGATCCGTCGCTGCGCAGGTTGAAGGTCACGACTTCGTGCGGGCCCGCGGCCACTGCATTGCCCGCGACGATCCGATGCGATCAATGATGATCCAATAGGGAGATGTCTCCCGAAGAGTTTCGCCGTTTCGCGCACGAGTCCGTCGACTGGATTGCCGATTACCTCTCGCAGCCGGAAGCCTATCCCGTGCTGCCCAAGATCGAGCCGGGCCAGCTCGTGGATGCACTGCCAGCGTCCGGCCCGGAGCAGGGCGAACCGATGGAGCACCTGCTGCGGGATTTCCAGCGCCTGATCGTTCCCGCCATCACGCACTGGAACCATCCCGGATTCATGGCGTACTTCGCCAACACTGCGCCGGGGCCGGGCATCATCGCGGAGCTGCTCTCAGCTTCGCTCAACGCCAACGCTATGCTATGGAAGACTTCCCCGGCCGCCACGGAGTTGGAACAGGTGGTGCTGGACTGGCTCCGGCAATGGATGGGGCTGCCCGACGGTTTATTCGGCATCATCTACGATACGGCGTCGACCAGCAGCATGCACGCCATCGCGGCCGCACGCGAATTGGCCGATCCCGAGGCGCGCACTCTAGGCGCTTCCCGCGGGCTCACGCTGTATTGTTCCGAGCAGGCGCATTCCTCCATCGAGAAAGGGGCCATCGCCATCGGCATCGGACAGCAGCATGTGCGCAAGATTCCGGTGGACGGCGAATTCCGCATGCGCCCGGATGCGCTGGCCGCCGCAGTGGAGGCCGATATCGCGGCCGGCTTGCGCCCCTTCTGCGTGGTGGCCACGGTGGGAACCACTTCCACCACCAGCATCGACCCCGTGCCTGCCATTGCGGATATTGCGGAGCGCCACGGCCTCTGGCTACATGTGGATGCGGCGTACGCCGGATCGGCCGCCATCGTACCGGAGCTTCGCCACATTCTGAACGGCGCCGAGCGCGCGGATTCGCTGGTGGTCAATCCGCATAAGTGGTTCTTCACGCCGTTCGATTTGAGCGCGTTTTACACCCGCCGGCCCGAAATTCTGAGGCGCGCCTTTTCGCTGGTGCCCGAGTATCTGCGCACTGCGCAGGACGGGCGCGCGGTGAACTACATGGATTACGGCGTGCCGCTGGGCCGCCGCTTCCGCGCGCTGAAGCTCTGGTTCGTGATGCGCTATTTCGGCCGCGATAAGCTGGCGGACATGATTCGCAACCAGGTCGCTTGGGCGCGGGAATTGGCCGCCGCCGTGGACGCCGATCCGCATTTCGAACGAGCCGCGCCCGCGCCGTTTTCCGTCGTATGCTTCCGCTATAAGGGCACTGACGATGACAACCGGCGCCTACTGGAAACGGTGAACGATACCGGCGAGTTCTTCCTATCGCACACCGTGTTACGCGGAAAATACACGCTGCACCTGGCGATCGGCAATATGGGCACCACGCGCGCGCATGTCATGCGGGCTTGGGAGATGGTGCAGCGGATCGCGCGACCGTAAGTCTCGATCTGAAGCCTCCAACAATCATTCCGCGCCACACAGCCAAACGCCGCACGATGTTAGATTGAAATGAGAATATGCGAGCTTGCTGTTGTCGCGCTCTTTTGCTGGCGGTCGCGTCCTCCATGGGCATTTGCGCCCAGGAGAAAGGGATCGAGCCGGATTGGGATATCCGCCCGGTGCTGAAGGACATTGGCGCACATGCCCAGCGCATGGTGCCGGTGCTGGAACAGATCGACGCTAAGGAAATGGCGAAGAACGGCGCGCCCGACACCTACATCACGCAGCTCAACGAGAGCAAGGTGCAGGCCAAAGCGCTGGCCACCGAGGCGGCGGCGCTGGCCAATTCGCCCGACAAGCTCTCGGCCGATCTGGGCACTTTTTTCCGCATGCTGTCGCTCGAAAAAACGCTGTTTTCCATTGAAGAAGGGATTCGCAAGTATTGGAATCCGGCAGTCGCGGACCTGCTGAACAGCCAGATGGCCGAGAACGGCGGGAACCGGGAGCGGTTCCAGCGCTATATTCTCGATCTGGCGGCTACGCACGAACAGGAGTGCGCCGTGATGGATCACGAAGCGCAGCGTTGCCGCGGCATCCTGGCCAAGCAGCCCAACGCCGCCGGCAAGACGGAGAAAAAGTAGCATGCCGTTCAATTGCTCGATCTGTGTAGAAGAGTCCACCCGCATTTGCGTGTGGTGCACCAAGGACACCTGCGCCAATCACTTATGCGCGAAATGCGCGCGGTGCAGCGATTGTTGCGAGTGCGAGGTGCCGCTCGACGAGCCGATGCACTCGGCTGTGCCGGTGTATGAGCCGCCCGCGGTGTACGAGACAGTGGTGGAAGCCGCACCGCCGGTGCAGGAACCGGAGCCTCTTCATGAGCCCGATCCTGTGCAGGAGCCGGGCCCGGCACACGAACCTCCGCCGCCGGTGCAGGAACCTACGCCAATGCCCGGCGAGCCCGAGCCCCCCGTACAAGAACCTCCGCCCATGCCGGGCGAGCCCACGCCCCCCGTGCAGGATCCGATATCGTTCGAGAACGCTGCCGCGGAACCCGATCTCCCGGCTTGAACATGCGCGTCCACGGACGTTCGGTTCTTCTGCTGCCGCTGCTGTTGGCAGGGTGTTTACCCGCGCCGGCTGCGGAGACCGCTTTTAGCGTGAAGGACTACGGCGCCAGTGGGCGGAAATCCGACGACGCGCGCCCCGCGATACAAAAGGCCATCGACGCGGCCGGCGGCGCGGGCGGCGGTACCGTATACCTGCCGCCCGGCGAATACACCAGTGGCACGCTGCATCTGCGCAGCCACGTGCGGTTGCTGATCGATTCCGGCGCCACATTGTTCGCATCGCTCGATGGCAAGGCCTTCGAGAAGGCCGCCCTGCTCTACGGCGATAGCGTGGACAACATTACCATCGAAGGGCGCGGCACGGTGGACGGCCAGGCGAGTTACAACTGGCAGCCCAACGGCGATTTCGACGACGCCCTGATCCGCGAGAACATGCTGCTTGCCAGGACCCTGGCCATCTCCCTGGGCAAACCGCTGATGCGTTCCTTTCCGGCCGGTTTTGGGAAGGAGCAAATGTATCCGCACTTGGTCCTGCTGCTGCACTGCAAAGACGTGCGCATCGCCGGGTTGTCGTTCGTGCGCTCACGAAGCTGGACCATCAACCCGTACGCGTGTGAGCGGCTGACGATCGATGGCGTCTATATTCAGTCGAGCCTGAAGGAGGCGGTGTGGGCCGATGGCATCGATCCGGACGGATGCAAAGACGTGCGCATTGCCAACAGCACCATCGAGACCGGCGACGACGCCATCGTGCTGTGGTCGTCCAACATTTATGGACCGGCGCTGCCGTGCGAAAACATCACCATCACGAACTGCCGGCTGTCGTCGGCATCGAGTGCCCTGAAGTTCTGCGATGGGAACATGAATTGCATCCGGCATGTGGCCGTGAATAACACCGTGATCCGCGATTCCAACCGCGGCATTGCGTTCATGGTGTTCGATGGCGGATATGTGAGCGATGTGGTGCTCTCGAACCTGACCATCGAGTGCCGCCGCCATGATTGGTTCTGGTGGGGCGATGGCGACCCGATCCACTTCAACATCAAGCGGCGCAGCGAGGTGGATGGCGTCTCGCACGGCCCGGAGCCGCCGGCCGGGTCGATTCGCAATGTGCTGATCTCGAATGTGGTGGCGCACGGGCAGGGAACTTCGACGATCCACGGGCATCCGGATAGCTGGCTCGATGGCGTCAGCCTCGATAACGTCAAGCTGTTCGTTTCGAACGATCCGGAGTCGCCGCTGCAGAAGGCCGTGGACGCCATGCAAGTCCGCTGGGCGCGCAATTTGAAGCTGAGAGACGTGGAAGTGATTTGGGACAAGCCGGCGTCGCCGAAATGGCAGAGCGCGCTGCGGGTCGAGGATGCGCAGGATTTGGAACTTGTCGGTTTCAGGGGGAAGCCGGCGGGGTCCGGCGCGGCCGCCGTCGCATTCACCGACGTAGATGGTGCGACCGTCCGGGATTCGAACGCCGCCGCGGGGACGGACCTGTTTCTGGATATCGCGGGCGGGAAGAGCCGCGGCATTCGGCTGTTTGGTAGCGATCTGACTGGGGCCTCGGTGCCCTATCGCGTCGGCGCTGGCGCGAAGAGCGACGCGGTCGTGCGGCTCATCCCTTAGGCACAACCCGGACCGAGGCCCCCAGACCCCGGCTTTGCGCACCATACGCGCTTGCCACTCCGCGCGTCCATGCGGCATATTGGATGATACGGTGGAAAGTACGCAAGAATAATTTCAGGTCCGCGTTCAGGCACAGGGGGAACCGCATGATCGAAGAACACGAGTTCAAGAAGCACGCTCACGAAGTATTGACCGCCTTGCAGGGCGACCTGGTCCTGGCTGGTGACGATTATGGCTTCGAATCCAGTCTTCGCGGCGGCGCGATTGCGATCTCCTTCGAGCGGCCACCGGGAAAATTCACGGTCGTGCCGGAATCCGGCGCCCGGCAAATCAAGGTGGCCCTCGGCGCGCGCGGTTACAAGCTCGATTGGGACATCGTGGAAAACACCTTCGTCCACACCGAGACGGGCCAGACCTTGAAGGAGTTGGTCCAGCAGGCCATCAGCAAGCATTTGAAGCGGGACGTGGAACTCTAGCCGCGCCACGCGATGTCCTTCCCGGAAAAGGATAGCGCCGATCTGGGCCGCTTCGGATACACCCTGGAACAATTCCGCGGCATGGGCGGGTTCTCCAACTTCGCCATTTCCTTTTCTATCATTTCGATTCTGACGGGATCTGCCACGCTGTTCGGCTACGGCCTCGAACGGGCGGGCCGCCTCTGATCGCCGCATAAGCCGGCACGGTGAGGAGCGGCTATACTAAACCAAGAGTCGGGACTAGATTCACCGTAAACAGGTCCGCCGACGTTTTGAAAGGCGCTACCGCGGCTAGACCGGACCGTCGTCAGCACGCTAGAAACGTAGGGGGTGGAGGGTTGCCGGTCGGCACTATGCCTGGGTAAGTTGCCGTGGTGAAAACTGCTTGCAAGTCGCTCACGGTGGTGTGATACCTCTTGACAAGATACTTGCAGCAGCCGCAAACGTCCGCGACCTTCCTGGTGCTTACCCGGCCAGTTATGAGCATGGAGACGCTTGTTGGCCTGTATCAAATTGAATTAATCAAGTATTGGAGCGGCAGGAGAGTCGCGACCATGTCGCAAGCTAGCAGACCCAAAATTGGGTAGTGGGTCAGTTTGAAAAACTAAAGACTGAGTAGTGCTTGACCGCTTCGGGGCGGCTGTGTCTACACTTGGGTATGCCTGAGCGGTCATCGAAACAACGGCCTCGCGATCCGAACCAACTCGCGTACCAAATCATGCTTGAGTCAACCGGCCAAGCGCCGAAGTTTGACCCGGCGAAACCCCAGCCCAAACCACTAGACCCCACCAAAAACCCCCACGCCGTTGCGCTAGGCCGGTTGGGGGGCCTGAAGGGCGGCGAAGCAAGGGCGGCGGCGCTATCGCCCCGCAAACGGTCCCAAATCGCCGCTAAAGCGGCAAAGGCACGGTGGGGAAGGCCACATGCTCCGCTCCCACCATTACAGAAACCAGCGCAGCCAGAGAGGGTCAAGACCCAGTATCCGCTTCAACAACCCGCCAAATTGCCACCGCCTCCGCCACCTGCGCCGCCTTCCAAAAAGGGGGGTTAGGACGCTGGTAACCACTGCTTTTCAGGCTGTAGCTGGTTCTCCGCTTTGACTTGAAGTGCCGCGAGTTTCTTGGGATTTCCCCGAATGTCATCCATGGCTTCAACCCTTTGGAATCGGAGGGTTAGGAAGTCCAATTCTGCCCTCATCTTCTCAGTTAAGCGCCCAACCCTCCGCGCCGTGATCGCGGCGTGATCTAGGTCCATAAAGATTTCCTTCCACGAATAGGCTAACCGTGCGTGTTGGTCCGCCAAATCGGACAGCCGGAAAGAAGACCGCGCTATCGTCGCTACAGCAACAACGAAAACGAGCCACTCTAGGGATGCAGAACCAATTTGGGTTTTCCAGAACGCTAGAGCCACGAACGCGCCCGAGGCTGTGACCGTTGAAATCGCCTCAAGCCAATAGAGGAGCATTCGGATGCGTTCAAGCCTCTCCGTATGGAATTCCCGACCAACTAGCGCCGCTGTGCGTAGTTCATAAATCCGGCGCATTTCTAATTGGTCGCTAGTAAAGTCATAAACAGTGGGTTCGGCCATACAAACATTATCCAACATTTGCGTTAAATGCCTCACGATTCTACTTGACCTTTCATGCTTGACCGTGCTAGTATTGAAGTATGAACAAGCTAGACAGCGCCAAGCGGACTCAAATCGTAACCGCCCTGATTGAAGGCAATTCCGTACGCGCGACTGCCCGCATGACGGGGTGCTCCAAAAACACTATT
>JBEKTJ010000180.1:0-16049 GCA_049516155.1 Bryobacteraceae bacterium
AAGTCGTTAGCGCCCTATCGGGACTGCCTCGGACGGGATGGGGCAAGAACAGTGAACTGCGCAGGCCGAGGCAGTTTCGATAGGGGCGACTTGAAGGAAGCCGCTGGCGGGGCGGGCCGCGCTATGGAGCCGCTAGCGTGTTCCGGGGGCTTAGAGGCTGGCAGCGCGGGTCAGTACTGACGAAAAGAGAGTGGGTAAGGCGGTTCCGCTGATGTCCTGGCGCCTTGGTAATGCTCAGTAGGACGAAACTGTCGTGGCGTGGAAGGGGTTCAACTCTGGCAGAGAGACACGAATGCGTCCGCGCACCAGAGCACGTGATTGAGCCACGGGATCTGCCGCGACCTACGAGCTGTCGAGAGGTCTGCACCTGGAAGCCAACTGGCGGGCGGAGAGATTAGGGCCGACCTTCATTTCTCCATTGCAACGAGGACACCGCCAGGTGGAACCTTTGCTGGCATCCGTCGAGCAAGTCTCGGGCGGCTTGGGCGTGGTGGTAAGAAGTTCCCGGGCCAGTGTCAGCAGTGTGGCGCGCCGCGTGTTAGCGAGGAATCCGAATTGCCGGATGCGAACGAAACCGCGCGGTAGAATATGCTGGGAAAAACGGCGCAGAAACTCAGACGCCGCAAGAGTCATTTTCTTCTGCTTTTTGCCATGCGCGTAGTCCTTCCAGCGGAAGGTGACTTGCGTTCCGTCGAAAGCCAATAAGCGGTGATTGCTGATGGCGACGCGGTGCGTGTACCGGCCGAGGTAACGGAGCACCTGGGTGGGCGCTCCGAATGCCGGCTTGGCGTATACGACCCACCGTTGCTTGAAGAGTGAATCGACAAAAAAGGCGAATCGCTTGGGGTTTGCGAGGTGGGCGGCGGAGCCGGAAAAAACGAGCTTCCCTTCCTGGAACGCTTTCCGTAAACCGTCAACGAACTTAGCCCTAAAGACGGAGCTGAGCACGTCCACCGGCAAGAAGAAGGCGTACTTGGGGTGAATCCAACGCTGGCGGTCGGCGGCGAGTCCGCCTGCTGGAACCACGCAATGTACATGGGGATGCAAGAGCAGGTTTTGACCCCAGGTGTGCAGGATGCTGATAAAACCAATCTGCGCCCCCAGGCGTTTGGGGTTGGCGGCAACTTCGAGCATGGTGTCAGCGCTGGCGCGGAAGAGCAGGTCGTACAGAATCCGTGCGTTACGCCGGCAGAGCGGGTTCAACTCATGCGGCAAAGTGAATACGACGTGGAAGTAAGGAACGTCGAGGAGTTCTTTCTCTCGTGCAGCGAGCCAGCGTTGGCGAGCTTGTGCCTGGCACTTCGGACAGTGCCGGTTCCGGCAGGAGTTATAGGAGATGGCCTGATGACCGCATTGGGAGCATTGATCGATGTGCCCTCCCAGCGCCGCGGTACGGCAGCGGGCGATTGCCCGCAGCACGCTCAGCTGCTGGTAGCTCAACCAGGGGCTCTGGTCCATGAAGCGGTCGCCTTGCTTGTGGAGCAGATCGGCCACCTCCACGGCAGGCCGGGTCATAGCGGTTTACGCAATCTCCGGGAAAGTGCAAGATTCACCGGACTCGGGACGACGATCTGTTCGAGAGGGTTTGCCGCGGCTTGCAGGTGGCGCCGCGAGAGATGCAGGTAAACTGTGGTTGCCTCCAGATCCGAATGGCCGAGCATCATCTGGATGCTCCGTAAATCGGCGCCGGATTCGAGAAGGTGGGTGGCGAAGCAGTGGCGAAGCGTATGGGGTGTCACCCGTTTCTTGATGCCGGCACGGATGGTGGCTTCGTGCACGGCCTGCCAGACGATCTTTTCGGTTATCGGTTTGTCCGCCCGCGAGTGATTCACAGTTCCGGGGAATAAGTAGGTCTCGGGTCGCATCCAGCGGTAGTATTCGCGAAGCGCTCCGAGCAACTTCTTGCTCAGGGGAACTTCCCGGTCGATGCCGCCCTTGCCTTGTACAACGCGAAGCATCATGCGCTCGCTGTCTACGTCAGCCACCTTGAGACGGCACAGCTCAGCGCGGCGCAGGCCGGTCGAGTACAGGGTCATCAACATGGTGCGGTGGTAGAGGTTCCGTGCCGCACCAATCAACTGAGCGACCTCATCTGGGCTGAGGATCACCGGCAGCCGCAGGCGCTGTTTTGGATACGGCAGATCCTCCTTCATATCGCGCCGCTTGAGCACCTTGATATAGAGGAAGCGGAGCGCGCAAATGTTCAAGACGACGGTATTGACGGCCAGTTTCCGAGTTCCAAGCAGGTAGGCGTGGTAGCTCCGAAGGTCATCCGGACCGACCTTATCGATTGGCGTATCAACGTGGTCGCGGAAATGTTCTACAGCTTTCAAGTACGAGTGAATCGTGGTGGTAGCGTAGTTGCGGCGTACGAGCTCTTCTCGCATCCGCTCAATGAGTATCGTCACAGGGATCTCCTGTGACAACCCTATCCGCTAGCACCCACGAATGCTCGGTCGGCCGCCGCGCCAGCGGCTTCGTTCAAGTCGAATGATCTTTCGCAGCATCCGCTGTTCGGACCTCCAGATTGCGTCAAATCTGCGGGCCGGGATTCCTCGCGTTATCATTGCGGATAGATGGGACTGTTTTACGTTGGTTGCCGGGTCCTCAATCCGGTGACTTCCAAGTCAACCACCGTTCGGCGTCTGATGGTCGACACGGGTGCCGAGTCCACGTGGATCGACGCGACGGTATTGGAGGCGATCGGGATTGAGCGGCGCAAGAAGGATCTCCAATTTCAGTTGCCGAACGGCCAGATCGTTACGCGCTCAGTTGGCTACGCCGTGCTTATGGTGGATAAGTCGGAAACCGTGGACGAAGTCGTTTTCTCCGAAGCAGGCGATCTCCAACTCCTCGGTGCGCGCGCTGTGGAAGGTCAGAATCTGCAAGTTGATGCGCGCCGTAAAAGGCTAGTGGCCGCCGGCCCGATCATCAGTGCCGCCGCCGTGCCTCCGCGATTCGGACGGTTGGTGCAGGTCGCCCCGAGAGCGCCGAAGACTCGCGGAAAGACGACGAAGGGGCCGAAAAGGCCTCGGGACACTAAATTGAGGGCTCGATGAGTGGCAAATGCCCCCCTCGTGAGATCTCGCGAATTCGTGGAGCCAAGCGGTAGCTACGCAAGGATGCTCGTTCGCGACTGTCATTAGAATCAACAAGAAGTGAGGCGCCCACGTCGGCCCTCCGGTTGCACCCATCACCGCCAAGGATGCCTACATGTGGATCGTAAGAGTCGCTCTTAATCGTCCGTATACCTTCGTCGTGCTAGCGCTCCTCATTCTGTTGCTCAGCCCGCTGGTGATCCTGCGTACCCCTACCGACATCTTTCCGAACATGGGTATACCGGTGGTGAGCGTCATCTGGAACTACGACGGATTCGCTCCCCAGGAGATGTCGGACCGCATTGTCACGATCAACGAGCGCACCATTACCACCACGGTCAACGATATCGAGCACATGGAGTCGCAGACCTACAACGGGATCGGCGTGATCAAGCTGTTCTTCCGGCCTTCCGTGACCATCGCCACGGCATTGGCGCAAGTCACATCGATCTGCCAGACGCAAATTCGACAGCTTCCGCCGGGGACCACGCCTCCGCTGATTTTGAGCTATAGCGCCTCGACCGTGCCGGTGCTGCAGATCGGCCTGAGCAGCACGCGGCTGAGCGAACAGCAGTTGTTCGATTTGGGCGCCAACACCATCCGCACACAGTTGGCGACCGTCCAGGGCGCGTCGGTTCCCTGGCCATATGGCGGCAAGATGCGACTGGTTTCAATCGATATCGATTCGGCAGCCATGCAAGCCAAAGGTCTGTCGCCCACCGACGTAGTGAACGCGGTCAGCGCGGAAAACCTGATTCTGCCATCCGGCACGGCCAAGCTCGGGCCGCTGGAATATCAGGTGGAAATGAACGGCAGCACGCAGACCATCAACGAACTGAACGATCTGCCGGTGAAGACGGTCAACGGTGCGACCATCTATATACGCGACGTGGCACACGTGCGCGACGGCTTCTCGCCTCAGACGAATGTGGTGCGGCAGGACGGCCACCGTAGCGCGCTGCTCAGCGTCTACAAGACTGGCTCCGCATCCACGCTTACAATCGTAAACGACGTGCGGGCGGCGTTGCAGACCATGGCGTCGGCGTTACCGCCGGAACTTAAGGTAACGCCGCTGTTCGACCAATCCATCTTCGTGCGCGCGGCCGTCCAGGGAGTCATCCGCGAAGCGCTCACCGCAGCATGCCTTACGGCCGCCATGATCCTGCTTTTCCTGGGCAACTGGCGCAGTACTCTGATTATCGCCATTTCGATTCCGCTGGCCATCCTGGTTTCGGTGATTTGTCTGAGCGCACTCGGCGAAACCATGAACCTGATGACATTGGGCGGTCTGGCGTTGGCGGTCGGAATCCTGGTGGATGACGCCACGGTGGAGATTGAGAACATCGAGCGTAACCGCCTGCTTGGAAAGGAACTGCGCGAGGCCATCCTGCACGGCGCGCAGGAGATCGCCGTGCCGGCGTTCGTTTCCACGCTTTGCATCTGCATCGTTTTCGTGCCCATGTTTTTCCTCAGCGGCGTCACGCGCTTCCTGTTTGTGCCGCTGGCGGAAGCCGTGATCTTCGCCATGCTGGCTTCCTATCTGCTGTCGCGAACCCTAGTGCCGACTATGGTCATGTTCCTCCTGCGCCATCACAACCTGGATAAGCAGCCGGGCGTATTTGGGCGATTTCACCAACGGTTCGAAAATGCCTTCGAGCGCTTGCGCGACAGCTACCGGAACGCGCTGGAGGCCTGCATGCGGCACGCAGGCTGGTTCGTAGCGGCTTTCCTGGCGCTGTGCCTGGCATCCCTGGGCTTCGTTTCTGTGCTGGGCCAGGACTTGTTTCCGCAAGTGGACGCCGGCCTGATGCGCCTGCATGTGCGCGCCCGCACCGGTCTGCGTATCGAAGAGACCGCGCGGCTTACCGACCAGATCGAAAACACTATCCGCACCATGATCCCAGCCGCCGATCTCGACACCATGCTCGACAACATCGGCCTGCCCTACAGCGGCATCAATCTTTCGTACAGCAATGCGGGAACCATCGGCACGCCGGACGCGGAGATCCTCGTTTCGCTCAAGGAAGGTCATCGGCCAACGCCGGAGTATGTGAAGCTGCTGCGGCAGGAATTGCCGCGGCGTTTCCCGTCCACTCAATTCTTCTTCCAGCCGGCCGATATCGTCACGCAGATCCTCAACTTCGGCGTGCCCGCGCCCATTGATGTGCAAATCGCGGGCAACGACCAACTGGGCAATTATAACGTGGCCCGGCAATTGGCCAACCGGATTCGCGCCATCCCGGGCGCCGTGGATGTGCATGTGCAGCAGGCCTATGACTCTCCCACGTTGCATCTGGATGTGGATCGGACTTTCGCGCAATCCGTGGGGCTCAGCCAGCGCGACGTAGCCGACAACCTGCTGGTCTCCCTAAGCTCCAGCTTTCAGACCGCGCCCACCTTCTGGCTCAATCCGAAGAATGGGATTAGCTACAACGTGGCCGTGCAGACGCCGCAGTATCGCGTGGATTCGGTGAAAGCGCTGCTTGATACGCCTATCCGCACGCCGGCTTCGCCCCAACCGCAAATCTTGGGAAACCTGGCGTCGTTTCGCCATGCGAGCCAGCCCGCCGTAATCTCGCACTACGATGTGCAGCCGCTGGTGGACGTATTCGCCTCGGTGCAGGGCCGCGACCTCGGCGGTGTGGCGCGCGACGTCCGTGCCGTGACCGAGCGGGTCCAAAAGCAGCTTCCCAGGGGCAGCCATCTGACCATCACCGGCCAGGTGTCGACCATGTCGCAGTCGTTTATCGGACTGGGCGCGGGGTTGGCGATGGCCATCGTGCTGGCCTACCTGCTGATCGTGGTGAATTTCCAATCGTGGCTGGATCCCTTCATCATCATCACCGCGCTGCCGGGCGCATTGGCTGGAATCACCTGGGCGCTGCTGCTGACTCACACCACCTTGAACGTGCCGTCGCTTACCGGCGCAATTATGTGCGTCGGCGTGGCCACCGCCAACAGTATTCTGATGGTATCCTTCGCCCGTGAACGCATGGATGAAGGGATGCCGGCACGCGAAGCCGCCGCCGCGGCGGGCCACACGCGCATGCGGCCGGTGTTGATGACCGCCCTGGCCATGATCATCGGCATGGCGCCCATGGCGATGGGTCTCGGCGAGGGCGGAGAGCAGAACGCGCCGCTGGGTCGGGCCGTGATCGGCGGCCTGCTTTTCGCAACCGTTGCCACACTGTTCTTCGTTCCCACGGTCTTCGGCATGATTCACGGAGCCAGAGAGCGGAAATCTTCATCGAATTGAGAGTGAACTTATGTCTGCCCAAGAGATAACCAATCTCGAACCGGAACCGAAAACCAAAAACAATCACGCACCAACCGCCAAGCATTGGATGGTGGCTGCGCTGGTAGCGGTGGTGTGCCTGTTCGCCGCCGGCGCGCTCAGCATCAAGGCGCGCGCCAAGGAACAGGTGGCTTTGTCCGGGGAAACCGCGCGCCTGGCGGTGACCACGGTTTCGGCCGGCTACCCGAAGCCCGAGCCGCGCTCGAACGAGCTGGAATTGCCAGGCAGCGTGCAGGCCTACACCGAGTCGCCGATTTACGCGCGCACCAACGGCTATTTACTACATTGGTACAAGGACATCGGCGCGACAGTGGAGAAGGGCGAGTTGCTGGCCGACCTCGATACTCCCGAAGTGGACCAGGAGCTTTCGCAAGCGCAGGCTGCCCGCCAGCAGATGGTCGCGGCGCTGGACCTGGCGCGCACCAGTGCGGACCGTTGGCGCGAATTGCGCCGTACCGACTCCGTCTCGCAGCAGGAGCTGGATCAGAGGACCAGCGACTACGCACAAGCGCAGGCGAATATGGCCGCCGCCGATGCCAACGTGCGGCGGCTGCAGCAGCTTGAATCGTTCAAGCACGTTTACGCTCCTTTCGCGGGCGTGCTTACGCGACGCAACGTAGACATCGGGGCGCTGGTGAATGCCGGCAACGGGGGATCGGGCAAGGAACTGTTCAATCTTGCGCTGATCGATCCGCTGCGCGTATATGTGAGCATCCCGGAAGCCGATGCCCCATCCATACGGGTGGGGATGCGGGCCTGGATCGCACTAGCCGAATTTCCGGCGTCGCGGTTCACCGGGACCGTAGTGCGGACGGCGAATGCCATCGACCAGAACACGCGCACGCTCCTGACTGAAGTGGATGTTCCGAACAAGGCTGGGCGGCTGTTGCCCGGCGCGTACGCTCAAGTTCATTTTGACGTGCCGGTGAACGGCAGCCGGCTGTCGGTGCCATCGAGCGCCATGCTCTTCCGGTCCGAAGGGCCGAGCATCGCCATAGTAGGTCCGGAGGATCGGATCCAACTACGGCCCATTGTGATCGGGCGCGATTTTGGCACGAGCCTGGAAATTCTGCAAGGCGTCCGGGCGAACGATCGCGTGGTGCAGAACCCTCCCGACTCGCTCGAAGCCGGACAGGTCGTGCGCGTAGTCGCGGATGGCTCGGAACGGAAGCCGTCATGAGACGCACGTCCGTATGCGCCACCGGGCTTGCCGCGCTGACAATCCTGCTGGCCGCCTGCCATCCGGTCGGACCGGATTATCACACGCCGCCGGCGCCCCAACCCGCGGCATGGCACGCGGAAGGTCCCTGGCGTCCGGGCGATCCGAAGGATCAAATTCCAAAAGGCGCATGGTGGCAAATCTTCCAGGACGCCGATCTGAATCGCCTGGAGACCTCCGTCCTGGCATCGAATCAGGACTTGGTCTCGGCGGGCGCGCGGTTGCAGCAGGCGCGCGCCCTGGCCTCTGTGGCCATCAGTAACTTCTATCCGACGGTCGGCGTTTCGCCTTCGTATCAGAGATTTAGGCTCTCGGCAAATCGTCCATCTCTGGGCGGGGTAGTGGACGGGCCCATCACGCAAAACGCTTGGAATTTACCCTTCGCACTGAGTTACGAGCCGGATCTTTTCGGGCGCACCAGGCGTAGCGTGGAGGCAGCCAATGCGTCATACCAGGCCGCCAGCGCGGACTTCGAAAATGTGAAACTGGTGCTGACCGCGGAAGCCGCCGCCGATTACTTCACGTTGTGTGAGGTGGATGCGGAGATCCGCATTCTAGACGACACGGTCGCGGCCATGGACAAGGCCACGGCACTGGTGCAGAACCGTCACGATGGCGGAGTCGCCTCCGGTCTGGACCTGGCGCAGGAACAGGCATTACTGGACGCCACCCGGACGCAAGCCACCCTGGAGCGGCAACTGCGCGCGAACTACGAGCACGCGCTGGCGGTCTTGTGCGGGGCGCCGGCTCCGGATTTCCGCATGCCGGCGGGCTCGCTGCAGAAACATCTTCCGGCGGTCCCGACCGGCGTGCCATCCGACGTGCTGGAACGCCGTCCGGATATCGCGCGGCAAGAGCGGCTGATGGCTGCCGCCAATGCGCAAGTCGGCGTTGCCAAGTCGGCCTACTATCCGAGCCTGCAACTGGCGGCCACCGCCGGGCTCGAGAGCACCGGCATCGGCAACTTGTTCTCACTGCCAAGCTCGCTGTGGGCTGTCGGCGCGACGCTCGCGCAGCCGCTGTTGTCGGGCGGCCGTATCCGCGCCGGCGTGGATTTCGCGAACGCGGGTTACCAGGACTCCGTAGCGCAATATCGCCAGACGGTGCTGGTGGCGTTTCAGGAAGTCGAGGATGCATTGGCCGGACTGGAAGTGTTTGCCGGTGCCGCGAAGTCGCAGGACACCGCCGTCGCGGACTCCCAGCGCGCGCTGAATATCGCGCTGAATCGTTATACCGGCGGGCTGGTCACGTATCTCGATGTGGTCACGGCTCAGCAGAGCCTGCTTTCGAACCAACGCGAGGCCGCGCAGATTCAAGGCGGCCAATTGGTGGCGTCGGTAATGTTGGTGAAAGCGCTCGGCGGCGGCTGGGACGCGCACGGCTTGGCCGGTATTTCTGTCAAGCCCAGCCTTAAGACGGTTTTCCTGCCCTAACTAGACTAGACCGCTGCTCGTTTATCGTAGGGCTCAGGAGCGGAGCCGACTCATGAGTTCCATGTCGGTGAATACCAAGATACTAACGGATTTCAGAAAGGCCAAAGCAGGAGTGTGGAAAAAGTCCTCGTCCGTAGTGCAGATGGCCTCGGCCCCGCCAATGATCGCGGTCTGGAGGACGACAATGTCATTCGGATCCCGGATCGGCGCGACGAGTGTCGGATCGGGTCGGACCATAGTCGCCACAGTCTGCAGGAACATCACGTAGTCGTAGATCCGGCTTTCGGACATACCGTGCCGGGCACGCATCCTGGGGTAACGGAGCACTCTCGAAGTCTCGGCCAGGATCTCGTTGGACATGACAAGGACGTGATTCCCTTCCAAGATCGTAAGGAGCAAGCGCCGGGCAAGGCCTCCGCTGTCGGCAAAAGCCCTGACGAGGATGGTCGAATCCAGGGTGATCTTCACCGTTGAGTGCGATACCCGGGGCGACTGCTTCGCATGGCCTCGGTAAAGACGTCCTCGACTTCGTCGGCCGTGGCGGGCCGGAGGTTCAGGTCCACTTCGGCGAACAGCCGTTGGAGTTCCGCGGAGACTTCACGCCGCCGTTGCTCCGATACAGGGGCGGGATCAAAAGCCTGTACGCTAATCGATTCCTTCTCCTTCAGTGGGCGGCCAAGCAGCAGTTCCGCGGCTGCCCTCTGTGCCGGCGATAAGTCTTTTGCCTGATGGACCATGCGCTTACTCTTCCCATTATCGCGCGATTTGGCGCCGCTATTTTACGCGTGTCCAGCAGGTGATGATGCGGGCTGCGGCCCCGTCCGGCCGCGACTTAGTTGCCCCCCGCATCTTATAGCTGGAACCTACCGCAGCCCCGAGACCGCAGCGTGTTAGAACGTACCTATGCGGAACGACCTGGCGCATCACACCTGCTACCGGACAGCCGGGCCGATTCAAATCGACGGCAAGCTGGACGAGCCTTCGTGGCGAATGGCGCCCAAGTCCGAGCCGTTCGTCGATATCGTGACAGGCGAACCGGCGTGGTTCGATACGCGGGTGGCGCTGCTGTGGGATGACGAGTGCCTGTATTTCGGCTTCACGGCCGAAGAGCGCGACGTGCGCGCCTATCTCACCGAGCGGGATTCGCTCATTTATGAAGACAACGACGTAGAAGTCTTCATCGCCGGCGAGAACGCATACTACGAATTCGAGATCAACGCGCTGAACACGATCTACGAGGTCTTCTGGATCTGGAAGGATGCGCTCGTGCCGGGTAGTCCTTATCATGGGAGGCCGGAGTTCGATCCCGCGACCCAGCGAACCATGGTCTTGGATGGGGTGGGGGGACATGTGCATCCGCGCGGCGAGCGCTGGGGTTTCCTGGCTTGGGATTTTCCTGGGTTGCGGCATGCCGTACACGTGGGTCCGCCGGGCTGGACCGTTGAGCTGGCCTTGCCATGGGAGGGATTGCGCGGCTTGGCGGATGGGCGCGCGCTGCCGCCGCGCGACGGGGACGTGTGGCGCATCGACTGTTCGCGCTTTCAGCAATTCGACCGGGAGGGACGAAAGCTGGATCCCAGCGCCGGGTGGACCTGGAATCGTCACGGGCATTACGACTCGCACATTCCGGAGACGTTTACGTACGTGCAGTTCAGCGCGCGGATGGTGGGCTAGAGATAGCTAAGCGGCTTTAACTTGAGCCATCGTGTACCATAGTAATATCCCGGCAAAATGGACTCGCATAACTTCGATTTGAAGCAGACTCTCAATCTGCCGCACACCGGTTTTTCGATGAAGGCCAACCTCACTCAGGCCGAGCCGAAGTTGCTCGACCGCTGGGGCGGCGAGGATATCTATGCCCAAATTCGCGCCGCGCGCGCGGGCCGGCCCACTTATATCCTGCATGACGGCCCGCCCTACGCAAATGGCCGCATCCACCTGGGCACCGCGTTCAACAAAATCCTCAAGGATTTCATCGTCAAATCCAAGACCATGGCGGGCTTCGACGCGCCCTATGTTCCCGGATGGGACTGCCACGGCCTGCCCATTGAGATCAAGGTCGATAGCGAACTTGGCGCACGCAAAGCCACCATGACGACGGCCGAAATCCGCGCGGAATGCCGCAAATACGCCGAAAAATACGTTAACTTGCAGCGCACCGATTTCAAACGCCTTGGCATCTTCGGCCGCTGGGACGACCCGTATCTCACTATGAGCGCGCACTACCAGTCGGTGATCGCCGGCGCGTTCGTGGAATTCCTCGATCGGGGCTACGTTTACAAGGGTCTGAAGCCGGTGCACTGGTGCATGCGCGACCGCACCGCGTTGGCCGAGGCCGAAGTCGAATACTCGAACCATTCGAGCCCGTCCATTTGGGTGCGGTTCGCCCTGACTTCCGACCCCGCGCAGATCGACGCCGCGCTCGCCGGCCACCACGTCTACGGCCTCATCTGGACCACTACGCCTTGGACTATCCCGGCCAACATGGCCATCGCGTTTCATCCGAAATACGAGTATGTTGCGGTCGAGGTCGGAGGTCCCGTCTACGTCGTCGCGTCCGATCTTCTGAAGGCCACTGCCGAAAAGTGCGGCTGGACCAACTACGAAGTGCTGGCGCGCTTCCCCGGCGCACGATTAGAAGGCGCCGTTTTCCATCATCCGTTTCTGGAACGCGATTCCCTTGGCATCCTGGCCGATCACGTCACGCTGGAGCAAGGCACCGGCGCCGTTCACACCGCGCCCGGACACGGCCAGGAAGATTACGTCGTAGGCCGCCAATACGGCATCGAAACTTACTGCCCGGTGGATGCCGGCGGTCGCTTCTATCACGCCGAGGGCGCTGCCGGCAGATTACCCGAAGAACTGATCGGCAAAACCGTTTGGGAAGCCAACCCCATCGTCATCGGGATTCTGACCGGCCATCACGCCCTGCTGGCCACCGAAAAGATCGAACACAGTTATCCGCATTGCTGGCGGTGCCACCGGCCCACCATATTCCGCGCTACCGAGCAGTGGTTCATCGGCATGGAGCGCAACGATTTTCGCCAGCATGCGCTCGAAGCCATCCGCCAAGTGCGCTGGATGCCCGAATGGGGCCAGGAGCGCATCTCCAACATGATCGCCACACGCCCGGACTGGTGCATCTCGCGGCAGCGCGTGTGGGGCGTGCCCATCATCGTCTTCTATTGCGACCGTTGCCGCGAGCCGATCGTCGACCGCCAGATTCTGGATGGCATCGTGCGGCTCTTCGCCGAGCATACCGCGGATGTCTGGTATCAGCGGACCGCGGCCGAACTGCTGCCTCCCGGCGTGGCCTGCGCCAAGTGCGGCGGCGCGGAGTTCAGCAAGGAGAGCGACATTCTGGACGTTTGGTTCGATTCCGGATCGAGCCACCTGGCCGTGCTGACTGCCGCCAACAAGCTAACCTGGCCCGCGGATCTGTACATCGAGGGCGGCGATCAATATCGCGGCTGGTTCCATAGCTCGCTGCTGGTTGGCGTGGGGCTTAAGGGCCGCTCCCCTTATCGCGCCTGCGCGCTGAGCGGCTGGGTACTGGATGGCGATGGCCGCGCCATGCACAAGTCTCTAGGCAACTCCATCGAGCCCGAAGAGATCATCAAGCATCACGGGGCGGATCTGGTCCGGCTGTGGTCGGCCTCGGTCGAATTCGACGAAGATGTGCGGGCCTCGGAGACCATCCTGACGCGGCTGCAAGAGGCCTACCGGAAGTTGCGCAACACTTTCCGTTACCTCCTGGGCAACCTTTCGGGCTTCGATCCATGTACCGATGCGGTGCCCGTGGACGAAATGCTGGAGCTGGACCAATGGATCCTGATCCGCGCCGAATCGCTGGTCGAAAACTGCCGCGCCTGGTACGAGGAATTCGCGTTCCACAAGGTCTACCGCGCGGTGTACGATTTCGCCACGGTGGATCTGAGCCCGCTTTATTTCGACGTTCTGAAGGACCGGCTGTACACCGCGGCCACCAAGTCGCACGCGCGCCGCAGCGCACAAACCGCGCTCTACCGCCTCGAATACGCCCTGGTGCGGCTGGTGGCGCCGATCCTCGCCTTCACCGCCGAAGAAATCTGGACCCACATGGGGCAGAAAGGCAGCGTACACCTGGAACGGTTCCCGGAAGCCGGCGAGTTGACCGAGGGACTGTCGGATGCCCACCGGAAACGAGCTGGGAATTGGGACCGTCTCATAAAAGTGAGGGAAGACGTGCTCAAGAGCCTCGAGGAGGCCCGCCAGCAGAAGTTTATTGGCGCGCCCCTTGAGGCTCGGGTACGATTATCGGCCAACTCCGACCTGTATCCGTTGTTGCAAGAGTATGCCCAAGACTTACCGGGCTTGTTCATCGTCTCCCAAGTGGAAGTAGGACAGGCCTCCGGCCTGTCCTCGGTAACGATCGAGCGCGCCGACGGCCTCAAGTGCGAACGCTGCTGGAAGTACACTACCGACACAGGCGCAGATCCGCGATTCCCCACCGTCTGCGCGGCCTGCGCCGACGCCGTGAAAGAGACGCTGCATGCTTGACAGCCGATTCAAAGCTTACGGCCTCGCCGCAATAGTTTTCGCGGTCGATCGCCTGTCCAAGTCGATTATCGAAGCGCATGTCTCCACCTTCGACGTGCATCCCGTCATCCCCGGCTTCTTCGATATCGTACACTCGCAGAACCGTGGCGTGGCCTTCGGGCTGATGAACGATTCCACGTCGGCCTGGCGTACCGTGGTGTTGATCGTGTTCTCGGCGGCCGCGCTGGTGCTGGTGGCCGGCATGCTCTGGAGGGCTTCGCGGCTCGACCGCTGGACCGCCACTGGCTTGGCCCTGGTGCTGGGCGGCGCCGCCGGCAATCTGTTCGACCGCATCCTGTGGGGCCGCGTCACCGATTTCCTGGAATTCTACATCGGCGACTTGCACTGGCCGACGTTCAACGTAGCCGACTCCTGCATCGTGATCGGCAGCGGCCTGCTGCTGCTGGAGCTGTTGCGGCCTAAGCGCCAGCCGGCGGGCGCCTGATGTTTCCGCGGCTTTTTCATATCGGAAGTTTTTCGCAATCGACCTACGGAGTGCTGGTCGCGCTGGCATTCCTGGTCGCGCTATCCGTGATTTCGCGCCTGGCGCGCCGCGCCGGCCTGAACAGCGATGCGACCGTAAACCTCGGCATTCTTTGCGGGCTGAGCGCCATCGTGGGCGCCAAGATCATGATGTTCCTGGTGGACATCCCCTACTATGTCAGCCATCCTGGCGAGATCTTTTCTATGGCCAGTCTGCAGGCTGGCGGTGTTTTCTATGGCGGCCTGATCGCGGCGCTGATCGCGGCCGCCATCTACATGCGCCGCCACAATATGCCGGCGCTCCCGACGGCGGATGTTTTCGCTCCCGGAATCGCGCTGGGCCACGGTATAGGCAGGCTGGGTTGTTTTGCCGCTGGCTGTTGCTGGGGCCGGCCTACCAATCTGCCCTGGGGCGTGACGTTCACCAATCCGTTGTCGCAGCAACTGGTGGGTGTGCCGCTGGATATTAAACTGCATCCTACCCAGTTGTACGAATCGGCGGCCGAGTTCCTGATTTTCGGCGTCCTCTACTGGCGTATTCGCCGGCAGCATGCGCCCGGCGCCGTCATCAGCTTGTACCTGATCCTGTATTCCACGGTGCGCTTTCTGGTAGAGTTCGTGCGGGACCACCCGGGCGAGCCTAACCCGTTCGGGGGCGCGCTGAATACCTCGCAGTGGATTTCCTTGGCGCTCGCCGCGCTGGGCGCCGCCTACTTTGTACGCCGCCGCAGGCACGCGGAGCTTGCAGTGCAACAATTGTGATTAAATTCCTCTGCTGGAATCTAAACCGAAGACCGATTCAGCATCACATCGCCGAGCTCGCGAGATCCAGGGACGTCGATGTGCTGATCCTCTTGGAGTGCGCCATACAAGTCGGGGACCTGCTCGGCGCTCTCAATGAGGGGGACAGCCCTATTTTCCATTACGCGCCTAACCGTGCAGAAGGTCCTGAAGAGTCGATCAAGATATTTACGAGATTCACATCTGAATTTGTCGCCTCTTTGGAGTACGGTGCGCGTCATACGATCCGCCATCTGAGGCTTCCAATGCGCGAGGACATTCTTCTAGCAGCCCTCCACCTGCCGAGCAAGCTTCACTCAAGCGACAGCAGTCAGATACTCGCGTGCTCGCAGTGGGCGGAAACGATTGCGCTGGCTGAACGTCAAGCCGGCCACACCCGAACGGTTGTTGTGGGCGATCTGAATATGAATCCGTTTGAGGCGGGCGTTGTAGGAGCGGGAGGCTTTCACACAACGATGGCACGCGCTGAAGCATTCCGAGGGCATCGGACAGTTAGCGGCCAAGAGTACCCGTTCTTCTACAATCCGATGTGGGGATGCTTTGGAGAGCGCGACGAAACGCCGGCAGGTACATACTTCTATGATTCCGGCGAGCGCGCGAGCTATTATTCGAATATGTTCGACCAAGTGCTGTTGCGCCCGAGTCTGATGCATCGGCTGCCGGCCGAAGGAATAGAGATCGTTACGCACGCTGGGGCCGTTTCTCTCCTCTCGGCGAATGGCCGCCCCGATAAATCCGTGGGATCCGACCACCTTCCCGTATTGTTCGGACTGGAGCTCTGAGGTCCTTATGCCGGAATTAAATGAAGACCTTTGGCCATCGGATCTGGGGATAGCCTCCACCATCGTTACCCCAGCCGCGATCCTGCGCACGCAGGCAACCTTGCTCGGCGAGAAGACTAAAGGGATCTTGGAAGCTGCCGTCGAGACATTTTCGGCCAACAACGACATTTATCATCGCTTTGTGATCAAGGTGCCAGCCCTAGGCAACTACCGCTACACGCTCTTCCAGGTCCACCACCCTGTGACGCTCTACCCGGTTGTCGTCGACCAAGAGCCAACGATGCCGATTACGATCGCCAACCTGATGATAGACCCGGGAATATTGCGCATAACGGCACTACCGGACGAGGATGACCTCCG
>JBEKTJ010000181.1:0-13700 GCA_049516155.1 Bryobacteraceae bacterium
TGCTGCTGGCTACGGGAACCACGCTTAACGTGCAATCGTTCATGGGCGCGATCATGGCCATCGGGATTGCGGTGGCCAATTCGATCCTGCTGGTCACTTTCGCCGAGCAGGCCCGGCACGCCGGCCGAACAGTTCTGGATGCGACTCACGAGGGCGCCAGCGGCCGCTTGCGCGCCGTACTGATGACCGCCGCCGCGATGATTTTCGGCATGTTGCCGATGGCCATCGGATTCGGCGAGAGCGGCGCGCAAGCCGCGCCCCTGGGCCGCGCGGTGATCGGCGGCCTGCTGGTTTCGACATTCGCGACGCTGACGATTCTGCCTGCGATCTACGCGATTCTGCAACGCAAGGCTGCGGTCGCTTCGCCGTCGCTTAACCCCATGGATCCCACGAGCCGATATTATGACGCGACTTAATCGTCTTACGCTCTTACTCGCGGCGGTCGCCTCGCACGCATTGGCGCAAACGCCCGAGCTGGTCGCTGTAATTTCCAAACCGGTGTCCCGCACAATCGATTTGCCCGCGGAAATTCAGCCCTATCTGACCGTCGCACTGCATGCCAAAGTGCCGGGTTACGTCGAACGCGTACTGGTGGATCGCGGCAGCGTCGTGAAGCAAGGCGAACTGCTCGCGGAGCTTAGCGCGCCGGAGTTGCAAGCGCAGATCGCGGAAGCCGAGTCCAAGGTGCAGGCAGCGGAATCTGAAAGGCTGCAAGCCGAATCGCAACTCGCCGCTGTTGAGAGCACGTACGAAGGCCTCCGCAAAGCCGCCGAAACACCCGGCGCGGTCGCTGGCAACGAAGTCATTCAACTGCAGAAACAGGTGGAAGCCGCCCGGTCGCTGGTGCGCGCGCGCGATCAGGCCAGCGAGGCCGCGACGGCTGCCGTGCGGTCCCAAAAAGACATGGAAGCTTACTTGAAAATCGCCGCGCCATTCGACGGCGTGGTCACCGACCGCTTCGTGCATCCCGGCGCGTTGGTGGGGCCGGGTGCGGATCCCGTGCTGCTGGTGGTTCAACAGATCTCAAGGCTGCGGCTGGTGGTGCCCGTGCCCGAGGAAGACGTGGGCGGCACGGTGCGCGGCGCGAGCATCCCGTTTCGCGTGCCGGCGTACCCGGATCGCGCGTACACTGGCACGGTGGCCCGCATCGCGCACGCGCTCGATCCGAAAACCCGTACCATGCCGGTCGAGTTGGACGTTCTCAATCGCGACGGCACGCTCGCGCCCGGCATGTATCCGAGCGTCAAGTGGCCTGTGCGGCGCGAACATCCCGCGCTGTTCGTGCCCAAGACCAGCGTGGTCACCACCACCGAGCGCACCTTCGTGATCCGCAATCGGAACGGCCGCGCCGAATGGGTGGATGTGAGAAAGGGCGCGGCCGATGGGGACTTGGTCGAAGTTAGCGGCGTGCTGGCGGCGGGTGACAAGGTGGTTCGGCGCGGCAGCGACGAACTGCGCGAGGGCACGCCTTTAGGCGCCAATGGACAGAAGTAAAGCGGATCTCGTCCGGAGCCAGCCAGTATAATGGGGGCGAATGGCTCGTACCGAAACTCGAACTCCTACAGAGCAACTCGTTCCCAAGGTCCATGTCTCAAACGACGAGGCCGACATCCTTATCAGCATCAGAAGAGAAAAGGAAAGGCGGATCTCATTTGCCGACGTTCTCCGTAAGCATGGACATGCACTGGAAGGCGGACCGTCCGTAGGCGGCAAATGATTACACGACGCGGATTGATCACCGGCGCCCTCTCCAGCGCCGCGGCTCTGGCGTGGCAGCCGCGCCGCCCGATATTCGCCTATATAGGCAGCTATAGTTCCCCGCAAGGTCCGGAAGGCAGCCACGGTAATGGACAAGGGATCTATCTGTTTCAGATGAACCCGGAGACCGGCGCGCTCTCCCCGCGCGAGGCGATTCCGAATCCGGCAAACCCTTCGTGGCTGGCATTCGACCCTACTCGGACACATCTCTACAGCGCCAACGAGACGGCCGATGGTTCGGCCAGCGCGTATTCCATCGACCGCGCGAGCGGGCATCTGACGCTGCTGAATACCGTCAGTTCCGAAGGCGCGGGTCCGGCGCATCTGAGCGTGCATCCTTCCGGCAAATACGTGTTCGTCGCCAACTACGCAGGCGGCACGGTGGCGGTCCTGCCGATTCTTGCACACGGCGAACTGGGTCCCGCAACCGATGTCAAACACGACCAGGGCCCGCTCGGCCCAGCGCATGCATCGAGCGCGCCTCCGGGAAGTTTCGCCATCAGCGGACACGACAAGGTTCATGCACACATGATCCAGGCCGATCCCTCGGGCCGATTCGTGCTGGCGGCCGATCTGGCCCTGGACCGCATCCTGATCTGGAAGTTCGATGCGGCGCGCGGCACGCTCTCCGCCAACGATCCACCCTGGGTGGCGCTGCCGCCCGGCGACGGTCCGCGGCATTTCGTTTTTCATCCGAACGGCCGGTGGCTGTATTCACTGCAGGAAGAAGCTTCCACCCTGGCGGCCTTCGACTATGACGCCGCGCGTGGAAGTCTGGCTCCCAAGCAGACCGTCTCCAGCCTGCCAAAGGGTTTCGCCGGCACGAACTACACATCGGAGGTGCGCGTTTCACCGGACGCGCGCTTCGTCTACGCCGCCAACAGGCTGCACGACAGCATCGCCTGGTTTTCCATCGGCGACGGGGGCGGCCTGACCTTCGCCGGCGAGGAGTGGACGCGCGGCGATTATCCGCGCAGCTTCACCGTCGATCCCACGGGCAGCTTCCTTTATAGCTGCAATCAGCGCGGGGATGCGGTTGTGTGCTTTCGCGTGAATCGGAAGACGGGCGGGCTCACGTTTACAGGCCAATACACGCCGGTGGGCACGCCGTCGATCATTGTCTTCCTGACGTAACCGGACATTGCCCGCGTGCAGACCTGCACGGACCAACCCTATACGCCAAGCGAGCGCAGATAGTCCCGCACCTCATTCCGGCCAAAGTAGGCCGCTCCGCCCTCCGCCGTCGATTGGTAGAGATCGTCTTTGAGGGATCGATCCGCGCCGCGTTCGACCAGCAGCTTGACAACCGGCATGTGCCCGTTCTGGGCCGCCATATGAAGCGCCGTGATTCCTTGGCCGTGCGTAGCTCCGCCGAAGGTGGCCTTCCGATTGATGTTTGCGCCGCGATCCAACAGCCATGCGACGGTTTCGGTGCGATTGCACGCCGCCGCCCAGATTAGAGGCGTGCCTCGATAAGGATCGGCGTTCAGGTGGGCGCCCGCTCCGGCGAGCCGCTCCAGCACCGCCAAACGGCCGCTCTTGCAGGCCCACACCAGCGCGTCGTCGAGAACCTCCTGCGGGTCTGTCGAAGGCTGCCAGTCCGGGAAACCGCTATGCGGCCGGTAGAAGCCTCGTGCGGCGCAAGCCTCGGGAGTGAGTGTGCCATCGGGATTGAAACAAGCATCCACCAGTTCCGGGATGCCCAGCCCGGCGGCAGCGCGAAGATTGTTCGGAGCCGCCGAATGGCGGCCCAACAAATCGGCCACTTCGCGATGTCCCCAGAACAGCGCCGCGATCAACGGCGTGCCACCCGCGCCGTGCGCTTCCGCGTCCAGGGCCGCGCCCCGTTCGATCAGCAAGGCTGCGATGCCCTGCTGGTTGGCGTATGCGGCCGCATGCAGCGGCGTCCAGCCGCGATCGTTGCCCTCGTTGACGTCCGAACCTGCCGCCGAAGCTGACAGCCAGATTGAGCAGCGTGTTGCCATTGGTCCCACGTTCGCCGGTCAAACGGGGGTTAGCGCGGCGCAAAACTTCGAAGGTAGCAACATCGCCGGACCGCAGCCCGGCGAAGGCGGCCATGAACGGTTCACCGGCTGCTGTGGCGGGGTTCGAGGCGAGCAGGTTCACCCGGCTGGTCAGGTCGTCCCAGGTTTCGAACCCGTGCTCCCTCGCGTAGACCAACTGGGCATCCGCTTCCGTGAAAAGGGGCCCGCCGAATTTCCTCGTCGGACAGCGCTGCCGGGCCGGCCGATTCGCGCGTACGCAGCAAACCATGCACGCGGTCTGCAATCCAGGCTACATCCGCGACGAACAATCGTGTGTGGCGCGTGCGCGAGGACGGCTCGGCGTAGGCCTTCAGTTTGGGCCAACTGGCGAACCCTTGTTCACGAGCGAGGGCAAACTGTGCGTCGTGCAAAGACACAAGTTGGCGGACGGCGCCCTCGTCTAACGCTGCCCAACGCGCATGGTGGCGCCGCAGCCGGGAGAGCGCATCCGCGTTTCCAGCCCGGATTGCGCGCAAGAGTTCGCTGGCCTGCTTCTTCTGCTGTTCAAGATTCAAGATGCCTCCTTCGTATGCCTGGTCCGCATGACAGGCGAAAGAGGATCGACACGGAGTGATGCCTCAAGCGAACAGGTGGGCGCGGCCCTTTCCGCGGACAGGACGCGTCCTGCACGCGCCTGAATTCGAGTCTACCAAAATTAGATTCGTGCCGGTGTGCGCGCTGCTCGGCTACTCTAATGGGGCCAGTGATTGTGATGATCCTGATAGTCCTTGAGCCGGACCAGGTCGTCAGCTAGCACCTGCCGGTCGCGCGGCGCCAGACGGTCGTCATTCTACGACTTTCGAATGGAATCGATCACATCGTTCAGCAGCCCATTATCGAAGCGGCCCTGGTCCAGATCCGCCTGCATTTTGGTTAGCTCTTCCTTAGTTCTATCGAGACGCCGGTGTTCTCTGTTACTCGCCCGCGCGGCGCTCCAGACATGGTCGAGATCGGTCCTCACATGTACGAAGATATGCGCTCGCCACTGCTCGCCCCGGAAACGCTCTTCGCGCTCGCGATGCCGCGCATGCGTTTACCAGACGGTTGACAACATGCTCGCATCACACGCATACTTAAAATCCGCTTATGTACGGGTATGTCCGCTAAAGACCAAGCCGCCCCAGACGATCTTACGCCACTGGTCGTCTCCGTCCCTTCGCGGTTTGCCCGCGAAGTCACCCAGGATGCCAAGCATACGTTTCGCCTTTGGATTCGCCGTCCTTGGCACACCGGCTTCGCGATGCTCGCGCTCGCCATCGGTATTGGCGCGAACACGGGAGTCTTCAGTGTGGTGAACGCATTGCTGTTGCGATCGCTGCCCTTTCACGATCCCGAACGACTGGCGTACCTGAGCTGGTTTTTTGAGCCCCACGACAGCGCCAGGCAATTTCACGAATGGCGCGGCCGAAGCGCGTATCTTAGCGACGCCGCGGTCTTCGAACAGCTCGATGCCAATCTGGGTGGCGCTGGCGCGTGGCGGCGGGCACATGTGGTCCAGGCATCCGCGAATTTTTTCTCGGTACTTGGCGCGCAGCCTGCGCTGGGGCGCGGATTCGCTCCTGAAGACGATGCGGACGGTACTGGATGGGGGCCGCTCGGACGCAACGCCGTAGCGGTGATCGGTTACGGACTCTGGCAAGAGCTTTTCGCAGGCGACCGGAAAGCCGTGGGGTCCACCATCCGCGTGGACGGCCACCCGCTCACGATCATAGGCGTCGCGCCGCCGGCGTTCGACTATCCGGGCAAGGCCGTTGTTTGGAAACCGGCGGCCTTCAGCCCTGGCAATAACGGCTGGGAGACCATCGCGCGGCTCAAACCCGGCGTTACGTGGACGCAGGCCCGCGCAGCATTCGCCATCGAAGCCGAGCGGCTCTGGCCCAACCGCACCCCTCTTCAGAGGATCAAGTTCCCGTCGGCGATCGCGCAACTCCGTGACGAACTCGCCGGGCCGGCAAAAAAGGGATCGCTGGTGCTGATGGTGTGCGTCGTTCCCATCCTCCTCATTGCTTGCACGAACGTCGCGAACTTGCTGCTGGCGCGTACCGCGGATCGTTCCGTCGAGCTTGCCATACGGTCTTCGCTGGGGGCCAGCCGCGCGCGGATCTCGCAACAGTTGCTGACGGAATGCGTGCTTCTTTCTTTGGCTGCCTGCGTTGCGGGGCTTCTCGTCGCGTTCTGGACAACGTCTATCGCCGCCGTGTTTCAGCCAGCGGCGCTGGCTTCTCAGGCATATTCCATACTGGATGGCCGCGTGCTGTCTTTTGCCATCGCCGCGTCGGTTTTCACCGGGTTGCTTTTCGGCCTGCTGCCGTCGTTCTACGCCGGCCGCATACATACCTTCGGAACCCGCGCCTCCGCGGATACCCGCCGATTGCGCCGTGTTCGCGAGACGTTAGTCGCGGCGCAGGTCATGCTCACCATCATTCTGGTTGCCGCTTCGATTTCCGTGGGGCGCGCGTTTCTCGATCTCATGCACGTCGATCGCGGGTTTGAACGGGCCGGACTGATCACCGTGAATGTATCGCTCGAGGGCGCCATCCACCAGGAGGAAAGACGGGGGCTGGCATATTTCGAGGAGGCGCTGAGTCGAATCCGTCGGCTTCCTGGCGTTCGCAGCGCCAGCGCAACCGCGTCTCTCCCGCTGTATGCCACTCGATTTGTGGGGGGCCCATTTGGGATGGATGGCCGTCCAGCCCAGGAGAGTTCCATGCTGGTTACGGTGATGCCCGACTATTTCCGCACCATGGGAGGCCACATTTTAAATGGCCTCGAATTCACCGGCGCGGAAACACAAGGCGACGCTAGGGTTGCTGTCGTCAGCGATCGGTTTGCGGCTGAATTCGGGCCGGCCGCCGATGCCTTGGGCCACGAAGTTACGATAGACAAAGCTCCTCCCTGGAGAATCGTCGGCGTAGTCAAGGGGATGGACTATATGACGGAAGGAGCGAACGTAAACGAGATCTATGTTCCCGCTCACGCGCCATTCGGTTCTTTGTCGACCTTCGTGGCCCGCGTCAACGGCCGCGCGGAGGATCGGCTCGCGGTGATTCGCGACACGGTCCGGTCGGTGGATCCGCAGGTTCCGGTGTTCGAGGCAAAAACCATGGAGCAGCGGATGTCTGACGCGCTGGCCCGGCCGAAATTCTACAGGACCGCGGTTTCTTGCTTTGCCACGATGGCCTTGGTGCTCGTCGTTATTGGAATCTATGGCATTGTTTCATACACCGTTGCCCGAAGGAGCCACGAAATGGGCGTACGCATGGCCATGGGCGCCACTCCATCGCGTCTCCGGCTCAGCCTCATGTGGCGCGGCTTGATCCCGATTGCTGCCGGCGCTATTCCCGGAATCGCCGGGGGTGTGCTCGGAGGACGCCTGCTCGTCAGCCTGGTGGACGGTGCGAAACCGGTCGATGCCGTGGCCTATGTGGCCGCTGTTCTCGGCATGGCCTTGATTGCAGCGGTGGGCATTTGGGTGGCCACTCGCCCCGTTGCCCGGCTCGATGTCATGGAGATCCTCCGCACCGAATAGCCCACAACATGCGGGCGACATGCCGGCCTCCAACCGGCCCCCGGACTGCGTGGGCGTTTCGGCGTCCACTTCTACGTAAAGGGCGTTTCTCGTCGAATTGATTCCCATACCGCACGGCATCCGTAAACGCTGCGCGACCAGGGAAGATTTATCGCCGGAATGGTGCATGATAGACATCGTACTGCAAGCTATGCGCTCGAGTGCCGATTCGGAGACTATTCGAATTCAAGAATGACCTGGTAGTGCTTCGTCAACAGAGACCCAGTTACTCGAGAGCCGCCACTCGTAATGAACCCCGAAAGATTCGGTGACGCAGATGGATTTTGCACGCGCCTACTTCCGCCAACGTTACTGTAATTGATTCCGTCCAGCCATGGACTGTCAGACGTGCGGGAACTAGTTCCCGAGTGCGCTTTGGGAGACCTCGTCGATCAGTCGCCGCGCGGCGATCTCCGCGCCATCGCTGCGCACCGAGGATGCGAAGGCGCGCGCACAGGCCGCCACGTCCGGCTCGACGGTGCGGCTGAGCGCTTCGGTCAGCGAGTCGGCAGTGGGCGCGCCGGGGGCGTGGGCGGTTCCAATCCCGAGGTCGTGGACTCTCTTTGCCCAGTAATGCTGGTCATACATCTGAGGCACGACGACCTGGGGTGCTCCGGCCTGTGCGGCAGTGGTGGTGGTGCCCGCACCACCGTGGTGTACTACAGCGGCGACCCGCCTGAAGAGCGCCTGCAGGTTTACTTCCCCGATGGAAAGGCAGTCGGATTCGTTTCCCGGCAGTGTCACGCCGGCCCACCCACGGGACACGATCGCACGGCGGCCGACCGCGCGGGCCGCCTTGATCATCGCCAGGCTTACGTCCTGTGGAGCGCGCATACTGCCGAAGCCGAAGTAGACGGGTGGCTCACCGGAGTCGAGGAACGCCTCCAGCTCCACGGACAGCCGCCTATGGTCCGAACGAATCCAGGCGCCTGTCTGGACGACATCCAGGTCCGCGGTCTCGGGCCATGGCGCCAACGTCGGATCGGCGGCCAGCCATGGCCGGTCGGTGAAGATGTGGCTCCGCACGTCGGAGACCGGCGCCAAACCGGCTGCCGCCCGATGGGAGTTGATAGCCGCGGCCCAGCGGTCGTTCCAGCGTTTCGCGTCCTGGGTCCAGAGCGTGCGATTGTCGGTCGTGCCGTCCGTTAGAGGTTGTGCCCACGACGGCAACGGGGGCGGCGCATGGTGTGGGGATGGCAGGGTTATCGGGCACCAGGCCGCGTAAACGTAGGGGACTCCCATCTGCTCTGCAACCGAGTGAAGGGCGAATTGTAGCGCCATGCCCGCCACCAAAACGTCACAGCCCCTGGCTGCCGCGGTGATTGCCTCGAACTGGCCGGCGACAGTGTCCTCCATTAGCTGACGGAGCTGCTCTGGCATTGGCGGGGCCTGCGCGGTGGATGGGCTGGGCGCCGCAATCTGGCGCACCTCGGGTCCGACCGGTACGAACGGAATCCCGAGAGTGCCAATCCACTCGCGGAAGTCAGGCGGCGCGCAGATACGGACTTCCTGGCCAAGCTCGATCAACTGCAATGCCAACGCCACCATTGGCTGGACGTCGCCACGAGACCCGATTGTCGACAGCAGCACACGCATGGGAACCCTCTCCGGTAAGAACGTAGTGAAGGATAAGCTGCCTGCATAAGCGAAATTCCAAGCCGCATGCCCATGTTACTCGGATTCGGGCGTAAGAATCGGTTTGAAGATTGCTTTTTGCTAGCCTCTATCTCGTGTGTTTTCTGCGCATTAGACTTCAGCATCGAAACCTTGCTAAATTGGAATAGAGGGCCCAGGCGCTGGGCTCTTCGCCGACCCGGCCCCCTTCCGGGTTTACGGTTCGCCATGTCGGACTTGTGCCTTCCGGGTCGGATACGGCGTTGTGGGGAGTCCCGTTCGGTGCGGTGGCCCGGCGGCTGGCTGCCGAAATTCTACAGGACCGCGGTTTCTTGCTTTGCTACGATGGCCTTGCTGCTCGTCGTTTCGATTGCTGCCGGCGATATTCCTGGAATCGCGGGGGCCGTCCTCGGGCGGACGCCTGCTCTTGAGCCTGGTGGACGGTGCGGAATCGCTGAATGCCGTGGCATATGTGGCCCCCGTTCTCGGCATGGCCTTGATTGCGACGATGGGCATTTGGGTGCGGCGACCCGCCTCGCCTGCCCGGCTCGATATCATGGAGATCCTCCGCACCGGATACCCGTTGCGAGTCTGCCCCGACGGCGGTACGCTTGCGTAATGCGACCCCTTCGGTATTCCATCAACGTCACATTGGACGGGTGCTGCGATCATCGTGCAATCGTCGCGGACGAAGACTTGCATCGTCACGCGGTCGAGAACCTCGACCAGGCCGATGCCCTCCTCTTTGGCCGCGTGACCTACGAAATGATGGAGGCAGCGTTCCGGCCGCCGGCGCGGACGGGAGCGAAGCCGGATTGGATGGAACCCTTCGCCCGGACGATTGACGCGGCAAAGAAGTACGTCGTGTCGAGCACCCTGGACCGGGTCGATTGGAATGCGGAGCTCGTAGGCGGGGATCTAGGGAAGGCCGTTCAGCGGCTCAAGCGGGAGCCGGGTAAGGGACTGTTGGTGGGAGGCGTAAAGCTACCGCTGGCATTGGCGGAGCTGGGATTGATCGATGAGTATGAGTTCGTCGTACACCCCAGGCTGGCGGGCCACGGGCCGACGTTGTTCGCGGGGCTATCGAAGCATGTCGATTTGAGGCTCGTGAGCCGGCTGGGGTTCGGCTCGGGGGCGGCGGCGATGCGGTATGAGCCGAGAAGGTAGCCATTAGGCTTGTTAGCCCGAGCCGGCCGCATCGTGGAGCAACTCAGGCCGGGCCTTCCAAAGTCTCGACCCATCTGACCGTCGTCAGCGCATCCTGTCTCAGCGGGGATCCTCGCGCGCCGGGAGCCTGCGAAAGGAGAGAGCTTATCTAATGTCGCGCAAAAAGATTCCTGGCGGTGTGGTTCACGAAATGCCCGCGGATCTGGAAACCGCACTTGCGTCCGCCCCGCAGGCCTTAACAACATGGGAGGATATTACACCGCTCGCACGCAACGAGTGGATATGCTGGATTGAGTCAGCTAAGAAAGCAGAGACTAGAAGCCGCCGGATAGAGTGGGGCTGTTCAAGCTTAAAGGATGGAAAAAGACGGCCTTGTTGTTGGCCCGGATGCGCCCATCGCTAAGTCGAAGGCGGCTCGCAGGGTGCTAGGGTGACGGAATCGGTTTCCCGCTTACGAGATTTCTTGTCCCACAACCGGACGAGGTAACGGCTGATTTAGATTGCCAAAGCGTTGAAAGGAAAAAACCCGAATCTTGGCATGATACTTGCCCCGGAGGCGTCGGAGGATTCTTAATGTTCCGATTCATTGTTCGCGTCGCGGTTCCCGTTGGCATGGTATTTGTTTCCGCCTTGGCGTCATTGGCCAACGCCCAGCAAGGCATGCCCAATCCGATCATGGCGCCGAATCCGCTGACGGCGACGATCTCCATTTTTCGTAGCAATATGCAGGACAAGATCATGAAGTCGGCGGACGCGATGCCAGAGTCCAAGTACAGCTACCGGCCGACGAAGGACGTTCGCTCGTTTGCCGAGATCCTGAATCATGTGGCGGATATATCCTACATATTGTGTTCAAACGTCAAGGGTGAAGCGAACCCCGCCGCAGCCGCCGCGACGGATTCGAAGACCAAGATCATGGCCCGCCTCAAAGGCTCGTTCGATTACTGCGATGCCGTGTACTCCGCGTTCACCGATGCGCACCTCAACGACCCGGCGGACTTCTGGGGCGCCAAGACGAACAAGATGTTCGTGCTGACGCAAGTCGCGAATCACGACGCCTTGCATTACGGCAATCTCGTCACGTATCTGCGCCTCAATGGCCTTGAGCCGTCCGGCGGCTGGTTTTGAGGCCCGGCGGCGGCCCGCCGTTCAGGAGATCGGCGTCAGTACCATGCGGCCGTACGCGACGAAAGCCATGGTGAGACCCAGCGCGACGCTTAAGACGGCCGCTTAAGACGATGGATGTGATCTCGCCGTACTTGGCGTGCACCCAGACGAACACGAGGCTCTCGATTGCCAGGACCTGGCGGCTACCACCGTCAGCGCCGGCTCCCAGCGGAAGGCTGCGGGGATATCTTGTCGAACATGAAGACCTTCATGACGCCCGACGCTCCGTACAGGAGCGCGGCGAGGATCTGCAGGACCCACAATAGGATGTTCATCGAGTGCCTCCTCCCGGCTTCCGTGGCGTCGCGCGAAGGGTGGTTTCTCCCTGTACGAGCTACGTGCTGAGCCCGGATCTAAAGATGATGAGATATTTTATATCCAACCGCGTGAATCGCCGCTCGCATCTCTAGGCGCGGTCATCAACTCGACTGTCGGCGTCTACGCCCGCGACCAAGCGCGCTGGTGCCCACCAAGCTGGTGCATTCCGCCAAATCCTGGCTCTCCAATTCCAACGTGGACCGCACCGCCAAAATCCTTTCCTGGGATTCGCCTGCAACCGCTCGCGTGCTCTCCCCGTGGAAGTGCCCGCGCGTTACATCGCCGCCTTCCGCGAGCTTGGGAATCGTCTTTGGGCAAACCAGCAGAATTCCCGCGAGCGGCGCCTCCAAACCGCTAACATTTTCAGGAGTGTGCCGTCTATGAACCTTTCACGAGCCCGCCACGCGAGAACACAAGCCGATTTCGCAACCACATCCGGGCTCCGCGCCGTGGACGATTTCAATGATGATGAGTTTCAAAGCAGCGCAGTCCATGCTCCATCGCTGGAGAAACAGAGACTGGATTCTCCTGGCTACCGCTTTGGTTTCTTTCGCCGCCGGGTCGCTCTTCACAGCCCGGCTGGCGGGCCCTAAACAGGTGGCGGCGGATAGCGGTCACGTCTTTGAGCTCATGATCTATCACACCGTACCCGGCAAAGCGCCTGCCCTCGAATCGATCTTTCGCGATGTTGCCAAGCTGCAAACCAAACACAATCTGAACGCGGCCGGCTATTGGGTGCCCAACGAAGACCCCGCCTGGAAAGACACGTTCGTTTACCTCGTCGTCCATCCCAGCCGAAAGGAAGCGGACGCAAATTGGCAAGCCCTGCATGCCGACCCCGCATTTCTGCCTTATCGCAAATCAGCGGCGCCACTGATTGAGAAGGTCAACGGCGACTACCACGTCGAAGAAGTGTATATGCGGCCAACCGATTTCTCAGCGATGAGGTAGGTGCGGTGAAACAGTTCACGCGCATGCACGCGCTCCAGCTTTGTGCCTTCATCGGTTCTCTTTTGTTTCTTCCAATACCAGGTCCGGCGCAGGAACGCTGGATCGCCACTTGGGCGGCCAGTCCCGAGCCTGCGGAACCCGATCCAAACCAGCCAATGCTCAATCTTGAGGATCGAACGGTCCGAGAGCGCGTGCGCATATCTGTTGGGGGCTCTCAGATTCGCATTCGTCTTTCAAACGAATTCGGCGCCTCCCCACTGGTTGTCGGTTCTCTGACTGTGGGAGTGCCGAACGGTGCAGCGGGTGTAAAGTCAGGTTCAATCCAAGCCGTGACTTTTGGGAAAAGCACCTCGATCGCAATTCCTCCGGGCGCGCCGGCGCTTAGCGATCCGGTGGCCTTTTCCGCGGCCAACGGATCCGAGATCACCATTAGTCTATACGTTCCCAGACGTGTCGCTGCACCCACGTGGCATGCGCTGGCACTCAAGCGCGCCGTGGTCTCGCCAAAGGGAGACTATTCCCATGCAGTGGAGATTCAAGGCGGAACGGAAAGTTCGAGCTCGGTATTCGTGACTGCGGTGCTCGTTCCCGCGCGACCTTCCCACCGCCTGATCGTGGCATTCGGCGACTCCATCGTCGATGGCGATGGCTCCACGCTCGACGCGGACCGCAATTGGCCCAGTGACCTTATCCGCCGCATCGGAAAAACGTCGAAAGCGTCGACATGGGCGGTGGTGAACGAAGGTATCGCCGGCAATCGTCTGCTAGGGGATGGGCCGGTGGCGAGTTTGGGCAAAAGTGCACTGGCGCGTTTCGACCGGGACGCTATGTCTCTTCCGGGTGTCACGCATATTGTGCTGCTGGAAGGAATCAACGATCTCGGTTTTCCCGGCGCCAGGCTGGGCGATCTCTCACTGGCCGATGTGGCGGATGTACGGAGCGCCGAGGATCTGATCGGCGCGTATCGCCAATTGATTGCGCGCGCCCACGCCCGCGGAATCAAGGTGATCGGCTCGACGCTGACACCGTGCGAAGGCGTCGCTATCCCTGGCTACTACTCACTTGCCAAGGAAGCCACACGGAAGGCGGTCAACCAATGGATAAGAAACAGC
>JBEKTJ010000182.1:0-21826 GCA_049516155.1 Bryobacteraceae bacterium
GACCACCGCATCATTCAAGGCGCGGAATCGGGCATGTTCCTGGGCCGGGTGCAGGCGCTGCTGGATGGCGCGGACGGTTTCTACGAAGAGATCTTCGCGCACCTGAAGATGCCGCACCAGCCGGTGAACTGGGAGATCGACCGCCACGTGATGCTGCCGGGCGCCAGCGGCCGCACCGCCGAGATCGCCAAGGAAGCCGGCGTGCTGCAGCTCATTAACGCCTATCGGGTACGTGGCCACCTGATCGCCGATCTCGATCCCTTGGGTGGCGAGCCCACCAACCACCCGGAGCTAGACCCCGTCACCTACGGCCTCACCATCTGGGATCTGGACCGCGAGTTCCTGACCGGCAGCCTCAGCGAAGCCATCGGTGAGCATGGGCCTAAGCCGGTCGCCACGCTGCGCGAAATCCTGGAAACGCTGCGCCAGACGTATTGCGGCAAAATCGGCTGCGAGTACATGAATATCCAGCATCCCGAGCAGAAGCGCTGGCTGCAGCACCGCATGGAACCGCAGGCCAACAACTGGCCGCTGGACCGCGAAACGCGCGTGCGCATCTTGCAGGGCCTGCTGAAGGCCGAAGAGTTCGAGCATTTCCTGCATGCCCGTTTCGTGGGCCAGAAGCGTTTTGCTTTGGAAGGCGCCGAGACCGCCATCCCCATCCTTGACGAACTCCTGGAACGCGCCGCCGCCGGCAACGTACACGAAGTGGTCATGGGCATGGCGCACCGCGGACGGCTGACCGTACTTACTACGGTAGTGGGCAAGCCGGTCGCCGAAGTCTTCGCGCAGTTCGAAGGCGAGATCGACGAAGCCAGCACACAAGGCTCCGGCGACGTGAAGTATCACCTGGGCGCGCGCGGTGTCTATCGCTCCGCGGCCGGGCGCGAGGTGCTGGTTTCCGTGTCGCCCAATCCCAGCCATCTGGAAGCCGTCGATCCAGTAGTCGAGGGCATCGTGCGCCCCAAGCAGGATCGCCTCGGCGATAGGCACCGTGAGCGCGTGATTCCGCTGCTGATCCACGGCGATGCCGCGTTTGCGGGCCAAGGCGTGGTGGCCGAGACGCTGAACCTCTCGCAACTCGACGGCTATTGCACGGGCGGCACCGTGCACCTAATTATCAATAATCAGATCGGCTTCACCACGCTGCCCGACGAAGCCCGCTCCACGCCGTATTCCACCGATGTGGCGCGCGGTGTGCAGGCGCCCATCTTCCACGTGAACGGAGACGATCCCGAGGCCGCCATCCGCGTCGCGCAGATCGCCTTCGATTACCGCCAACAGTTCAAGAAAGACGTGGTGATCGATATGTTCTGTTATCGCCGCCACGGCCATAACGAAGCGGACGATCCCAGCTACACGCAGCCCATCCTGTACCGGAAGATCAAGGAGCACCCGTCGGTGAGCAAGATCTACGCCGAGCGGCTGGTGCGCGAAGGCGTGCTCACCGCCGAAGAAGCCGCGGATATGCGCAAGGGTTTCGCGCAGAGCCTGTCCGCCGCCTACGATGCGGCCGAAAAAAGCAGCGAACGTTTCGAGGGACAGGAATTGGCCGCGGTTCCGAGCGACGAAATCGCCAGCTTCTGCCCGCGCACGGCGGTGAACAAGGCGACCATCGACCGCGTCATCCGCGCGCTCACCCACTTCCCCGAGAATTTCCATCTACATCCCAAGCTGCGCGGTTTCATTGAACGCCGCCGCGAGGCGATCGACAAGGGCGGCCCCATCGATTGGGCGTTCGGCGAAGCGTTGGCATTCGGCACGCTCGCGCTCGAAGGCACGCCAGTGCGGCTCAGCGGCCAGGATTCCGGACGCGGCACGTTCAGCCAGCGGCACTTGGTTTTCTGGGATTCCGAAACCGCACAGAAGTACACGCCGCTGCAGCACGTCTCGCCGGACCAGGCGCGCTTCGAAGTATTCGACAGCTCGCTGAGCGAGTACGCCGTGCTGGGTTTCGAGTTCGGCTACAGCGTGGCCGATCCGTTGACGCTGGTGCTCTGGGAAGCGCAGTTCGGCGATTTCGCCAATGGCGCACAAATCCTGATCGACCAGTTCATTTCCAGCGCGGAATCCAAGTGGGGCCAGCCCAGCGGACTGGTGCTGCTGCTGCCGCACGGCTTCGAAGGGCAGGGGCCGGAGCACTCCAGCGCGCGCATCGAACGGTTCCTGGTGCTGTGCGCCGGGAACAATATGCTACTGGCCAATTGCACCACGCCGGCGCAGTATTTCCACCTGCTGCGGCGCCAGATGTACGGCGGCGCAGACCGCCGCGGCATGCGCAAGCCGCTCGTGATTTTCACGCCAAAGAGCCTGTTGCGGCATCCCAAAGCGGTTTCCACGGTGGGCGAACTGACTAGCGGCGGCTTCCGCGAGGTGCTGCCGGATACCGTCGCCATCGATCCCGATCAGGTCGCGCGCGTGGTGTTTTGTTCCGGCAAGATCTACTACGACCTGCTGGCCGCACGCGAGGCGCGTCAGGCGAATCACGTGGCGCTGGTGCGCATCGAGCAGTTGTATCCGTTCGCCGAGAGCGACGCCAACGACGCACTGCTGCGCTACGCGCTGACCGCGGAAGTGGTGTGGGCGCAGGAAGAGCCGCGCAACATGGGACCGTGGCGGTTTATGCAGGAGCAATTGCAACCGCTGCTTGCACCCACCGGCCGCGAGTTGCGCTATGTGGGGCGTCCGGAAAGCGCCAGCCCGGCAACCGGATCGGGGCGGCGGCATCAGGAGGAGCAAGCGGCCATCGCGGAGGAAGCCATGGCGGACAGGCCGCTGATCGAGTCGCGGCGGGTGCGGCTGGTTTCTCGGCGGTAATGGATAGGCAACTGGACTTACTGAGTCAACAGGAAACCGTGATACACACTGCTCGCATCCGTGTAATACCCCACGACCTCCCTTACATCGTTAATGCCAAAGGGGAAGGTGCCCAGGCCGGGGCTCGTGCCCGCGCCCGGAGCGTCGAACGCGGTTGTAGCGCCATTCTTGGCTAAGCGCACGAAGCCGTAGCTTACATTGCTCGAATCATAGCTCCGCCCAGTAAGAAACCCCGCGGCGTTGATGCCGTATGGGACGGTTCCCAGGTCGGAGCTCATGCCTGGGCCCGGGGCGTCGAATCTGGTGAAGGAGCCACCGGGATAGCGGAGGAAGCCGTGTTGCATATCGGTGCGGTCTATATAGCATCCTGTGACGGCCCCCTCCGTGTTGATGGCGCTCGCTATAGTCCCTTGATAGTAGCGCGTGCCCGCGCCAGGAGCATCGAAAGTCGCTATTGTGCCGTCGGTAGCGCGGACGAAGCTGTGGTAGACACCCCTCGCGTCAGTGTAAACTCCAGCGACGACACCCGCCGCGTTGATGGCGGAAGCGCTGGTCCCCTGGTCGAAATTTGTACCCGCACCCGAAACATCGAACGTCGTAATGGCGCCATCGGCAGCGCGCACAAAGCTGTGAACAACAACGTCGGCGTCAAAGTAACCTCCCGTGATAACGCCGGCCGCGTTGATGCTCAAGGCTAGGGTTCCCAGGCTGGCGCCTGAGCTCGCGCGAGGGGCATCGAAGGTGGTTATGGCGCCATTGGCGGCGCGCACGAAGCCGTGATGTACGGTGCTGGCATCCGTGTAATACCCAGCGATGACTCCCGCTGTGTTGATGGACTCAGCGACAGTACCCTGGGCGTAACCTGTGGCCGCGCCCGGAGCGTCGAACGTGGTAATTGCGCCGCTGGAATCGCGCACGAAGCCGTGGAGGGCGTCAGTTGCGTCTGCGTAAAACCCGGTGATCGCGCCTGCCATGTTGATGGAATAGGCGTAGGTTCCCGTCCCCGCGCCTGTGCCAGCACCCGGAGCATCGAACGTGACAAAAGTGGGCGTGCTGCCCGCCGCCATTCCGGACTGCTGCGCGGGTGTCCAAATAGCAAAAAACTGATACAAACAGGGCAGCACCACCAAAGCAGGTATCGCCTTCTTCATCTCGATTTACTCCTTCCTAACGTAACCGATCATAGATCAAACCGATAACGCCGGGCTCGATTCCACACTCATGCACTTCATTTAGTAGTTCCGGTACCCATGTTTGCCGGCCGCCCCGTCCGGAAAGCGCTCGCCCGCAACCGTCTCCGGCCGCCGGCACGGGTGGGACGAGCCGCCATCTCGGACGAGGCCATGTCGGGGCTGTCGCTGATTGGTTCGCGGGGTAATGGTCAAGAGCACGGGCTAGGCGTATCGCCGCTGAGATTCGTACTAAGTATTGACGGGATCCGCCATCGCCTGACGGGTACAATAGTAGCGGAGTGCACCCATGAACGTGATCCTGTCCCCCGATATTGAGGAGCGAATCGAAAACGAGGTGTCCGCCGGCCGGTACCCTGACCGGAATAGGCTTATCGAGGACGCCTTGCGCGATTTCCTCGACCGGCGCCAACGCGACGAGAACCGCGTCCAGGCGCTTCGCCGGGTCGCGCAAGCCGTCGACGACGCTGGCCTCTACGAGCGCGTCCTCCTGCCGGATCGCGAATGACCCCGGCGACTGCGGTCGTCCTGGACGCTTGCGTACTCGTAAACTTTTCTCTGTGCGATACCCTACTGCGCATGGCGGAGCCTCCCAAACTTTACGAGCCGCGCTGGTCGGAGGAAATCATGGCCGAGACCCTACGGACCTTGGAGTGCGAAGCTGGAATGGCCCACTTCACTCACAGCGCACTTTGAACGTCAGATCCGAGCGCATTTTGCGGATGCGTGGGTTACGGGGCACGAGAGGCTAATCCCAAGAATGACCAATGACCCCAAAGACCGGCATGTTCTGGCTGCGGCCGTGCAATGTTCGGCGCCGATTATCGTGACACTTAATCTCCGCCATTTCCGCCCGGAGCATCTGAACCCTTGGGGAATTGTCGCTTTGGCGCCCGATGCTTTCCTCGTCGCCCTATACCGCCAGGAAAGCCAGATAGTCAGAGAGAAGCTAACAGAGCAGGCCGCGGACCGGCACCGTAGCCTGCCGGAGTTGCTTCGGATCCTTAAGCCGACACTTCCCATTTTTGTGGCGATGATTTCATAGCGGCGCCACAAACTCCGCACCACGCTGCTGCTGCGAGGCGCGCTCCGCCACGGGCCGCCACATAGCACCTATTTCTTCAACGCCACCGGCTCCGGCACAGCCGCACCATCGGCGCGCGGGTCGGACGCCGCATAGTTCGTGCCGGTCTTCGAGTTGTGCAGAATGGCTTGGCCGCGGCCCATCGTCTCCACATATTCGCGGAAGATGCGGACGATGTGTCCGCGCTCGGAAAGCTGTTGCAGCGTGGCGGCCGGCACTCGAAATTCGATCGAGACGTCGCATCCCTTCGCGTCGCTCTTGAAGAAGCGGGGCGCTTCCAACGCCTGCTGCAGGTTCATTCCGAAATCGACATAGTTGGAGACGAACTGCGCATGCGCCATCGGCTGCACCGCGCCACCCATGATGCCGAAGCCCATGTGTTCGTCGCCCTTTTCCATAAACGCTGGAATGATGGTGTGAAACGGCCGCTTGCCTCCCGCGAGAACATTCGGATGGTCCTTATCGAGAGTGAAAGCCGCTCCGCGATTCTGTAGAATGAAACCCATCCCCTCGGTCATCACCCGCGAACCGAATAACCCGTAGATACTCTGGATCCAACTGGCGATGTTGCCGTCCCGGTCGACGGTCGTCAAATAGGTCGTATTGCTTCCCATGGGATCGCCCGGCGCCACGTCGCAATTAGCCTTGTTCCAGTCGATCAGTGCCGCACGGTTGATCGTGTACTCCTTCGAGAGCAATTGCGCCACGGGCGATTCGTATGTTCGCGGGTCGGCCGCATAGCGGTGTACGTCGGAGTACGCCAACTTCATCGCCTCAATACGCTTGTGCATCTCTTCCGGGCTGAACGCGCCACCGGCGGCGGGCGGCTTCGTCTGCATGATGTTTAGCATTTCGAGCGCCGCCATGCCCTGCCCGTTGGGCGGCAGTTCGTAGACCTTCCAGCCGCGATAGTCGATAGAAATCGGTTCCACCCACTCGGCGGAATAGGCGGCCAGGTCGTCCATCGTCATGGCGCCGCCGAGGTGCTGCGAGGTCTTGACGATCGACTGTGCAATCCGGCCTTTATAGAAGGCTTCCGGACCTTCCGCGGCGATCAGGCGATAGGCGCCCGCGAGATCGGGGTTGCGAAACACCTGCCCCGTAGCTGGCGCAGTGCCGTCCGGCAGCAGCACGCGCGATGCTTCGGGGTTAGCCTTCAGCCCGAGCACCGACACTTCAGATGCCCAGACCTCATTCATCCCTTCCGCTACGGGGAATCCTTGGTCGGCATAAGCGATGGCCGTATCGAAAAGATCCCGCCACGGCAGTTTGCCGAACTTTTGGTGCATCTTCCACCAGCCATCGACGGCACCCGGTACGGTGACGGAGTCGATACCGTTCGCGGGCATGGTCTTTGCGCCCCGATTCGCGAGGAAGTCCGGTGTGAGGCCTTTGGGCGCCGGGCCGGAGGCGTTCAGTCCCGTGAGTTTGCCGGTTTTAGCATCCCAGTAAATAACAAAGAGGTCGCCGCCGATACCGGTCATCATGGGCTCGGTGAGGCCTAGCACCGCATTGGCGGCGATGGCGGCGTCGACCGCCGAACCACCGCGTGCCAGGATCTGAGCGCCAGCCTGCGACGCCAGTACCTGGCTCGTGGCTGCGATACCCTGCTGCGCGATCACCATCGAGCGGCCGTAGTTCCGACCCATCTGCGCACTGAGCGCCGCAGCAAGCAACAGACCGATTCCGAACGATCGAAGCAAGCGATTCATTGGCCGGATTCTCCTCGCACGGATTCGTCGATTGTACTGTGTTGCGGTAAGACGTTTCAATAATGAGACGCGGCGGGTGCAGCCCGACGGCGCCCGCTTAACTTGTGCGCTTGGAACCACGTTCGGCGCCCCCTGGTTCCGCAATGTGGAAGGGCCGATGGCGAGCTGTGCAGTGCGTGTTCGAAGCAGCTTGAGAAAATAATCGCGACTAAGGCCGCTTATTATCCTATCCATAGCTTATCGTGTCGCTTTCTTGCATTATACGAGCAGGCCGGTACCAGGGTCCGGCCGGAGGCTGATGCCGCTAAAATAGAAGAAGTGGGCATCCCCGCGCTAGCCGATTTCGATCCCCTGGTGCGCGACTGGTTCACCCAGCGCTTCGCCGCCGCCACCGAACCGCAGATCCTGGGCTGGCCGGAGATCCGCGCGGGTCACGACATCCTCATCTCCGCCCCGACCGGCTCCGGCAAGACCCTGGCCGCTTTTCTGCTCTGCCTCGACCGGCTTGTGCGCGCCGCTCGCCTCAGTCCGCTGCCCAACCAGACCGAAGTCGTCTACGTCTCGCCGCTCAAGGCACTGAGCAACGATATCCACATCAACCTGGAAGTGCCGCTCTCGGAAATCGCGGCGATGGCGGCTGCGCAGGGGATTCCGCTGGCGCCCATCCGCGCGGCCGTCCGCACCGGGGACACTCCGGCGTGGGAACGCCAGCAGATGGGCAAAGAGCGTCCACACGTACTGGTCACCACGCCCGAATCGCTGTTCATCCTGGTCACCGCCGAGAAGCCGCGTGACATGCTCCGCACCACCCGCACCATCATCGTGGATGAGATCCACGCTGTGGCGGACGATAAGCGCGGGTCGCACCTGGCCCTCACGCTGGCGCGCCTCGACGCTCTGGTTACGGCTGCGGGCGACGCCAAGCCGCAGCGCATCGGCCTCTCCGCCACCGTGAAGCCCATCGAAGAGATCGCCCGCTTCCTCAGTGAGACCGCCCATATTGTCAATGTGGGCCATCGCCGGGACATGGAACTGGCCGTCGAGGTTCCCAAGGACGAGCTCGGCCCCGTGGCCAGCAACGAAATGTGGGGCGAAATCTACGATCGTGTGGCCGACCTCATCCGCGCCCACCGCACTACTCTGGTCTTCGTCAACACCCGCCGCCTCTCCGAGCGCGTGGCACATCAGCTTCAGGCGCGCCTCGGCGAAGAGGCCGTGCTGCCGCATCATGGGAGCCTCTCGCGCCGTTTGCGCATGGAAGCGGAATCCCGTCTCAAGGGCGGCGAACTGCGCGCAGTGGTGGCGACGGCCTCGCTCGAACTGGGCATCGACATCGGCACGGTCGACCTGGTTTGCCAGATCGGTTCGCCGCGTTCCATCGCGGTGGCCCTGCAGCGCATCGGGCGCTCCGGTCATTGGGTGGGCGCGCGGCCCAAGGGCCACATCTTCGCCACCACGCGCGACGAGTTGATCGAATGCGCCGCGCTGGTGCGGGCGATACGCGCGCGCAGGGGTGCTCGACCGCACCGAAATCCCAGCCGCGCCGCTGGATATCCTGGCGCAGCAGATCGTAGCCGCTTGCGCTTCCGAAGAAGAGTGGACCGAAGACGCACTCTTCGCCCTAGCCCGCTCGACCTATTCTTACCGCGCGCTCGACCGCCGCGATTTTGACGACATCGTCGCCATGCTGAGCGACGGCATCGTCACCGCGCGCGGACGGGCCGGCGCGTATCTGCATCGCGATCAGGTGAATCATCGGGTGCGCGCGCGGCGAGGTGCGCGACTCGCGGCCATCACCTCGGGCGGCGCCATCCCGGACAACGCAAATTATCTCGTGGTGGCCGAACCGGAAGGCGCAACCGTAGGGACCGTGGACGAAGACTTCGCCGTGGAAAGCATGTCCGGCGATGTGTTCCTGTTGGGCACGAATTCGTGGCGTATCCGGCGCGTGGAAAGTGGCCGCGTGCGCGTGGAAGACGCCCATGGCGCGGCGCCGTCGATTCCTTTCTGGAACGGCGAAGCGCCCGGTCGCACCGCCGAATTGTCCGCCGAAGTTTCCCGGTTGCGCGCCGATATACTGGCCGCGCCCCAGCCCGACTGGCTGCTGCGCGATGCCGGTCTCGACCGCCTGGGCGCGGAGCAGGCCATCACCTACGTGCAATCAGGCGCGCGCGCGTTGGGCGCGCTGCCCGCTTCCGCGCACGTGGTGGCGGAGCGCTTCTTCGACGAAGGCGGCGGCATGCAATTCGTGCTGCACGCGCCATTCGGCGCGCGCGTCAATCGCGCCTGGGGATTGGCCCTGCGCAAGCGCTTCTGCCGCACCTTCAACTTCGAACTGCAAGCCGCGGCCACCGACAACGGCATCGTGCTGTCGCTCGGCGAGCAGCATTCTTTTCCGCTGGACATCGTGTTCGAATTCCTGCGTCCCGAAACGGTCGGGGATGTGCTCACGCAGGCGCTGCTGGACGCGCCCATGTTCACCGCGCGCTGGCGTTGGAATGCCTCACGCGCGCTGGCCATCTTGCGTTTTTCGCACGGCTCGCGCGTGCCCGCGCCCATCCAGCGCATGCGCTCGGACGACCTGCTGGCCGCCACCTTCCCCGATCAGGCCGCCTGCGCCGAAAACCTTACCGGACCGCCGCGCATTCCCGACCATCCGCTGGTACGCGAAACCATTCGCAACTGTCTGCATGAGGCCATGGATCTGAACGGCCTCATCGCGGTGCTCGAAGGCATTCGCAGCGGCGCCACCCGCACATCCGCGATCGACACGCCGGAGGCCACACCGTTCTCGCACGAGATCCTCAACGCCAATCCTTATGCGTTCTTGGATGACGCGCCACTCGAAGAACGCCGCGCCCGCGCCGTCCAGTTGCGGCGCACCGTGCGCACGGATTTCGTGGAAGGCGCCGGCGCGCTCGATCCGGATGCGATTGTGCAAGTGGCCGCGGAGTCTTGGCCCCTGGTGCGCGACGCCGATGAGTTGCATGAGGCGTTGCTGACCCTGATCACCGTTCCGCCCATACCGGAGTGGGAGGAGTTCTTCGCGCCGCTGGTGGAAGCGGGCCGTGGGGCGGACCTCCAGGTCTGCGGCGGGTCTCCAGACCCGCCCACCGTCTTTTGGGTCGCGGCCGAACGCACCCCCATCGCGCGCGCCGTCCACCCCGATGCCACGCTCACCCCGCCGATCGACTTCGCCGGCGACCGTCCCGAAACCGAAGAAGCCTGCGCCGCCGAAATCCTGCGCGGCTGGTTCGAATCGGGCGGACCGTATCGCGCCTCCGAACTAGCCGCACGCCTGGCGATGCCGCGCGCGCTGGTGGATGCCGCGCTGGCGCAACTCCAAGCCGAAGGCCAGATCCTGCGCGGCCGCTTCACGCCAGGCGCCAGTGCAGATGAACCCGAGTGGTGCCATCGCCGCCTGCTGGCGCGCATCCACCGCCTCACCATCGGCCGTCTGCGACGCGAAATCGAGCCTGTCACCACGGCCGATTTCATGCGCTTCCTGCACCGTTGGCAGCACGTCGCGCGCGGCGCGCAATTGCACGGCGCGGATGGCGTGTTGCACGTCATCAAGCAGCTTCAGGGATACGAAATCTCCGCTGCGGCGTGGGAAGCCGAAATCCTGCCCAGCCGCGTGGCGCATTACAGCCCCGAGTTTCTGGACCAGCTTTGCCTTTCGGGCGAAGTGATGTGGGGGCGTCTCTCGCCGCATCCGGCGTTCGATAACGACGACGACGGCCGGCAGCACAGAGTGCGTCCGACGCGCGTCGCGCCGTTGACGCTGTTCCTGCGGGAAGACGCCGAGTGGTTGCTCTCCGGGCCGCAGCCCGCGCCCGACGCTTCGCTGTCGCATCCGGCGCGCGAGGTTCTGGCGGAATTGCAGCAGCGTGGCGCATCGTTCTTTCCCGAACTGGCACGCGCCACCGGCCGCCTCGCCAGCGAAGTGGAAGACGCTCTGTGGGAATTGGTGGCCGCGGGTCTGGTCACCGCGGACGGCTTCGAGAATCTGCGTGCGCTGGTGGATCCCAAGCGCCGCCGTGGCGAAGGTCGCGGCCGTCTGGCCCGTCCCCGGCACGCCGCCGGACGTTGGGCGCTGCTCCGCCGCCCCGCCGCGTCACACGGCGAGATTTCTCCCGCATCTTTCGCCCGCCAATTGTTGCAGCGCTGGGGCGTGGTCTTCCGCGACCTGGCCGTGCGCGAAACTCTGGCGCCTCCCTGGCGCGACATCCTGGTGGAACTGCGCCGTATGGAAGCACGCGGCGAAATTCGCGGCGGCCGCTTCGCCGAGGCATTCCTGGGTGAGCAGTTTGCACTGCCCGAAGCGCTCGACCTGCTGCGCGCTGTGCGCCGCGCCGGCGAATCCGGCGACGCCCTAGAAACCTCGCCATCCGACCCCGTGGCCCACGCACTCGTGCGCGCCGGGTCCAGCGGGCACCCCCACTCTTGGGGACGCCTTCTGCCGCAGTCTTTCAGTCTGTGACCGGACCGTAATTTATGGAGATCCGCAACATCGAATCTTTTCTTTCCTACTTCGGCGGAGTGCGCGCACGCACCATGCGCGTAGTCGAGGCGTTGCCCGCAGACAAGCTCGAATGGCGGCACGCGGAAGGGGTTTTCTCCGCCGGCGATCTGGCCAGGCACATCGCGGCGACGGAACGCTACACCTTCGCCGAAAACGTGCTCGGCCGGCCCAGCCTCTATCAAGGCTGCGCGCCCGCGCTAGCGGATGGACGCGAGAGCATCATCGCCTTCATGGAGCGCATGCACCACGAGACAACTTCCATGCTGGAAGGGCTAACCCCGGCGGACCTGGAGCGCAAGATCGCGTCACCCCAGGGCGCGCCGATCTCCGCATGGAAGCTGCTGCGCGCCATGATCGAACACGAAGTGCACCATCGCGGCGAATTGTACGTTTACCTCGCCTTGCTCTCCGTGCCGCGCCCGCCGCTATTCGGGCTGACCTCGGAGGAATTGGCCCAGCGCCGCGCGGGCGCCGCGCCTTAGCGTTTCCGGCAAAACGCCGATCCTACCGCTTATAGTCGAACTTTACATACCCGTCGCGATAATCCAGCGTCACGGATGCGAACATGCCGACTAGGGGCAGCCCCATGATGCCGCTAAACTCCAAGCTAGCGCCGCGGCTGATGCTCGTCAGATCGAACGATGTCAGGTCCAGGTTCAATTGCCGGAATGTGGCGAACTGCAAGACAATCTTGTCCGCCTCGTAGACGTTTTTGACCGCTCCCGAGATGCCTCGCACCTTATCCTCCGAATCATGCACCTTGGCGATCGCGGGCGCCAGATTGCTCGAAATCATGTTCAGTTCCGCGCCGGTGTCCGACAGGAACAAACCCTGAGTTTGTTCCCCCTTGATGGATTGTCTGATCAAAGTGGGGATTAGCAAGTAATGATGAACGATCAGCATTTGGCTAAATCCCGCCTGTTCGGGGCCTTCGTAGCGGTTCGTCAAGGAATGGCCGTCCCAAGCCGGTCCAGGCAGGGGCTCCAAATCGAGACTCTGTCCCGCGAAGTTAATTTTCACCAAAAGGCGGCGGAAAACATCGGAGCCTATCAGGCCGCCGAAATCGTCGGTCGAACCTTTGTCCGGCACTTCCACAATGCAGTTCTCCAGCTTGAGATCGCCGATTTGAATGGCCGGGGCGTAAGCGATCCAACCCTTCACGGCAGGTCCGTTCCCGATACCGGCGATTTCGCCTTCGGCCAGCCGCTTGACACCGGCGCGCCCGGCAAAACGGCTGCCTAGGGTGATTCCTCCAGCCCCGGTATCAAAACGTAAGTCGGCTTTGGCGCCGTCGATCTTGAGGGGCAAGCTGCCGCCTGTAAAGCGCCGGCCATCCGTTAGACGGCCGAGAGGAAGCCGGTATGAACGGTCCGCTGCCGCCGGCTCGAATGCGGGCTTGCCATCGAGCGCTTTGGTCACCGCGATCCACCGCTCAAGAGCGCGTTGGCGGGCGCTGGGTTCCCCGGCTGTGCGCATCGCGCAACGCTGCCAGCTCCAGTTCCCTGCGCGCAAGCACGGCAGGCGATCTAGGAGCGGCCTCGTCAAACGCGTTCGCGATTACAGGATCTTGCTGGTCGATGGCGTGCGCCACTTGCAGCATCTCGGAGGCTTTCTTGCGGAAAGAAGCGGCTTCGAAGACGCGCGAAACACCGTAGATGGCGCATTGTGCCCATCGACCCTGATGGCGGCTTTGTAAGCTTTCCCGGCATCGAAGACGCGGCCTTCGAGCACGCGCTCCAGGTCGGCATCGGATTTATTTCTGGCGAGCGCTTTCTCGATGGCCCGATCCGCTTCGTCAAAGCGTTCAGCGCCGAGCAACATTTCGATGAGCAGGATGCTGGCGGCAACGGCGGCGGGTCTTTGGCAAGCTGCCGTTGCAGGAGCTCGATGGCGGCATCCGTGTGACCCGCGCGAAGCTGTTCGCGCGCGGCATCCATCTTATCGACGTTGTCGCCGGCTGCGGCAGTCGTGACGGCGGCCAGAAACAGGCCGATTAAGCGGCGCATCCGGTCATTATAAGGCCCGCCAGCCACTTTACATATACATCCCACCGTTAACGTTCAGCACGTGTCCCGTGATGTATCCCGCTTCCTCGCTGGCCAGAAAACGCACGGCCGCCGCGATCTCCTCAGCCCGCCCCAGCCTCCGCAAGGGCACCTGCGCCAACAGTTTCTGTTTCAACTCGTCCGTGAGCACCGCCGTCATATCGGTGTCGATGAAACCGGGCGCGACGGCGTTCACCGTAATCTCGCGCGGCGCCATCTCCTGCGCCAGCGCCTTGGTCAGCCCGATCAGCCCCGCCTTCGCCGCCACGTAGTTCGCCTGGCCGGCGTTGCCGCTCTCGGCCACGATCGAAGTGATATTAACGATGCGGCCATAACGCTGCTTCATCATGGCGGGCAGCACCTGCTGTATGGCGAAAAACGCGCCATTCAGATTGATTTGCAAAACACGGTCCCAATCCTCGCGTTTCATGCGCACCGCCAGCCCATCCCGCGTGACGCCCGCGTTGTTCACCAGCACGTCGATGCGTCCGAACTGCTGTAGCGCTTTGGCGAAGCCCGCCTTGATGGAATCGTAAGACATCAGGTCCAGATTCACGAGCATCGCCTGCCCGCTGCATGCCCGGATGGCATCCGCCACTTGCTCGTTTTGCTCGATCTGCGGCGAGGCGGCCACGATATCGAAACCGGCGCGGCATAGCGTCAAGGCGATCTCCCGGCCGATCCCGCGGCTGGCGCCCGTGACGAATGCCACTCGATTAAACATGATTGCTCCTTTAAGAACGACGGATGGATTTGTTTGCGAACTTCAATCATAGTAGAAGGGAGATGCCCCCGATAGAGTGACCCCATGGCCTACGCCGATCTGCGTGAATTCATCGCCGCGCTGGAGAAGAACCAGGAGCTCAAGCGCATCCCTTTCGAAGTGGACCCCATCCTGGAGATCGCGGAGTTTGCCGACCGCGCGGTGAAGTCCGGAGGCCCCGCGCTGCTGTTTGAAAAACCCAAGGGCTACGGCATTCCGGTGCTGATCAACAGCCTCGCGAGCATGCGCAAGATGCAGATCGCGCTGGAGGTGGATTCGGTCGAAACCGTGGCGCAGCGCATCTCCGAGTACCTGGAAATGCGCATGCCCGAAGGCCTGATCGGCAAACTGAAGATGCTGCCGAAACTGGCTGAAATGGGCGCGTTCTTTCCCAAAGTGGTGTCGAAAGGGCCGTGCCAAGAGGTGGTCCGGACGGCGGGCTTTTCGCTCCACGACTATCCGGTGCTGAAATGCTGGCCGGAGGATGGCGGCCGCTTTATCACTCTGCCGCTGGTGTTCTCGCGCAATCCCGATTCCGGCAAGCGCAATTGCGGCATGTACCGTATGCAGATCTACGACGAGCACACCGCCGGCATGCACTGGCAGACGCACAAGCAGGGTGCTGAGCACTATCGCCGCATGGCCGCGGCCGGCCGTAAGCGCATGGACGTAGCGGTAGCCATCGGCGCGGACCCCGCCACCATGTTCTCGGCCATCCTGCCGCTGCCGCCGGACCTGGACGAGATGATGATCGCGGGCTTCCTGCGCGGCAGTCCCGTGGAGATGGTGAAGTGCCGGACCTGCGATTTGGAAGTGCCCGCGCAGGCCGAGATTGTGCTCGAAGGTTTCGTGGAGTTGGGCGAGTTACGCACCGAAGGGCCATTCGGCGACCACACCGGATTTTACTCGCTGGCCGACGAATATCCGGTGTTTCATGTCACCTCTGTGACCCAGCGCAAGGATCCGATTTACGCTACGACTATCGTGGGACCGCCGCCCATGGAGGATTTCTACATGGGCAAAGCCATCGAGCGCATCTTCCTGCCGCTGATGCGCATGCAACTGCCGGAAGTGCGCGACATCTGTATGCCGGCCGAGGGCATCTTCCACAACCTGATCCTGGTGGCGATCCGCAAGTCCTATCCGGGGCACGCGCGCAAAGTGATGTCCGCGATCTGGGGTTTGGGTCAGGCGATGTTTAGTAAGTGCATCGTGGTGGTGGATGAAGATGTAAATGTGCAGGATGTGCGAGAAGTAACGTGGAAGGCGCTGAATAACATCGACCCGGAGCGGGACATACAATTCACGATGGGACCTATCGATTCGTTGGACCATTCCAGCAGGCTGCCGAACTACGGGTCTAAGATGGGGGTGGATGCTACGCGTAAGTGGCCTGGGGAAGGGTTTACGAGGCCGTGGCCGGGCGTTATCCGCATGTCGGATGAGGTGAAGGGACGCGTCGATGCATTATGGCGTCGCGCGGGGTTGTAGGGCATAGGTGATATTGGAGGAAGACCCAGGTACCGAGGAAAGGCGCTAGAACTGTTACGTCCCCATGTGAGGTGGCGCTGGATGTACCGGCGCGGTGGGCAGCGAGCGGCACGGCGGGTTTCATGGAAAGCCGAACGGTTATGTCAAAATCTAGCTATGGCTCAAAGCGCGGCAGTCGCGTGGCACGAGAACACCGCCGCCCGGCGCGGCTCGGTGCCCTGGTACATCTGGGCATGCGCCGTGGCGGTGACCTCAGCGTCATTCGGGGGAGTCTGGGACATTTCCTGGCATGAAAGTATCGGACGCGATACGTTTTGGACGGCGCCCCACTTATTCATTCACTTCGGCGGCATTCTGGCGGGAGCGGCATCGGCTTGGCTAATCTTCCACACAACCTTGAGCGGCTCGCCCGCCGAGCGAGCCGGTGCCGTCCGCATCTGGGGCTTCCTCGGACCCCTGGGCGCCTTTCTGTGCTGCTGGGGCGGGGTAGCGATGGTCTCCTCCGCGCCGTTCGATAACTGGTGGCACGCAGCCTACGGACTGGATGTCAAGATCTTGAGCCCGCCGCACGTGGTGCTGATCTTCGGGCTCATGGCCATCCGCTTTGGCGCGGTGATATTGATCCTCGGCGAAATGAACCGCGCCGACGGCGTCCTCCGCCGCAAGCTGGAGGCGCTCTTGATCTACATGTTCACGTACCTGCTGGGCATGGCCATCGCCGTCTTCCAGGAATACACGTTCACCGACTCCATGCATAGCGGGCTGTTTTACCTGCTGATGTCGCTGTTTACACCAATGTTCCTAGTGGTCGTGGCGCAGGTTTCCCAATTCCGTTGGGCCGGCACCGCGATCGCCGGCATCTTTACCACGCTGAATCTGCTGTTCCTGTGGCTGCTGCCGCTGTTTCCCGCGGAGCCGAAGCTGGGACCGGTCTATCACCATGTGACCCGTTTCATTCCGCCGCCATTCCCGCTGCTGATCCTGGCGCCGGCTGTGGCGCTCGATCTGTTGCGCCCGAGGCTGCGGAATTGGGGCGGCTGGCGGCGTTCCGCCGTTCTCGGCGCGGTGTTTTTGGCAGTGTTCGCAGCGGCACAGTGGCCGTTCGCCAATTTTCTACAGTCGCCGGCCGCGCGCAATTGGGTCTTCGGAACACAATATTTCCCTTTCTTCGTGCCACTCGACGATGAGTGGGTGCGATACGTCTTTACACAGGTGGAAGGCAGCGCGGCGGAGTTCTGGTTCCGCATGGCCTTGGCCCTGGCAACCGCCATCCTCAGCGCGCGGGCGGGTCTGTCGCTGGGCGCCTGGATGCGCTGTGTACGGCGTTAGTCACCGCTTGTAAATCGTGCCGCCCTTCATCACGAAGGCGACTTTCTGCAATACCCCGATATCCTGCAAAGGATCGCCCGGCACCGCGACCACGTCGGCAAAATAGCCCGGCTTCAAGACACCGATCTGGTCCTGCCACGCGAGTAGCCTGGCGCCATTTACAGTGCCGGCCTGAATAGCGGCCAGAGGCGACATGCCGTACTTCGCCATCAGCACGAACTCGCGCGCTTGCGTGCCGTGCGGAAACGGACCGACGTCGGAACCCATCGCCATGGGCACGCCCGCCGCAATCTGCGCCCGGAATTCCCGCGCGTGGAATTCGAGCATCGCGCGTTCGCGCTCGGCCGCCTGAGGCGACGGGGCATGCTCGGCGAAGTATTCCACGATCGCGAAGGTGGGTACCGCGAAGATCTGTTTCTCGTGCATCATGCGCATGGTTTCCTCGCCCAGTTGGAAGGCATGATCGACAGAAGCCACTCCTGCGCGCGCCGCATACAGCGTGCCGGGCTCGCCGGTGGCATGCACCGCCACGCGTTTGCCCACGCGCGCGGCTTCTTCCACGGCGGCGCGCAACTCGGCTTCGGTGTACTGATATGGCGTAGAGAACTTCCCGTCGCGGAGCGCGTCGCGGCCGGTTTCGTAGATCTTGATGAAATCCGCGCCTTCCTTAAACTGCCCGCGGATCACCGCCACCAGTTCGGCCGCGTTGTTGGCCCAGGTGGCATTAGGCAGCACATGCTGGGCGGGGTTGTAGCCGATGGCGTCCTCGTGGCCGCCCAGTATATCCACGGCATTGCCGCTGATGCGCAGGCGCGGCCCCGGTACAAGTCCCCGGTCAATCGCGTTGCGCACCGCCGTGTCGGCGGATCCCGCGCCTTCGGTCCCCATATCGCGTTCGGCGGTGAAGCCGGCCATCAGGTCGGCCTTGGCTGCCAACAAGGCCAGGACGGTCCGCTGCGGCACGGATTCCTCAACGGTCTGCAGATCTTCCGCGCCCGGATGCAGGAACAGATGCACGTGCGCGTCGATCAGGCCCGGCAATAAGGTGCGGTCGCCCAATTCGACGATTTCCGCGGCCGGTGGATGCGTCACCGTCGCGCCCACTTCGGCAATGCGATCGCCGGTGACGAGCACTTCGCCGGGTGCGATCATTTTGCCGGATTCGACATCCAGCAATCGCGCAGAGCGCAGCACGATGGATGTCTGGCCAAAAGCGGCACTTGCGATAAGAAGTGCGGCGCACAACCGGAATATAGTCATGATGAGATATTACTCCCGTGGCTTCTCCGCCACCAAGCGCTCCAGGCGGATTTTTTCGGCGGGATTCCAATCCGGGAAGGCCTCCGCGTCTTCGAAGCGAAAGATACGGAACGAAAGGAACAGCCTCAGCAGTTCGTTGTGCCGGTCGCTTCCGTTCTCATAGACGAAGATCCCGCCAGGGGCGAGCGCCTGCCGGATGCGCTCGGCGTCGCGCGCGGTGGGCGACCGGATGTAGGTCATGGCGATCAGATCCCACTTCGCCGCGCCAAAATCGAATTGGTCGTCGGACGCGACTAGCGCGCGAATCTTGACGCCGGCCTTCGCCGCGTTGGCCTGTGCCTGGCGGATGGCTTCGTCGGAAGGATCGAAGCCGGCAACGTCCCAACCCTGCATGGCGAGGAAGATCGCATTGCGTCCCTGGCCCATGCCGAAGTCCAGAGCCTTGCCGGGTTTGCGGCCCTCGATCGCATTGGCGAGCAGCGCGTTCGGGGTCTGCACGAAGATGGGGTCGTGGCCGCCGTAGACCTTGTTCCACAGCACTTTCGCGCCATCCGGGCGGGTGAAAGCCAAGTGGCCCAGACGATCCAATTCGCGTTCGGCCTCGGCTGGGGACATCCCCTGCCGGATTAGCTCCGAGCGGTAAGGGCGAATCAGATTGGCCGGCCTGCTGTCGGGCGGCCGTGCGCTAAGCCATGCGAGGAAGGCCTTCCATTGGGCCTCGGGATCCGTTTGCGCACCCAGCAGCGTGGCGGCCAGCGGGAAGGACAGACAGGCCCAAATCCAGCGCGGCATAGTTCTCATCGCAGCAGCACCTTCAACACGCCTTTCTGCGCAGCACGCTCGAACGCGCGCGGAGCGTCGGCCAGCGGGAACGCTTCCGAGATCGTCTCTTCGACCGGTATCAGGTTGCGGTTAAGCAGATCGAGCGCCGGTTCGAACCGCCCGCAGCGCGAGCCCACCAGGGTTATCTCATTCACAATTACCGGCGCGGTGTCCACACCCACCAGTCCGTGCATTGTAGATTTCAGAATCACCGTGCCGCACGGGCGCGTCATGCGCACGGCTTGGCGCAAGCCTTCGGGCGAACCGGTGCCGTCCACGACCCAATCGTAGGCCATCTCGGGCAGCGGCCCTTGCGCGGCCTCCGTAGCCACGCCTGCCCGTCGCGCGACCTCCAGCTTTTCGGCGTGCCGGCCGAACTGATGGACGCGGTAGCCATACGCATTCAGCACCAACGCGATGAGCAGGCCGAGTTTGCCATCGCCCAGTACGGCGATTTCGGCGCCACAGGGCAGCGCTACCTGATCCAGGATTTCGCAGGCGGCCGCCAGCGGTTCCACGAAGACGGCGCGCTCGGTGGGAAGCGTATCCGGCAGTGCGTGCAGATTGCGTTCCGGCAAAGTCAGGAACTCGCGAAACGCGCCAGGGTGGTTGACGATGCCCAGAACCGTGCGCGCCGGACAATGGCGTCCCAGGCCGCGCCGGCACCACGCACACCCGCCGCAGGCCAGGTTGATCTCGCCCACCACGCGGCGCCCAACCCACGCGGGCGAATCCGCTTCGACCACTTCGCCGACGAATTCGTGTCCCGGCGTGCCGGCGAAGCCGTAGTAACCGCGCTGCAGTTCCAGATCGGTATTGCAGATGCCGCCGTACAGCAGGCGGATCAGGGCGAAGCCGGGGGGCCGCTGCGGACGCGGTTGGCTGCGTACTTCTACGCGTCCGTTTTCCAGGTGTACGGCAAGCATGATTGACTCCGAATAAACAGCATAACTGTTGCTTGCGGCTGACTGCCTAGCCTAGCGAGCACGGGGACCCAAAATCGACATGTGGCTCGGGAGGATTTTGTCGCGACACAATTTGCCGGTCTGGGCATGACCGTTTCGGGCGGTCTCTATGCCGGCATTGGCGGTCCTTCCGGTGTGATCTTTGGAAGTCCCGCGGCCTCAAACTTTTTCCAAGCAATCCGGGCTCCGGACCTTTTAACACGGTCGTCCTCACCTTCAGCACGCCGATGATGCTCATAGGAATGAACGAGATCTAAAACGTCGGTGACTTCAATATCTCAACCCTGGAGACGCCCTGGCCTATTCCTCCTCATCTGACGAGCCGCCTTCGGCTCCCTTGCTCGGTGGTGAAACCTTCCCGCTAATCGGATGTGCCCGGCCGAGGGCTTGGCGCCAATGGAATCAAATCGACTTGAGGGCCGGTGGTGCTCACGCACTGCCGGGTCACACCGCCGTGCGCAGCCTCACCGCGCCGGTTCCGTGACCGTCAAAATCCGATCCGCCCGCACCTTCTTCAACGTCTGCACAATCCCGCTAGGCCAGCGAATCTCCAACGACTCAATAACCTTCTCCGCCCCCAGCCCGAAGTGTACCCGCTTGTCGCTCGACGACATAAACCCGTCCGAAGTAGTTACATGATTGTACAGCGTGCGGCCCGACCCGGTCGTCAGCTTTAATACGGCCCCGACACCGTCGCGGTTGCTGCGGCGGCCGATAGTATCCACTAACAGCCAGTGATTGCCGTTATCCGCCGAATTAATCAGAATGCGCGGCTTCTCGTCCAGCGATGTCACCACTAAGTCCATGAAACCGTCGTTATTCAGGTCCACGAACGCCGAGCCGCGCTGGAAGCCCGCATGGCTGAAATCCGCGCCGAGCAACCCGGAGACATCCCGGAACTGCTTGCCATCCACGTTCTCGAACATAGTGTCCGGCTGGCGCGAGATTTCGCCCACGTTATCGATCTCTCCATTAGCGGAGTACAAATCCTTCCAGCCATCGTTGTTGTAATCTACAAAGCCGTTGCTCCAACCGGAGCTGCGCACGCTCAAGCGCGACACGCGCGAAACGCCGGAAGCATAGCTCATGTACTTGCCGCCCGTATTGTGGAACAGACCCCAGATCTGGCCCTTCAGGTTGTTATAGAAGATATCGGGCCAGCCGTCGTTATCGTAGTCCTTGGCGTCCGCGCCCATGGAAGAACCCGCGTTGCCGCTCTCATCGAAGGCCACGCCCCACTCGTAGCCGGATTCCTTGAACGTCCCGTTCTTCTGGTTGATGAACAGGAAATTGCGCACCGTATCGTTGGCCACAAATACGTCCATATACCCGTCGCCGTTGAAATCCGCGATGGCGATGCCCATCCCCTTCCCCAGTTCCTTGCCGAAACCGGAAACGTCGGTGACATCTTCGAAGCGCCCATTACCCAAGTTGTGATACAACCGGTGCGCCACGTTGGCATACACCTTAGGATGGCAATAATATTCGCGGCCGTTCGACGCGCAGACCTTGTCCGTCTGCGGAGTCCACTCGGTGTAATTGGAAACAATCAGATCCAGCTTGCCGTCGTTGTCATAGTCGAACCAGGCAGCCGCCACGCTGATCACGTCTTTCGGCTTGCCGCCGATGCCTGACCGTTCGGTGACATCCGTGAAAGTGCCATTGCCGTTGTTGTGGTAAAGGACGTTGCGCCCGGCGTTGCAGACGAACAGATCCTCGAAGCCGTCGTTATCGTAGTCGCCGGCGGCCACTCCGAAGCTGAATCCCAAGTCTTTGCCCAGCAGGCCGGCGCGCGCGGTGACATCATCGAATGTGCCGTCGCC
>JBEKTJ010000183.1:0-24598 GCA_049516155.1 Bryobacteraceae bacterium
TCACCTTCGCCATGATGTTTTCGTAGTCCTGCTCGAACTTATCGTCCACCAGGATGACGCCTTCGCCAGTGACGTACACGGCGACGTTGCCGCCGTCGCCTTCGATTTCGTAAAGATCGTCCTTGACTTTGTTGAGGGTCAACGCGGGTGGCTGCTTGCCCTGGTCTTGCGTGTATGCGATCCAGCAACCCGTGAGGAGCAGTGCGCCCGCGGCGGCTCGTGCGATCAGTGTTCGGCTCATGCGGGACACTATATCAAATGGTGTGCGGCTGGTGGATGGCGGTGCCGCTACTTCCCGGCTTCTACCTTCTTTTCGTCTTTCTTCTCGTCTTTCTTTTCGTCGACCGGATGCCGCGGCTTGCGCGGCACCGGCTTGGCGCTGGCCATTTCGATGTAGGTCCTGATAATGCGATCCTTCTGCTCGGGATCGACGATCAGTTCCCGATGATGGCCGGTGCCGGAGAGCTTGAAGTAGCCGTCGTTGGGATGCACGGCATAAAGCATCGCGGCCATGGCCCAGGACGGCGCGTCATAGGGCATCGGCTTGAAGGCGCGGTACGCACCGGCCACGGGATGGGCGTTCTCATACGCAAAATCCTTCTCGATGCTGTCGCCGGGAAACGGCAGCGCCTCGCCGATCTCGCGCCCCGCCGTCACGATCGGCGTAGGCCATTCGGCAAACACCTTTTCAGCGGCGGCGGCATCCGCCTGAAGGCCGTTGTCCGCCACGCAAAGCAGCCTGACTTTGCGGGCAATCCATTCCTTGACGCCTTGCATATCCAGCAACTTTGCGAGATCGGTGGCTGGGCCGCTCAGCACCACGGCCGCATTCTGGTCGTATTGGGCCATGAGTTCGTTGCGGATCAGGGTGGCGGGGTCGGCTGTATCGTTGATGTTCTTGACCGCGTTCGCATAGGCCGCTTTGCTGAACATGACCGATGCGGCGGCGGGCTTGCCGTCAGCCAACCCGATCGGCGCGAAGCGCATGAACATGGCCGCGGGACCGCTGGTGGCGCTGGCATAAAAGCGTCCCAGGGCATCGCAGAATTGCGCAGCTTGCAGATCCGCGCGGCTGACGCAAACGGCCGCAATGCGCGCCTGATCTTTGCCGTCGAAGCCGTGCAGCATGGCCAGGGCCAGCACATCGTCGATACGGCCCATCGCGGAGTCGAACACGATGCCTACGGGCGGCTTGGCCGGTATCGGAAACTGCATGTCAGGTGAGATCCAGCGCGTCCAGGCGTCCGGTCGAATCGCCGAAATGCTCGACGTGTACGCCCATGCGGTCCATCATCGCCAGATAGAGATTACACATGGGCGTTTCTTTCCGGTAGACGATCCGGCGCCCGGATTTGAAGTGGCTGCCGCCGCGCCCGGCGATCAGGGTGGGCAGGTCTTCGTGCAGATGGCGGTTTCCGTCGGAGAGCCCCGCGCCGTAGACGATCATGCAATTGTCGAGCAGCGAGCCATCGCCTTCGCGGATGGTACGCAACTTCGCGATCCAGGCGGCGAACTGCCGCACGTGATAGGAGTTGATCTGGGTCACTTTCTCGATCAGGTCCGGCTGGTTGCGGTGATGCGTCAACGGGTGATGGCCGTCGGGAATGTCGATCTCGCGGTAGGGCCGCGAGGTGCCTTCATGGGTGACCAGGAATGTGATCACGCGCGTCAGGTCCGACTGGAAAGCCACGGTCATCATGTCGGTCATCAGCTTGAAGTGCTCGGCGAAATCCGCGGGCACGCCGTAGGGCTTCTCCATATGCGGATCGATTTGCGCGTTGGTCTTCTCGGTTTTCTCAATCTGGCGTTCGATCTCGCGGATGGACGATAGGTATTCGTCGAGCTTGCGCCGGTCGGTGGGGCCCAGGCCGGTCTCCAGTTTGCGCGTGTCGTCGCTGACGAAATCGAGAATGCTGCGGCGGTACAGATTTTCGCGCGCACGGGCCGCGGGCGTCAGCGCCAAGCCATTGCCGAACAGCCGTTCGAAAAGCGCGCGCGGGTCGAGCACCGGCGGCAGCGGCTGAGTCTCGCTCTTCCATGCCAGATTGTTGGTGTAAGCGCAGGAATAACCCGAGTCGCAATCGCCGGCCTGCCGTGCATCCTCCATGCCCAGCTCGAGGGAAGGGAAGCGCGTGGCTTTGCCCACTTGATTCGCCACGATCTGGTCGAACGACACTCCGGCTTTGATATCGATAACGGTTTTGCGCGGCTGCACGCCGGTCAGGTATGACGCGCAGCAGCGGCCGTGATCGCCCGCGCCGTCCAGCAAAGCACGCCCAGTGTTGTGAGTCAGGTTGCCGAAGAGCGTGATGTCCTCCCGGTACGGCTCGAGCGGCTTCAGGATGCGCGGCAATTCGCCCAGCTTGCCTTCGTAATCCGGATTCCAGCCGTTCATCATGATGCCGTTGGGCACGTAGACGAAGGCCATCCGGACGGGGGGCTTTGAAGTTGTGGCGGAGGCCAGCGCCGGCACCATCGCATCCAGAAACGGTAGCGCGACGGCCGTGCCCATCCCTCGCAGGAACGATCTTCTGGGCAGTGCCTTCTTGGTAATCATCGTTGAGCCACCTCTTTTGGCCGGGTATCCTTGCTTGCATCGCCCCGGCCCATTTGGAACGGAGCGCTATGTACAATATCAAAAATCAGCGATTGAAAACGATATCCGGATGCCGCCATGTCGCGGTTGATGCCATCTACAGTGCGCCGGTCGTACGGCTGCAGGCCGCGCCCCAACGCATAGGTCAGCATCTTCTCCGTCAGGCATCGTGAAAACTGCGGCAACCCCGCCATCAACAAGGCGCGCATCTCGTCCGGAGTCTTAAACGACTTGCCATTCGGGAGCGTCCCGCTGGCGTCCACGGGGAACTTGCCATCCTCCGTGCGCCATTTGCCGATGGCATTGTAGTTCTCCAGACCGAACCCCAGCGGGTCCATCTTGTTGTGGCAGGAGGAGCACATCGGATCGGCGCGGTGCTTCTCCATCTGCTGCCGCAAGGACATCAGCGTGCCTACGGCGCTTTCATCCAGCGCCGGTACATCAGGAGGAGGCGGCGGAATCTCGGATCCCAGGATGTTGTTCAGCACATACTTGCCGCGCAGTACCACCGATGTGCGCGTGGGGTAGCTCGAAACCGTCAACACGCTGGCCTGGCTCAGCAGGCCGCCGCGCTGGCCGGTTGTCAATTCCACGCGGCGGAAATCTGGGCCAGTCACGCCCGGGATGCCATAGAACTTGGCCAGCCGCGCGTTCAGGAACGTATACTTGGCGTCGATGAAATCGGAAAGCGGACGGTTCTCGCGCAGCACATATTCGAAGAACATGCGCGTCTCGGTCTTCATGGCGTCGCGCAATTCCGGTCCCCATTCGGGGAACTTGTCGGGGTCTGGTTTCACCACATCCAGATTGCGGATTTCCAGCCACTGGCCGGCGAAGTTGCTGGCCAGCGCGGCCGAGCGCTTGTCCGCCATCATGCGCTTCACCTGCGCGTCCAGTACGGCCGGATCGTGCAACTTGCCGGATTCGGCGAGGCCCTGCAGTTCGTCATCCGGCATGGAACTCCACAGGAAATAGCTGAGCCGCGACGCTATCTCGACGTCCCCAATGCGGTGTATGTCCTGGGCGTCGGTGGGGTTAGGATCGTGCTCGATGCGGAACAGGAACTGCGGGGTTACCAGGATAGCTTCAATTGCCAGTTGGATGCCTTGCTCGGTGGTTTCGCCGCGCGAACGGGCCAGTGCAACGAACTTCAGCAGCGAGGCAACTTCGGCGCGGGTGGCGGGCCGCCGATAAGCGCGGTGCGCCAGCGCGGTAACGATCTTCTCGACGCACGCCTGCCCGGACTTCGGATCGCAAATCAGAATCTTCTTGCGGCTGGCGCGCTCGACGTCCGTAGGGTACGGGCCCACGAACACCATCGAATTCAGATACTTATTCTTCTTGTTGCTGTAGGCGTCCTTATCGGACAGTGTCTTGACGAAGTCATCGTCGATGAAGCCTGCACGGAAGACATGATCGCCGGAGGGCAGGTACATGCGCACCTCGGCTTCCGAATACGGCTCGAAGTAGACGAGCTTCGAAGGTTTTGTCTCGACAGGCATCGTCTTCAGCAACGTGCCGTCCATCCAGAAGCCGAGGGTCACCGGCTTGGAGTCGGCGTTGCGCTCGCCGGGCATCCCGAACCGGATCACGTAATCGCCGTCCCATTCCACGCGATGCGAGACCTCGATGGTGCTTCGGTCCAGGCGCTGGATGGTCTTGTCTTTCGAGTGGTATTGCACTTCGAGCGGCTTCTTCGGCAGCGGATCGGCGCCCATGGCGCGCGAGGCGATGACCTCGGCGGCGTCCACGTAATTCTCCATCAGCACTGGAGAAATGGTGAGCACGTCCGCGATGTTATCGAAACCATAGCCGGAGTCGTCGGTGGGGAAGTTCTTATCGGCGCGGAAATCCACGGCCAGCAGATCGCGAATGGTGTTCGAATATTCGCTGCGGTTCAGGCGGCGCGCGGTGACGTGCCCTGGGTCGGGTTTGATATTGCGGTCGGCCTTTTCAAATTCGCCCTCCACGTAGTGGATCAGCGCCTCCATCTGCGCCTCGGGCGGGCGGGGAATGCCTTTGGGCGGCATCTCGCCGCCACGCAGCTTGTCGAGAATTGTTTCCCAACCGTCGCGATAAGCCGCGATCGAATCCTGCGACATCAATAGCTTGACGTTGAGGCCACCGGACGACAGCTTGTCGTTGTGGCATAGGGCGCAGGTCTTGGAAAGCACCGGCTTCACGGCCGAATCGAAATCGGCTGTTGGGGCATCCGCGGCGCACAGAGACCAGGCGAGCGTTAGAGCAGTCGCGATTATCCGTAGTCTCAGTGCAGTGCCTCCCCGGTTCCGAATGCCTTATTGTTTTATAATACCTCTGGAAATGGCGTTTGTATTCGACTCCCGGTTACCCCGGCGGCGTTTTCTGGCGGGTGCGGCCGCCGCGCTCGCCTTGCCCCGGTTGCGCGCACAACAGGATCCCGCCGCTTACGGCCTCACGGCATTGCTGGATGGCAGCGGCCTGGTGCACATTGCCGCCGGCGAATTCCGGATGGGATCGGCCAGCGGCGAGGCGGATGAAGCGCCGGTGCATCGCGTACGCATCAGCCAGGATTTCGAGATCGGCAAGTTCGAGGTTTCGCAAGCGCAATGGGAAACCGTGATGCTCGATCCGCACGCTAAAGCCGGCGCGGTGCGGGCTACGCCGGGAGGCGCAACGGTGGGCAGCAATCCGAGCCATTTCAAAGGCCCGTCCCTGCCGGTAGAGAGCGTGTCGTGGGACGATATCCAGGTGTTTCTGGCGCGGCTCAACGCGCGCGATCGCGACCACGCTTACCGGCTGCCGACGGAGGCCGAGTGGGAGTACGCCTGCAAGGACGATGCGGTGGGCTTGGCCGAGCGCGCATGGTATAAGGACAATTCCGGAGACAGCACGCAGCCGGTCGGCGGAAAGCAGCCCAGCGCGCGCGGCCTGTACGATACTTTGGGCAATGTGGCGGAGTGGGTGCAGGATTGGTATGGCCTGAATTACTACGCGGAGAGCCCGGCGGCCGACCCGCACGGGCCCGCGTCGGGATCGTATCGCGTCTTTCGCGGGGGGAGCTGGCTGGATCCTGCAAAGTATTGCCGCATCACGGCGCGCAACTTCGAATTCCCGGTGAGCCGGCTGCATAATGTGGGGCTTCGCGTGGTAAGAGTTTTGGCCGCCGATGGACGCCGATGAACGCCGATAAAAGTTCAGGCTTGGAATGATCAAATTCTCGGTACTGTTGCCTATTTCGATGGCTGCGATGTGCGCGCAAACGCACCCGCTCGAATCCATCGTGGAAGCGGCGCGCGTCAATCCGCCAGCGCTGAAGGCATTGCTTGCCACGAACTTCCCCAACTTGAAAAACCAGGGCACGGCGCTGGTGTGGGGGCAGGATTTCCTGTTCTTGGCGGAAACCGGCAAGGAGCCCACGGTATCGATTGACGCGCAGCCTCTTGCGGCGATGGCACGCGTGCCGGACTCCGGATATTGGTATCGCCTGGTGAAGATGCGTACCGGCGTGACGCATTCCTACGAGTTCCACGCCGATGGCAAAACGCTGTTTCCCAGGCGCGATGTGGCCGGATACAATCCCGATTCCTATCCGAAACCCGGTGTTCCGAAGGGCACGCTCTCCGAAAAACATACCATCGCGAGCAAGATCTACGACGGCTCGACTGCCGATTACTGGGTTTACGTCTCGCCCGGAGTTGACCCCGCAAAGCCGGCGCCGCTGATGGTCTGGCAGGATGGGCAAGGCTTGGTGAACGGCGACCTGTCGGCCTTGCGCCTGTTCACCGTCACCGAAAACCTGGTGGCGCAGAAGCTGATCCCGCCGATGATCCACGTGATGATCTCGCCCGGCACCGGGCCGCGCATGCGCAGCATTCAATACGATACCGTGTCGGACCGGTTCGGCCGCTATCTGCTGGAAGAAGTGCTGCCCGAAGTCGAGAAAACTTACAAGCTGCGCGCCGATGGTTATTCGCGCGGCATCGCGGGCGAGTCCTCGGGGGCCATTTGCGCGCTCAACGTGGCCTGGCACTTTCCGGAGAAATTCAGCCGCGTGCATTCGACGATCGGCAGCTATACGGCGCTGCAATGGCACCCGGAAGAGCATCTGGATGGCGCGAACGTCTATCCGTTCCTGATTCGCAAGACGCCGCGGAAGAACATTCGGATCTGGCAGAGCGACGGCATGGACGACATCGAGAATCAATTCGGAAGCTGGCCGTTGCAGGCGGTCGAGCTGGCGAATTCGCTGAAGATGCAGGGCTACGATTTTCACTTCCGTTTTGGCGAGGCGGCCCACAACAGCGCGCAAGCCGCGCTGGATCTGCCCGAGTCGCTGGCCTGGCTGTGGCGCGACTACGATGCGGCAAAGACGGAGCAGGCTTACGAGATGGATGCGGCCGAGCGCGATAAGCCGTTGTATCGGGTTCGGGTTGTGAATCGCGACGCTTGGTAAAGGCATTTGGCCGCCGATAAACGCAGATGAACGCCGATAAGAAATTGCAGAACGACGCGGCGTGTTTTGGTCCGCGTCTTATCGGCGTTCATCTGCGTTTATCGGCGGCTAAATTCTTGGTTTTTCAATGGCTATCGATCTGAACTGCGACCTTGGCGAACTGCCGGACGCCGCGCTTGAGGAAGCGTTGATGGCGCACATCACCTCGGCGAACGTGGCATGCGGCGGGCATGCGGGCGATCCGACCAGCATGCGGCGAACCGTGGAGATGGCGCGTCGGCTCGGTGTCGCGGTAGGTGCGCACCCAAGCTATCCGGATCGCGCCAACTTCGGACGCGTGGAAATGGCGCTATCCGCGGAACAGATCGCGCAGACCGTGTGCGAACAGATCGGCGCTCTCGCGGCGGTGGCGGGCGACCTGGCGCATGTGAAGCCGCACGGCGCGTTGTATAACGTTGCGGCGAAGAATCCGGATGTGGCGCGCGCCATTGGCGAGGGTGTGGCCTGGTTCGGCGGTCGGGATCTGGTGCTGGTGGGGCTGGCCGGGTCCGCGATGCTGGACGTCTGGCGCGAAATGGGTTTTCGCGTGGCGGCCGAGGGATTCGCGGACCGCCGCTACGAGCCGGATGGCAGCCTGCGATCGCGTAAATTCGCAGATGCTTTGATTACCGATCCGCACGATGCGGCGGCGCAGGCCCTAAGGTTGGCCGGCGAAGGGCGGGTGCAGACGATCTGCGTGCATAGCGATACACCGGGGTCAGTGGAGATTGTAGCCGCGGTTGCGCGGGCGCTACGCAGCGCCGCGGGTCTATAATAAGTTGCAGCTTCCGTTCCAAAGGATTTATGCGTCGGTGGTGTCTGGTTATTACAACAGTCGCACTCGTGGCCGCCGCGCCACGAGCATCCGCACAAGTGCCGGTGATTGAGAGCGGCGGTGTGCAGAACGCGGCGAGCAACATTGCCCTCACTTCGATTGCCCAGCAGGTTCTGGTTACGATCAAGGGACAGAATCTGGCCACCTCGACGAAGGCGGCTGCAGGCTTCCCGCTGCCTACCGCGCTCGGCGGCGCCACGGTAGCTTTCACGGGGCCGGGCGGACCGCTGCTGGCGCCGTTGTTCTATGCTTCCCCCACGCAGATCAATGCCCAGGCGCCGAACGGGATAGAAGGAACAAGCATAGTCGTCAGCACGGCGGCGGGTTCGAGCGCGCCATACAAAATTCCAGTCGTTACCGGAACATATCCGTACCTGATGGGTCCGCTCGGCATCTTCTCGCAGGACACTTCGGGTTGCGGCCAGGCGGTGGCCTACAATGTTCACCCGGATGGGAGCGTCACCCTGAACACGCCACGGAGCAGCCTCGATCCGGAAACGGACGTGGGCTTGACCATCTACCTGACGGGGCTAGGCGGCTTGGACTTTACTGATCGCCAGGACGGCATCCCGTGGACCTACAACAGCGGCGATAACCTGGTTCCACACCTTGTTTCATCCGGGGCCAGTTTGACCTCGGTGAGCTTCGGCGCGCCTGGGTTGACCGCCAGCGCGGGAGTCCTGACGCTTTCTTACCTGGGGCCGGCCCCCGGTAAAGTTGCCATCGACCAGGCCAACGCGCTGGGGCAATGGAAAGGGGCGCTACAGGGGTGCCGGGTGCCCTTGTCGCTAACGCTGCTCCAGCCGCAGGTTACCGATAATGCCGGGTATCCAGGCGTGCCATCGCCCATCAGTTACGCGCCTTTCACCTCCACACAGTTATTGGATGTGAGCATACAGCCCGGGGGCGGCGTCTGCGCGGACCCACCGGACGGCGGGTTGGGCATCGTCACCTGGCGGAAGAGCACAATCAGCGACGTGGGAGGCTCAACCTCCACCGAAGCAATCACCGCTCAGTTCATCCAGGCCGAGGGACTTGGTTTTGCGCAACCGGGCCCGTTTCCGCCGCCCACGTTGACCTATCCGAACAATTCAATTCCACCGACCAACGCGGTGTACGGACCTTTCGCGAGCGCGCCTCCCGCCTGCAGTGCGTCGCTTCCGAACACGCTGGATGCGGGTACGTTGGCGGTCTCCGGGCCGGGAATCAACACGGTGGCGTTGGCGCCTTCCACGCAAGATGGACGGTTGACCTATAGTGCGCCTTTGGCGCCGGGAACGCTGCAGGGCGGCGCGTATCGGGTCACCGGGCAGGGCGGAAGCCAGGTGGGCGCCTTTACGGCCGACCCTAATATCCCCGCGCCAATTGCGGCGATCACCGTGAACTCCGCGTACAATGGGATCACCAGCCCTCAGCCAGGCACGCAACTGGCAGCCCCATGCCAGACCATCAACCCGACCTTCCCTTCACCTGGCGCCTGCGGGGACATGGAATACGATTTCACGTGGACGGGCGGCGACGACCGGAGCATAGTCACCGTTCAGTTCATCGTTGGGAACACTTTCCAGGCTGTGGCTTCGTCATATGGCGGGTCCGGGCTAGTCGCCATACCGTCAAGCTATGGTGCTTATCCTATCGTCTGCGGCGAAAGCGCCCTTCTTAATCTCGACTTCAATGAGTGTACTTTAATGCCGGAAGGCAACGTGGAAGTCGTCATTACGCAGACGCCGTTGAGCGCTCCCTCGCAGCCGTTCAGCGTGCCCGGATTGGGTTGGGGCGCGGAGGCGACCTGGAAGTATGTGTGGGATTTTCGCGGGTTGACGAATTAGGACAGGCCTGGAGGCCTGTCCTACCGATGCCAGTGCAGGTGAGGTTTGGCAAAGCATTCTGGCCGCCGATAAACGCAGATGAACGCCGATAAGAAATTGCAGAACGCCGCGGCGTGTGTTTTGGTCCGCGTCCTATCGGCGTTCATCGGCGTTTATCGGCGGCTAAATTCTTGGTCTTTCAATGGCCATCGATCTGAATTGCGACATGGGCGAACTGCCGGACGCCGCGCTTGAGGAAGCGTTGATGGCCGCACGTCACCTCGGCAACGTGGCATGCGGCGCACACGGGCGATCCGGCCAGCATGGCTCTTTCGGCGGAACAGATCGCGCAGACCGTATGCGAACAGATCGGCGCTCTGGCCGCGGTGGCGCGGGCGTTGCGAGAATTGGCAAGAACAGACAGGCCAGGAGGCCTGTCCTACTGATGCCAGTGCATGTCCCAGCCGAGGTAGCGCGAGCCAGCCTCATGCACCATCCCCGCCACCGTGGAAAAATTCGCGGCCACGTGATGCTCCCAGCCCCCCAGGCAGATATACCGCAGCAGATCCTGCAAGCGCGGGATCCGCACCACGCCCGCGCCGCCAAACGTATCGAGCGGATCCTCGGTGAATTCGCCTTCGCCGACGTATGAGCGCAGCTTCCCGGTGCTGTCGTTAGTAGACACGCGGCAGAAGCTCATCGCGCCGGCCTTCACTCTGCCCACGCAGGTGCCGAAGGTATTCAGCTTGCCCACCGTGCCGGCGATGATCTCCTGGAAGTCCATGCGCACGTCCGCGAAGAAATGTTTCGGTAGGTTGCTGCAATGGAAGCAGACGGCCTTGTCGGGATCTTCGCCGTAGTTGTTGTTCCAGTCGAGCAGCGCGCTGGGCGTGCCGGACGCAAGCTGCAGCGCGTACATGCCTACCACGCCGCAAATATCCACCTCGCAAGCGCTGGGCAGCAGATCGTTGCTCATCATGCTCATGACGGTGCACGGGACCACGCCGAAGTACTCCTCAATGGCGGTCCAGCATTGCACCGCGCTCATCACCACCTCGGTTTCTTTCATCCAGTGATCCACCACCGCGCCGAGCTTGGCCATCTTGATCAGCGATTCGTCCGGAATCCCGCCCGTCGAAACATAGCTCTTGATGGCGGCCAGCTTGGCTTGCGCGGCGTCGTCATTGTCCTTCATTTTGTGGATGCGGCCGAGGATTTCGGTGAGGTCCACGGTCTCGATGGAGATGCCATGCGCCTCTAAGATTTTCTCGCTGTAACGCACCGTGTTGAAGGCCGCCGGGCGCGCGCCCAGAGCGCCGATGCGCACTCGGCGCAGGCCTTTCACGACGCGACAGACGCCCGCGAACCATTCCAGATCTTTGCGGAATAGATCGGAATCCGGCGCCTCGGTGTGCTGCGTGGTGATGGAGTAGGGGATGCCGTACTGCGTCAGGTTATTGCAGGCCGACATCTTGCCGCAGAAGCTGTCGCGCCGGAACTTGATGGACATCTTTTGGCGCGAAAAAGGTCTGCGCATTTGCGCGATTCCACGCGCGTTTCCACGGCGCCGTGCTTGCTTTCAGTGGGGTCGAGCACTACCGGCTCGATGCCCGCGGCCGTGAGGGCCTTGATGATTTCGTCGCGCCCTTCTTTGGCGAGATGGTCGGGAAAGAATCCGCGATTCCCGACAATTACTCCCATCGTCATTGGTCGTGTCATGGGTCCTGTCATTTGTGAATAATCTAGCATGCTGCTGAATGCATGGAGATTGGCCTTGGCCCCCGCGCGGCAGCGTAGCAGTGTATTCTCAAGGGAGGAGCACAGGTCATGGCAACAGCAAGTCTGGACTGGTCCCAATGCCCCGCCGTAGAAAGCGTACCGGGTCGGTTGAGTGGAGCATGGGTGTTTCGCGATACCCGTATGCCCGTTTCCGCCGTATTTGAAAACCTCGAAGCCGGAGCCACCATCGAGGAAATCATCGAGCAGTTCGACATCACGCGGGAACAGATTAATGCGGTACTTGAATTTGCCGCCCGTAGCCTTGACCCGCTTCCGTTCGCCATCCCTGACGCAGACGTACCCGCGGATGCGCATTCTTTTTGACCACGTAACGCCTCGCGGCATTGCCCGGTTCCTTCCGGGCCACACCGTTACAAAGGCCAAAGACCGGGGATGGGATACCCTAACCAACGGCGACTTGCTGGCCGAAGCGGAGCGCGCCGGCTTCGATGTGCTTCTTACCGCCGACAAAAATATCCGTCATCAACAGAACCTTACTGGCCGGCGCATAGCCCTTGTGGTGTTAAGCACGCCTCAATGGCCGCTTGTGCGACTGCACCTCGATGTCATTGCCGCCGCCGTGAATGCGGCTACGCCCGGCAGCTATTCCGAAGTCACAATACCCTCGGCTAAGCTCCCTCTGGATTGACCACGCCCGAGCGCCGGTGGAACAGGGCTCCAGGAGGGGCCCGGCGGCGCAGGCGACAGGGGGTGTTGAGCCTGCCAGGCCAGAAAGGCAAACATCTCTTGTTTCCGGTATTCAACCTGCTGTCGCAATGCATGAAAAGCTTGAACAGATTCGTCGAGTAAGTGCACATACTCGTCGATGTTCCGGTCTGTTTGTTGGCGCAGTTCCTCGACCTGTTTGCGAGCCACATCGAGCGCCCCGGACTGAAGTCGAATATTCTGCCGGTGGGCTGCATTCCCAGATTCGAGCGTCTCCTGAACGTCCAGGAGATCGTTGTCCCATTTGTGCTTGCCGTAGTAATAGGGGCCCAAGCAAAGCCATATAGTCCTCCTCGGTGAGGGAGCTTTCCTCATATCGATTTCGCCGCCCGCCGAAATTGGCTTCCCGAGGCGGGCCCGGACTATACGCGACCCGGGCGCCCGATTGATCGCGGTGTACGCCCTGGTCGATCGATTGCAAGCCGGTCTGGCGAGGACTGGAGAGCCGGTTTCTGGGAAACTCCGGCCTTACCGGGCGGATTTCGCGGCGCGGGGCGGTCGACTGAGTCCGCTCCTTCGTTCCGTTGCTCACCCAGGAAGTTGGCGGGCTCGCCTGCCCCGCCAAGCGATTCGGGGTGTATGCTGGCTGGGTATGGACTGCGATCGCCTATTCCTGGATTTCTCCGCGCGCAAGCTGCGGCAGCTTAGCGGCCGCATCGAAGATTGCCTGAGCCGCCTGACCGAAGAGCAAATCTGGGCGCGCGGCGCGGAAACCGAAAACGCGGTGGGCAACCTAGTGCTGCATCTGAGCGGGAACGTCCGGCAGTGGATCGTTGCCGGGGTGGGCGGGCAACCGGATATCCGCCAGCGCGATGCGGAATTCGCGGCCCGGGCCGGTCTCGCGAGGCCGGGTCTGGCAGAGCATCTTCGCGGCGTCATAGACGATGCAGTGGCCGTGATTGAAGCGCTCGCGCCGGAACGCCTCGCCGAACATCTTACCGTGCAGAGTTACGACGAAACAGTGCTCGAAGCCATCTATCACGTGGTGGAACACTTCTCCGGCCATGCAGGGCAGATCATATACGCAACGAAGCTGTTAACCGGGGAAGACCTGGGATACTACAAACACCTGCGAACCACCGCGCCGCATGCCGAGCAAACGCCCTGAACGCCGCTACTTCTTAAACAGCTTGTCGAACGCGCTGCGGGCGGCGTCCGGCGAACTGGGCGTATCCATAATCGGGCTGGGAGGCGCGGAGGCGTTGCCATCGCGCGCCACCGTGACCCGCGGCTGAAACAGCGTGCATTCGTTAGCCTTGTCCTTCAGCGGGATGCGCACCGGAATCGGCTTCATGCACTGAAATCGGGTGGACGGTTCAAAATGCGTGCATTGCTTGCAGCAATGCAGCGGCGTGTTGCATTTCGGACAGTTGCCGTTCCAGTCGATCCCGTTCGGCAGTTGCGTGGAACAACTGAAACAGCGGGCCGCGGTGACCGCTTGGACCAGCCGCGGCAAGCGCGGACCGGTGATATCGAGGGGCGGCTTGGGACCAGGCGTGCGAGGCCGGTCGTCGCCGCCGCGGCGGTCTCTGAAATCCGAGCGGTCCGAATCCATGTAACCGTGCTGCCGGTACTTTCGATCACTGTCCATGGGGAATGGGTACTCCAAAAATCGCAGGCGAGACAAATCTCAAAAAACTTTCCATGGAGCGCCCGGTTTGTCGCGCATTGCCGATCGATTACCAGGTCAGCCGTGCGGCAGTTCAGGCTACCGTTGTTGACGCCGGGTTACCGGAGGGGGTCTGTGGAAAGGCCGAACGCTCGGCAAGGACGGGTCAGGAAACCCATCCAACACCGCAAACCTATATGTACCACAGTCGGGGTATGCTTTGCACGTTAAATCGGATAATCCGTAGACGCCGACAAAGCGCGCCACTTTTCCGCCTCCGCCTGGACAAAGGAATTTTTTTCCGCGATTCGCCGGAGCGTATCCGTGCCGAGCGGCAATCGAAGAGGCGGCGTGGCTGCATGTGCGAGTTCCACGATCGCCTGGCCGAGTCTTACGGGGTCGCCCGGCTGCTGGTGGTTATGCGCCGCCGCAAATTCGCGGACCTTGCCAACAGTAGCTGCATAGTCGGGTATTCGCGCGGCGGTTTCCGCCAGCGAACTAGTGTCGAGAAAGTCGGTTCGAAAGTATCCGGGTTCGACCACGGTAGCGTGAATGCCCAAGGGAGCCACCTCGCCATGAAGCGCCTCGGTAATCCCCTCGACGGCGAACTTCGTTGAGCAATATACTCCAAAACCCGGAGCGGAGCTGTAGCCGCCAAGGGATGAAAAATTGATGATGTGTCCGGCCCCTTGTTTCCGCATGCTGGGCAGCACTGCGCGTATCATATTCAAAAGCCCGAAAACATTGGTGCGGTAGAGGCGTTCCACCTCGGCCGCGCTGCTCTCCTCGACCGCGCCCATCAAGCCGTAGCCGGCGTTGTTCACCAACACGTCAATGCGGCCGAAGTGGTTCAGTGCCGCTTGCACGGCCTCGCGCGCCTGCGTCTCGTCCGTTACGTCCAGCGCAACGGCAAGAAGATTTGAGTTGCCCCCCGCGCCGGTGTTTCCGAGATGTTCAAGACTCGTGGCGTTACGCGCGGTTGCCACAAGCTTATCGCCAGACGCGAGCACAGCCTTTGACATCTCAGCTCCGAAACCGCGCGAAGCTCCGGTAATCAGCCAAACCTTCTGTGCCATCGGCCCTCCTCCCACACCCTAATCCATCACCACCACGGCCTTTCCCAAAATCTTGCGCTCGGCCAATTCGCGCAATCCGGCCGGCACTTCCTCCAACCGAAAAGTCTTGCCGACTACCGGACCGATCTGACCTCCCAAATACATCGCTGTCAGCACTTCATGGGTATGCCCGAGGAACTCGGGATGCTGTTGCACATACTGCCCCCAATGCACGCCCACGATGGAAATATCCTTCAACAAGATGCGATTCGCCGGCGCGCTGGGAATACGCCCGCTGGCGAAGCCGACAACCAGCAGGCGTCCTTCGCCGGCCATGCAGCGCGTCGACAGGTCGAACACATCGCCGCCCACGGGATCGTAAACCACATCCACGCCGCGCCCGCCTGTGATTTCTTTGACCCGCTCGACCCATCCGGCGTCGGCGTATGGCAAGGCGTGGTCGGCGCCCTGCGCCATGCAAAAGTCCAGCTTCGCCTGGCTGCCCGCAGTGGCGATTACCTGCGCCCCGTAGGCCTTGCCGATCTGGATTGCGGACATGCCCACGCCGCTCGCGCCCGCATGCACCAGCAGCCACTCCCGGTGCGCCAGGGCCGCGCGCCGGTGCAGCGCGAAGTACGATGTGTGATACACCACCGGCATGGCGGCGGCTTCGGGGAAATCCATTCCAGCGATGGTGTGGAACGTGCGGCTGGCCGACGCCAGCGAGTATTCGGCGAATGCGCCGTTGTGGGTCATGGCCGTCACCGGATCGCCTGGAAATACGTGTTTCACTTCGGCGCCCACAGCATCGACGACGCCGGAGACTTCCGCGCCCGGAGTGAACGGAAAGGGCGGCCGGATCTGATATTTGCCTTGAATCTGCAGGATGTCGAAGAAATTAAGGGCGGCGGCGTGGTTGCGGATGCGCACTTCCCCCGCACCCGGCTCCGGAAGGGGAATCTCGTCGAGCGTCATCTGCTCCGGCTCGCAAAAGGCGTGTACTTGCCATGATTTCATGCGAACGAACGGTAGCATACGGCTCAGCGCCGCGGCAACCGGTCTGCTAGAATGGAATGCGATTTTGTGAGGAAACTTATCTTCAAGACTCTCTTGGCGTTGCCGTTGGTCTTGGCCGCTGCCGGTTGTCGCAGCGAAGGCGGCCGCGAAGCTCTTCCTTTCGGAGTGATGGACGGGCCGCGTAGCGGTGAGGCGCTGCAAGGGATTGTCGAAGTGAGGGGATGGGCGCTCTCCGAAGACGGCATCCGGCAAGCCATCGTGTACGTCGATCGGAACTACGCCGTTGCCGCGAGGCTGGGCATTAGCAGGCCGGATGTGGCCAAAGCGTTTCCTACCTTCGCGCACGGCGCGGACGCGGGCTGGACGGCCAGCCTCGACACCGGCAAATTCCGCGCGGGAACCCATGAGTTGGTGGTCCAGTGTACGGCGAACAACGGGGCCACGCGCGATTTGGGCGACATCAACGTAACCGTTGTGAAACCCTGAAGGATCACCCATGGACGATCACCATCATCCTAAGAACGAAATACTGCGTGTCATGCGGCCGATGTATGCGCGTCACTGGCTGCTGGGACCCGCGCCGCGGCATGACGTTCCCGACGACGGTATGCCGCCCGCCACGGCCTATCATCTGATTCACGATGAGCTGATCATGGATGGCAGCTCGCGCTTCAATCTGGCGACGTTCTGCGGTACATGGATGGAGCCGGAAGCCAGCAAGCTGATGGCGGAGACGTTCGACAAGAACATGATCGATAAGGACGAGTATCCGCAGACGGCGGAGCTTGAAATGCGTTGCGTACACATGCTCGCCAAGCTGTGGAACTCGCCCGATCCGGAGAACGCCGTAGGCACGTCCACCATTGGTTCCAGCGAGGCCTGTATGCTAGGCGGGCTGGCCCTGAAATGGCGATGGCGCGAGAAAATGCGCAATGCGGGCAAGCCGGTGGATCGGCCGAACCTGGTTCTGGGCACGAACACGCAGGTCTGCTGGCATAAGTTCGTGCGCTATTGGGATATCGAAGAGCGCGCCGTTCCTTTGCAGGGCGACGAGCGCGTGACCGATCCGGAGCGGGCTGCCCAGGCGTGCGACGTGAACACCATCGGCGTGGTCTCGGTGCTGGGGAGCACTTTCACCGGCGACTACGAAAATGTCGCGGCGTTGAACTCCGCCCTGGACCGGCTGCAGGAGAAGACCGGCCTGGATATCCCGATCCATGTGGACGGCGCGAGCGGGGCATTTGTGGCGCCGTTCTTACAGCCGGAATTGCGGTGGGATTTCCAGTTGCCGCGCGTCAAATCAATCAATACATCGGGGCACAAATATGGTTTGGTCTATCCCGGTGTGGGCTGGGTGATCTGGCGCGAGCCGGCGGATCTTCATCCGGACCTGATCTTCAACGTCGACTATCTGGGCGGTACAATGCCCACGCTGGCGATCAACTTCTCGCGGCCGGCAAGCCAGGTGGTGGCGCAGTACTACAATTTGATCCGGCTGGGGAAATTGGGCTATCGTGCGATTCACCAGGCGTGCCAGGATGCCGCCGTGCGGCTGGCGGGCCAGATCGCGGAGTTGGGGCCGTTTGAACTCGTGAGCAGCGGCACGGATCTGCCAGTGATCGCGTGGACCTTGAAGGACGGGGCGCACTGGTCCTTGTACGATCTCGCGGACCGGTTGCGCGACCGCGGCTGGCAGGTGCCCGCGTATCGTATGCCCGCCAACCGGCAGGAGATGGTGGTGCAACGCGTGGTGGTGCGCAACGGGTTCACGTGCGACCTGGCGGATATGCTGATGAAAGACATCCGCCGGCATCTGGAATGGTTCGTTACGCAGCCGGGATTCCGGCCAAAGGTGGAAGGGCCGCAGTTCCATCACTAGCGCAGCCGGCACACATGAAGGGCTTGCGCCACGCCACGCTAGAATAGAAAATAATGACGTTTTGTCTGGGAATTACAGTTGAAGATGGCCTGGTGGGCATCGCCGATACACGAGTGCTCTCCGGCAGTGAGTCGCTGGTGGCGAAGAAGGTGGCCGCCTATCAAGGGCCGGGCTTTTCTTTCTTTATCATGACTTCAGGCTTGCGCTCGCTGCGCGATAAAGCCCTGCTCTATTTCGAAGACGCATACACGCGGCAGATCGCCTCGCGCGACCGCCTCTTCAAAATCGTGAATCTGTATGCGGCGGAGGTGCGGCGGCTGGCGGCGGAAGAAGGCCCGTCTCTCCGCCAAGCCGATTTTGAGTTCAATATCTACTCTCTGATCGGGGGCCAGATGTCGTCCGACTCCGCGCAGCAGTTGTTTTTGGTTTATCCGGAAGGCAACTGGGTCGAGATTGGCCCCGACACGCCCTATCAGATCATCGGCAATTCCGGATTCGGCAAGCCGATCCTGGAACGGTCGCTCACTCACGGCGATTCCATCCTCTATGCGTTTAAGTTGGGAATACTGGCATTCGACGCGACGCGGCTGTGCGCGGCGAACGTGGATTTTCCCATCGATGCCCTTCTTTACAAACGCGGGAGCTTCGAACTGATCGAGCATCGGTACGAGCGCAAGGATCTCATACAAATCTCGGATTGGTGGCAGGAACGCATGCGGCGGGCGGTCAATGAATTACCCTCCGAGTGGGTCGAGAGCGCATTCTCCAGACTCGCGGGCGGCAGAACGGGGACTTGAAAACTAGGGGATTGGCATCACGTCGACTTCCACGTCCAGCTTGTGGTGCGCGCCGCCCAGCAGCACACCATAGACCGGACTGACATCGCTGTAATCGCGTCCCCAAGCCACGGTGATATGGCCGTCCGAGGGTACACAATTATTGGTGGGGTCGAAATCCACCCATCCGGCGCCGGGGCACCAAGCGGAGCACCAGGCGTGCGAGGCATCGGCGCCCACCAGACGCGGGCGTCCGGGCGGCGGCATGGTCCGCAGATAGCCGCTGACGTACCGCGCCGGCAGGCCCAGGGACCGCATGCACGCAATCTGCAGATGCGCGAAATCCTGGCACACGCCGCGGCGTTTTTCGAAAAAGGTCTGCACGGGCGTGGAGACTTCGGTGGCCTTCTTGTCGAACCGGAAATCGTGGTGGATTCTGCGTGTGAGATCCATCGCCGCCGCCAGCAGCGGGCGTCCCTTAGGAAACGACTCGCGCGCATAATCCGCCAGTTTCGGATGGGAGCGCACCCGTTGGCTATCGAAAACAAACTGCCAGGCGTTCAGAACCTCATCGCTAGGGTAACCGGCAAACGAGTCGCTCACGCTCTCCCATGGAGGCGACCCGGAAAAGTCGGGGAGCGCAGTGGCAGTCACTTCCAAGTCGCTGTTGGCCTCCACGATGAGATGGTCGTGCGGCTCGTCCAGCGTGAAAAAAGTCAGGGTATTGCCGAAGTAGTCGAAGTGGGCCGAGGTGGACGGCGGCGCAGGCAGGATGAAGACCTGGCTGGCGCGGCATGCCTGCCGGGGAAGATTGCGCGGAGTCAGACGCACCACGTGATGCGATACCGAAACAGGGTCTTCGTATTGGTAAGTCGTTCTGTGCCGGACGCGATAGATCAAGTGGCGCGCTCCATTTCAGCGTGGCTGAAATAGACGTTCGTGATGGCATCCGACAAAGCCGGCAGCGCCGCACCCGTGGCGGCGAGCAATTGGTCGAGCGGCGCGCGGATGCCGTCTTCGTCAGGCTGGCACAGGGCGCGCACGTCCGCGGTAAATAAAGCGCCGGCCGCTTCCTCCAAACGTCTCTGTTTCGAAAACGGCCAGACAGCTCCAGCGGGCCGGCCCGAAAGGGACTGGCAATGCTCTAACAGATCGTGTATCTGGAAAGCCAGCGAGCGCGGATTGGCCTGTTCATTCATCAGCAGGTCGAGCACCGGCGCGGCCTGCAGTTCGGTGAAATATCTTGACCGGTAAGTCATGCCACTGTCGGCGACTTCGAGCAGCATCTCGAGCGTGGGCCAGGTTGCGGTATTCAGCGGTACGATAATAGCCCGGAACAGATCCACCAGTTGGATGGAGCGTTCGAGGCGCCTTCCGGCGCCCAGGAAATGCCACCCGGCGCCACGCGTAATGTTCTCCATTTCGATTCCGCGCAGCGCAGCGAGCATTCCTATACAGCGATTCAGGACAGCCAACGCTTCGCCTGCGGTGGCGTAGCCCCAGGCGGATGTATGTGCGGCATCGAACTGGCTGACGATACGCAGCATGTCGCTCGAAAGGCTGGCACGCACTTCGGCGACCGCCCGCGCGGCGCGGCCCAAGACTGCATTCAGGCTATCGCGCCGCTGCTCTTCGAAAATCAGAGACAGGATTTCCTGTTCCAGATCCCGCCATTGATCCAGATGCCCTTGGGGGTCGTCCTCGGATAGCCGGGAGTGTGGCGATGCCAGGCAATCGTATAACTTCATCAGGGAATCCCACTCCGAGCTGCCGGACGCCCCGAACTCGCCGGTCAGGCGGACCAGAATGCAGCGAAGCACGCGGGCAAGGTGCTCGCCGCGTTCCGCGTAGCGGCCCAGCCAGAAGAGATGGTCGGCGGCGCGGCTGGGCAGGTCGGTGCCCTCGCCATGGTTCAACTCGAGCGGCTGGTCGCGCGGACGTTGCAGCGTGAATACGTCCACCGGTCCATTTGAAAGCACCCAGGTGTCCTTGCTGCCACCGCCGCGCTGCATGGATACGACAGGCGTATCGAGCGCGGGAGAGACGCGGGCGAGCCCGCCGGGCATGACCACCCAGGAGTCGCCCGAGGCTGCCAGAAAGACGCGCAGAACCACTCTGCGGGGAGTCAGGCTATCCTGGGACCACACCGGCACCGTAGAAAGATCCAATAACTCCTGCCCGGCGAATTCATAGGGACGTTCGCGCAGGCGCGCTATGATTCGCGAGCGTTCGTCGGCGGTAAGCTTCGCTCCAATTACGGGCTCGATTGTTTGGGCGGGGTCGAGGGCGGGGAACGCCGGCTTGATCACCAGGAAATCCAGGTTATCGAGCACGTATTGAAGCGGCTGGGGCTGGCCGCACCACCACGTGGCCACGGATGGGAGCTTCAGACGCTCGCCCAGCAACCGCTGGCTTAGCCGCGGCAGGAAAGGCATGAAAGCCGGCGATTCAATCAGACCGCTACCTAATGCATTGGCCACCACCACGTTGCCTTCCCGGACGGCTTCGACCATACCCGCCACGCCCAAGAAAGATTCGGAGCGCAGCTCGATCGGGTCGCAGAAGCTGTCGTCTACGCGCCGCAGGATTACGTCCACCGGCTTGAGCCCGTCCAGGGTTTGCAGGAATACGCGGCTATCCCGCACCGTCAGATCGGCCCCCTGGACCAGCGTGAAGCCGAGATAGCGGGCCAGGTAAGAATGCTCGAAGTAGGTCTCATTGAAAGGTCCCGGCGTCAGCAGCACCACCCGCGGATTGTCCCGCCGCGTGGGAGAAAGGTTCAGCAGGTTGTCGCGAAACGTGCGGAAAAAGGAAGCCAGCCGCTGCACCTGGAACTCGCGGAACAGGTCTGGAAATGTTTCCGCCAGAACGGTGCGGTTTTCGAGCGCATATCCCGCACCCGAAGGCGCTTGCGTGCGGTCCGCGATGACCCACCATTGGCCGTCGGGCGAGCGGGCCAAGTCGACGGCCAGCAGGTGCAGGTAAGGCCGCACCGGCTTGGGCATGCCGTGGCACGGCCGCCAGAATCCGGGATTGGCGAACACCAGCGCGGGCGGCAGATGGCCGCCGTGAAGCAGTTGTTGCGGGCCGTAGAGGTCCGCCAGGACGCAGTTCAGAAGGTGCGCGCGCTGGATCAGGCCGGCTTCGAGTTCATCCCACTCGGCCGGCGGAATCAGGAGAGGGATGGAATCCAGATTCCACGGGCGGTCCATCCCCAGCGGATCGCCGTAGATATTGTAGGTAACGCCGTTTTCGCGAATTCGCTGGCGGGCGATCTTCCAACGCCGCGCAAGCTCGTCGACGCCGAGTGCGGACATGGAACCGATGAGCCTGTCCCAGTGCGGGCGCAGAATGCCGGGCGCGGCGGACATCTCGTCATACACCGTGCCCGCCTGGCGATAGCCGGCGGCCAGAGGCGGCGCATCGAGAGTGTCTCCGGAAACGCTCATAAGGATCTGTGTGTATTTTCATGGTACGTCAAATAATGCGAGTGGCATAAAGATAGCGATGGCCGGACGGTTGCCATGCAGGCCCGCACTGCTGTATCGTCATCTTCGTGACCATTACCAGACGCACCATCCTGGCCGCTTTGCCGGCCGCGGCCGCTTTGCAGGCCCAACGCGCTCGCACACAGAGCTGGAAGCCCAAACTGGGCGTGCTATGCGAATATTCCGATGCCAACCTGGAGTTCGTCAAAGCGGAAGGCTTCACCAGCATGCAGCTCCGGCTGAACCCCGACAAGCTGGACGATGCCGCGATTGCGGCGCTAAAAGACAAAATTCAGCGGGCGGGGATCTACGTATCTTCGCTGGCGGTGGATGGCAACCACATCGACCCGGATCCGGCGCGGCGCGCCAAGCAGAACGAATACGCCGCCAAGTGCATCGAGCTGTGCGGCAAGCTGGGAATACCCAACATCGGCGGGCAATCCGGCACTATCAAGGGAGAACCGTTGAGCGCGCAGGTGGACGAAATCGTGCGCGTGTATACCGAGAAGTATTTTCCGCTGTGCGAGAAGTACAAGGTGCGCGTGCTGTGGGAGCCTTACGCCGGGGGACCCAACATCGCCACGGGCCCGGTGGGTTGGGAGGCGCTGTTCAAGGCGTTTGGGAACAGCCCGCATGTGGGACTGCAGTTCGATCCTTCGCACCTGATCTGGCAGTTCATGGACCCGGTGCAGGCGGCGCGCGACTTTGCGGATAAAATTTACGACGTGCATTTGAAGGACACGGAGATTCTCTGGCACGTGGTGCGGCGGGCGGGCATTCAGCCGGTGAATCACGCGAGCTGGTGGCGCTTCCGCGTGCCGGGCTACGGCTCGATGGATTGGAAAGGTTTCTTCTCGGTGCTGGCGGAAGTGGGCTACCACGGGGCCATGAACATTGAGAATGAGGACGAGTTTTTTTATCCGCCTTACAGCGAACGCGATTTCACGGAACAGTATAAGCGCGGTTTTCGGGTGGCGCACGAATTCCTGAAGACGCTGGTGCCTCCGCTCACGGCATAGAGTGCGCCACGTGCCTTGTTCTTCGTCGCGCAACGCGCGGGCCGGATCCAAGGACAGCCCGCGCATGAGGGGTATCAGAGTCGCGGTGAGGGTGACGGGCAGCAGAACTGCGGCGGCGAGGGAAAGCGATGCCCAGTCGCTCGAGGGAACGCCGTAGAGAAGGCTTCGAACGGAACGCTCGGCGGCCAGGGCCATGAGAAGTCCCGCGACCATGCCCGCAGTACATAGGCTCAGATTTTCCCTTACGAAAAGCCAGACTACGTCGAGGGGCTGCCCGCCGACCGGCACTCGGAGGCCGATTTCGCGCGTTCGTCTTGCGACCGAATACGCGTGATCCCGTAGGCTCCCGCTGCCGCCAACACTAACACCAAAATCCCAAGCAGGGCCGACAGCAGCGTGAGCATGCGTTCGCGGGCGATGGTAGCGTCCCGGGACGATGCCAGCGTCTCAATCCGATCGACTGGTGATCTGGGAGCCAGCGTGTGAAAGAGTATCCGAATGTCCCGCGCAAGGCTCCTTGGTTTTCCAGTGCAGCGTACTACCAGGCGCGCCCAGAAGCCCGGTCCTTGTTTCACCGGTCGAAATACGCATGCAGACTGGCTGTCGCGAAGCTGGAAGTACGGCATGTCGCGCACGTGGGCCGCTATGACCGCCGGTTTGGTGTCCGCCCCGGGCATGAAGAAGGCTCTGCCCAGCGGATTGCCGCCACGAAATTATATTTTGGCAAAAGCCTACAAGCGGCACGGACCCCCACGCTGTTTGCTGCGTTCAACATCCTCAACTGTAAGGTCATTGGCAGTTGCCTGCCGCGTCATCGCAGCAAAGAGTGTCTGCGGAACTCGATATCCATCTCATCTTGGACAACTACAGCACGCACAAAAGTGCCGCGGTCCAGTCGCTCCTCCCGGCAATCGAGCGACGCCGCGCCGCGACTGCGGCCTACTCCATGCCCATCGCAACCGCCGAACCCAGTTTCGACCGAATCAAAGATTCTACCTGACCCCAAACCCTCGGATCCGCTTCAATCTCGATGTGCGGCTTCATAAACGCACGCGCGTACCATGGATATCCTCCGCAATCCACCGGATGCGTCTTATAGTCGAACTGAAAATTCCCCAGGATCTCGGTGCGCGAGGCGTCAGCCGCACGAATCGCCCGCCGGCCCTGCAGCAAACCTCGCCGCTGATAAAAATTGGCGGCTTGCGCGACATTCGCCGGGATCGACTCATCATCCTCGCCCGGCTTTTCAATGCTGTCCACTTGCACGGTAAGCAGCACCGGGATGCCTTCTTTCTCCAGCACCCGCGCCAGCGCTACCGCTTCCGAAGCGCCCCAACTGTGCCCGTAAATAGCGATGCGCGCGTTCCGCCTCTCCGCAACCGACAGCGTGCCATCGTGGTCCACATCCAGCAACTGCAGAATCTCGCGGTTTGCCTGCTGGCTCCGACGATTCTCAAACAGTCTCACTTGCATGCCCGCGGGGTTATCGTTCCGCAGATGAGCCGCGAGTTGGACCTCGGAGTGGACCGCGTTGTTG
>JBEKTJ010000184.1:0-18111 GCA_049516155.1 Bryobacteraceae bacterium
TGGCGGATTACGGCGGCTTCGAACGGCGCGCGCACCTGCGCTATGTGCCGCTGGCGGGAGGCGATGCGGCGGTGCGGCAGCCCTGGCGGCCGGCGCTCGCTTACCTAGCCGATACGTTTGGGCCGGACGCCGAGTTTCCGGAGCTGGCGCTTTGGTGGGACGTTCCCGAGAGCGAGCGCAAGTTGGTGCGCAGCATGATCGCGCATGGCGTGAACACCATCGACACGTCGTCGTGCGGACGGCTTTTCGATGCGGTGGCGTCGCTCGCCGGGCTGCGGCAGCAGACTAATTTCGAGGGTCAGGCGGCCATCGAGTTGGAGGCGGTCGCGGCGGATGGTTTGGCGGATGGCTTGGCGGACAGGTATGCGTTCGGGATTGATTCGGGAACGGATGGGGACACCGTGGATTTTCGGCCTGCCGTCGAACGCATCGTTGCCGACTTGCGCGCTGGGACGCCGGCGCCGGCGATCGCGGCGCGGTTTCACAATACCGTGGCGGAGGCGATTGTGGAAGTTTGCCGGCGTTTGCGCACGGAAGAGAAGCTCAACCGGGTATGTTTGAGTGGGGGCACGTTTCAGAATATGAAACTGCTGGCCCGCACACTGGCGGGTCTGCGACGGCTGGGGTTTGAAGTTTTTGTCCACGCGCAGACGCCGCCGAACGATGGCGGCATCGCGCTAGGACAGGCGGTGATTGCTACTGAAATCCTGCGGCGCAGGTGATCAGGGCATCTTGTTGGTATCGTCGAAGGGCAAGTCGATTTCGGCGGTCTTGCCCGGATCGATGGCGATGGGGGCAGGGGCCGGGGGGGCTTTAGTGTATAGGCCCGCGGAGGAACCGGACGGGGGCGGGCCGGATGCGCCGTCATAACCGCCGGTCGGATCGTAAATGGCAGCGGCATACACGGGTGAGCTGGGGATGTCGGTGAACGTTACGGTACCGTTCTTGGATGCGGTCATCTGCATGCCGGTGGGCATGGCGTTGCCCTGCATAAAGTCGGGCGAATCGAACACGAACACCTGGATTTTGTGTTTATCGTCGACGGTTCCGGACCCCGTGTATTTCACATTCACTTTCAGGGTACGGGTGGCGGCCTTGTCCTGAGCGCTACCGAATTGGAATCCGGAGGCGAGGATTAGCAAGGCTGCGGCGAGGTAGAAACTTTTCTTCATTGCGCTGGTCTCCTTTGGGGGTAAACGTTGAATGTGGCGGTATTGTTCCCAGGATCTCACAGATTGGCGGTTCAGTTTTGAGGGGGAGAACGGTTACCGCCGGAGGCTTGATTCGCGCAGTTCGTCGCGCTGGAGGCGCCGCTGCGCGCTGTTTTCCCTCCACTTGCGATAGTGGTTTACCGTGGCCAGCACTGCAGGAGAAACCGAGGAATCGTCCCGGAGGCCGAGAAAGACTTCGGCCACCAAGCGGGCGTCCTCTTTTTGCAGGCTCGCGAGACGCTCTTTCTTCCTGTCCTCAGGCATGCCTGGGAACTGTACGAATGCCGCCATCACGTTGCCGTCGTTCGGCGTTAGCAGAACCATGCTTCCCGGTGCCATGTCCCAATTCTACCTCGGTTTGCTCTCCGTAGAGCCAATTGGATGCACGCCCGAAAGTATCGGGAAAGCCGCGGTGCCGCCATCTCCTCTTCCATCGGCGGTGAACTCCTCGCGGTAGCGGATCGATAGTGAAACGGCGATGGCATCACTGCCTAGGGGAAGCTCGATTTCCGTCGCGCCTCTGAAGCGATCCTTCCAGAGCGCTACGACACGCGAGCGGCTCAGCTGCCCCGTCTCCGGGCGGCTGAGCTGGGCCATGCCAAGACTGGTGAGCGAAAGCACTGAACAGCCAGGATCATCGGCCAGAACGGTGGCGTAACGCGCCGCCCATCGCTCCTTGGTTTGGGGACCGTCCATCAGCAATGCGATGACGAGATTCGGGCCGACGGCGCGGACGATGTTCGCCACGGGGTCGGGCCGCGCCAGGTCTTCACAAACGAGCGCACACACTACCAGATCCTCGCTTACCGAGATGAAGTTTAGCCGACGACCCGTGCAATCAACGCACTCCCACCATTCGCGGAAGGGTGAAAGGACCCCTCCCAAGCCGTATTGGATGACTTGGCTTTCGTCCAGTTTCCAGGGGTGGTGTTTCCTCTGGACGACATCTGCAAGCGGTGGGAACGAGAGCCACACTTCGTTCGTTGCCCGTTGGCCAGGGGTCTCGCGGCCGCCCACGCCGGCGATAAGGAAACACTCCGGCGGTAGCGTGGTTCGAAGGGCGCTAAACTGCTCATCCGTGATCGACAGCTCCGGCAGAACTACTCCGTCGATTCTACCCAGCTTGCGCTTGGCCTCGGCGTGTAGGGATTCGACGCGCTCGGTTAGATCATCCGACGGGTCATCGGTATAGGTGAAGAAACCATAACCCTTCGGCAACCGGGGAGCGGAATCTGCTGTCTCTCGAAATTGGTCGACGCGGACTTCGAATGGCCAGGGAATCAGCAGCAGGTTCATCGAGTCACTTGGAAGGAAAGAGTTGGACAGCCATTGAGGCGTAACCTCACTGGCCTCGCATAGGGACAAGTAGTGCGACAACGACCGCTCGGTCAGGCCATTCTGAGGAGTGTGCATTCGCGGAAGAACCCGCAACCGCGATCGATCAATATCGAGACAGAGAGTACCCAACGCCGTCAGGAAACCTGTCCCAACATCCGCCAAGGTCGCAACTTCGCCGGGTGCCTGATTTCTAGGGGAACCCACACCTTCACAGGCTTCGTCGGCGACCGCTGTAAGTGTCATGAGCGCCTCACAGAGCGTGCGTTTTTCGCGTGTCTGACCGAGCGGCACGTCAAACGACTGGCAGATGATTTGCCACTCGTCGGCTAGATCGTCAAAGGATCCTCCCGCCTGCCAGGATCTCCGCCACCTCTGGCTCAATTTGTGCACCTTGTCCGTCCAAGTTTTAAGGGCGCCGCCCCGAGTCGGTCCTGGCGGCCAATCTGTGAGAAGCTGCGCGTAGGCTCCGGTCTGCCTGAGCAGCGCCAGACACAGCCCGAAGCAGTCTGGCGGCCACGATGGCATACGGGTATTGCGACGCAAGTCGGGAAGAATCCCGATAATAAACTCGCCGATAGTAAGTTGATTGGGCACCTTCCTCACACTCCCATGCCGCACTCCGCATGCACCGCCCGCACCGCCTTCTCGAGCCCGTCGCGGCTGACTACGATGGCGATGGTGAGCTCGCTCGAGCCCTGCGCGATGGCGATGATATTTACCTTCTCCCGCGAGATGGCGGTGAAGATGCGTCCGGCGATGCCCGGCTTGCCCTGCATGCCTTCGCCGACGACGGCCAGCAGGCCGACCTTCTCGTCGACCTGAATAGGGTGCACGTAGTTGTGCGCCAGTTCGAGCGCCAGGGCGGATTCCAGGGCCTGCCGGCTCTTGGCCAACTCCTCCGTGCGCACCAGAAAGCAGAAAGTCTGGCGATAGCTGGAACTGGAGAAAACCAGCACCTCGACATTGGCGCGGTCGAGCGCATCGAGCGCGCGGGCCATCACGTGCGCGCCGCTCAACTCGGGGCTGGCCGGCTCCAGCGAGATGAGCGCCACCTGCGCGAGCGAGGTGACGGCGCGTGCGCCAGTGGCCGCGCCGATCGACGGCAGGATGCGCGTGCCCGGTTTTTCAGGCGCGAAGCTGTTCTTGCTCCAGACCGGAATCTGCTTTTCGATCAGCGGCGCGAGGGTGCGCGGGTGCAGCACTTTGGCGCCGTTGTAGGCGAGCTCCGCGGCTTCCGCGTAGGTCACCTCGTTCAATACCGCGGCGGAAGGCACCAGGCGCGGGTCGGCGCTCATGATGCCATCCACATCGGTCCAGATCCATAGCTCGGAGGCGTCCAGCGCGGCCGAGAGAATGGACGCCGAAAAATCCGAGCCGCCGCGGCCGAGGGTGGTAGGGCGGCCATCGGCGGTCGCTCCGTTGAAGCCGGTGACGACCGGCATGACGCCGTTTTCGAGCAGCGGCAACAGGCGCGCGCGGGCTTTGGAGCGGGTGGGGTCCATCAGCGGCGAAGCGTTCCCGAAGACCGCGTCGGTCACGACGATCTCCGCCGCGTTCACAGCCTCGGCGGGCGTGCCCTGCGCGTTCAGATATGCGGCGATCAGCAGCGCCGAGAGCCGCTCGCCGATGGCTACGGCTTCGTCCACCGAGCGCGGCGGCATTTCATTGAGCATCAGCATGCCGCCGGCGATGCGCTCGAACTCCGCGATCAGATGGGCGATGCCGTCGGCAGCCGGCGGCTGCCGCTCGGGCGGCAGCAACTCGCGGCAGGTGGCGAGATGCCGCTCGCGTAGCTTGGCGATATTAGCCTCCAGGCCTGGCTGGTCGCCGGCTTCGGCGCGGCGCAAAGTATCGAGCAGCAGGTCCGTGATCTTGGACATGGCGGAGACCACCATGGCAACCGGCCGATGGGGCTGCGCGGCGGCGGCGATGCCTGCGGCAATACGGATGCGCTCGGCCGACCCCACGCTGGTGCCGCCGAACTTCATCACAAGCAGATCCTTCAACTGAAATCCTTTCCGTTAGATAATCGTGCCCGCACCACCTTCAAAATCTCTTCTTCAACGCGATCGAGGGGAAGGCCGGTGGAATCGATGTAGATGGCGTCGGGCGCCTGGGTCAGCGGGGCTTCGGCGCGGGTGCGGTCGCGCTGGTCGCGTTCGCGGATCTGGGCGGCGATGGTTTCAGGCGGCACGGCGTCGCCCTGGTCGCGGAAGTCGCGCAGGCGGCGGCTGACGCGCTCCTGCGGGTCGGCGTCCAGAAAGATTTTGACGTTCGCGTCCGGAAAGACCACGGTACCGATGTCGCGGCCTTCCATGATGACACTGGTGCGCTCGCCGAGCGCGCGCTGTTTCTGCACCAGGGCGCGGCGCACGCCCGGAACCGCGGCGACCACGGAGGCCTGTTTGCCGACTTCGACCGTGCGGATGGCCGCGGTGACGTCCTCGCCATTCAGCAGGACGCGCGGCCCATCCGGCTGCAATTCGATATCGGCCGCCTGCGCCAACTGTTCCATGCGATGCATGTCCGCAGTGTCCGCATTCTGGCGCATGGCCCACAGCGCTACGGCCCGGTACATGGCGCCGGAATCGATGTAAGTGAAGCCTAAGCGCGCGGCGAGGCGACGGGCAAGGGTGCTTTTGCCGGCGCCGGCAGGCCCGTCGATTGCAATCACCACTCGCCGGGATGGTGTAGCCACTACAGCTTGCCCGGAACGCTTTTCGCGATTGGAGTGTACATGGAAGGTAGAATAGCAGGAGCGATGCCGCCGGATCAGTTCGACAAGCTGGTGCAAGAGGCCTATGCGCGGATTCCGAGCGAGTTTCGGACCCGGATGCAGAACGTCGCGATGCTGGTGGAGGCGGAGCCATCGCCCGCGCAACTGGTGGAAGGCGGGGTGGCGCCAGGGGCCACGCTGCTGGGCCTCTATCAAGGCCGCCCGCTGACCCAGCGCAGCGTTTTTGAGAGCTTCGCGATGCCGGACCGGATCACCATATTCCAGGGCCCGCACGAACGGCTGGCCCGCGGAGAAGCGCAATTGAAACAGATGGTAGAAGATACGGTGTGGCACGAAGTGGCGCATTACTTCGGTATGGACGAGCGGCAGGTCCGCGCGGCAGAGCGCAAGCGCAGGAGCCGATCGCCTCGGTAATCCAACGAATGGGCTGGATCTACTGCGCCGGCTTGGGCCGGGGCGTCGCGTCGCCCGGAATCAGACCCATCGCCCATTTCACCGCCTCGGTCCACATCTGCTGAATATCCGGGCGGTCCCAGATGTCCTCGCGGTGGCCCAACGAGGAATAGAAAACGCGGCCCTTCCCGTATTGGCGAACCCAGGTGACGGCGAAATCCTGGTCGGTGCGGTGCACGCGCGGATTCTTGAGGTCGACCGACTTGGGGTCGATGCTCATCAACACACGCAGCTTGTCGCGCGAGTACGGCTCCTTGAACTGGTAGATCTCGTCGTAGATCGGGAAGTGCGCGGGGAAATGGCGGGTGGCGGGGAAGGTGCGGTCTTCCACGTTGATTTCAGCATGCACCTGCATCCACGGGTGCTCGTTAAAATAGCCGCCGATCAGATCGCCGTAGTCCAGCCACTTGTAGAACGTGTCGGTGGCGCTGTGGGCGCCGAGGAAGCCTTTGCCATCCTCTTTGACAAACGACAGCAGCGCGGCTTTCTGCTCGTCGTTCAAATCCAGCTCGCCGGTGGTGTAGAACATTACGGCATCGAAATAATTCAGGTTCTTGGCATTCTTTTCCAGCTTTAGCTTGGTCAGAAGCTCCGAGTCGGTGCGCAGGTAGGTATCCCAGATGCCGCTCTGCTGGCCCAGCTTTTCGATGGTCGCCATGGCGTGCGATACCGAATCGTGTTCGAAGCCTTTTACCTCGCCGATAAAGAGCAGCTTCTTCCTGGGCGCCGTTTGGGCCTGTCCAGGGGCGCAAACGCCGATTGCCACGAACATCGCAAGCGACGCTGCGAACAATGACCGTTTCTGCATATAATTTTCCCGAATGGCAATCATCTCACCAGTACCGTTGCAGCGCAACCGCGCAATATTAGTGCACGGCCATCGCGGCGCGCGCGCCATGCGTCCGGAAAACACGCTGGCGGCATTCGAGTACGCCATTTCCGTGGGCGCGGATGCGCTGGAGATGGACGTGGCGGTGACGCGCGACGATGTAGTGGTGGTGTCGCACGATCCGCGGTTGAACCGATCGGTTTGCTCGTCGCCCGACCCGCCGCGCGCCATCCGGGAGATCACTCTTGCCGAACTCGGACGCTGGGACTGCGGCGCACTGCGCAACCGGCGATTCCCAAAGCAGACGCTGGTACCCGGCGCGCGCGTACCCACGCTCGACCAGGTTCTGGATCTCGCGGATCGCGGCGATTTCCTATTCAACATCGAAGTCAAGAGCTACCCGGATCGGCCTGCACTAGCGCCCCCGCCGGAAGATTTCGCCGCGCTCGTTTATGGGGCGGTCCGGCGGCGCCAACTAGAGAAGCGGGTGATGGTCCAGTCCTTCGATTTCCGCGTTCTGCACGCCATGCGGCGGCTGGCGCCCGCGATACGTCTGGCGGCACTTTATATGGGGCGGCCGAAGAGCTTCGTCGGGATCGCGGACCGGGCCGGGACGGAAATCGTAGCGCCGTATCATGCGCTGGCCTCGGCCCGACAGGTCCGCGCGTCGCATGCCGCGGGCTTGGAGGTGATCGCCTGGACTGCCAATCGTCCACGCGACTGGAGGCGGCTGATCGCGGCCGGGGTGGATGCCATCATCACGGACGATCCCGCGGCCCTGCTCGCGCACTTGCGGGAGGCAGGCCTGCGGTAGAGTGGGGGTATCTGGCTGAATTCGTTGCAGACGTGCGCCATAGTTATTCTGGGAGCGATGTGCCCGTTCGCCGTGTGCGCGGAAATCGATCCTGTTGCGCTGCTGAACCAGGCGCGGGCGAAAATCGTCGAAAATAACAGGAGACTGCCAAAGTATACGTGCGTCCAGACCGTGCACCGGTCCAGGTTCGAGGCGATTCCCTCCGTCCAGGCGAGTGGTTGCGGGTACTTGCGGGATCCGCAGGTGGAGCCGCGGCTGGCGCTGGCGTGGACGGACCGATTCAAATTGGATGTGACCGTGTCCGCAGGCGCGGAGATCTTCTCGTGGGTGGGCGCGCGGCACTTCCAATCGGAGGATGTAGACAAAATCGTGGGCGGCGGAATGACGGGCACCGGCGATTTTGGTCCATTCCTGATCAGCATCTTTTCCGGCAACGGGTCGGAATATGAGTATCTCGGCCTCGCGCAAGAGCATGGGCGAACCTTTGCCAAGTACCGTTACAGAGTGCCGCTGGCGGTCAGTCATTACCAAGTAAAGGTCGGCCCGCGGCCGGCGGATCAGGCCACCATGGCTTATGAGGGCACGTTTTGGATCGATCCGGAGAACGCCGAACTCAGCCACATGACGATCGAAGTTCCAAATCCTCCGCGGCAAGCGGAAATGTGCCGGGTTGAGACTACCATCGATTATCGGAAGGGGCGGATTGGCAGCTCCGATTTTCTGCTTCCGCGATTGACGGTTTTGAAAATGTGGGACGCGGGAACCGAACGCTCCGAAAACCGGATCGAATACACGGCGTGCCGCGAGTTTCAGACGGAATCGGTTTTTCGCACCGATTCGGAGGTGTCGGCCGGCGATTCAGCCGTGCCGCAGAAGTCCATAGCCGTACCGCCGGGAATTGCGATTAAGATCGCACTGCGATCGATCATCGACTCCGAAAGTTCGTTCGCCGGGGACGCGATCGAAGGGCAGTTGCTGAACGCGATTCGGGTCCATGGAAGCGTTCTGGTTCCCGCGGGCGCCGTCGCGCACGGGCGGATCGTCCGCTTCGGGCGTCAATACCAACCCTCGAATTACTTCGTGGTGGGTCTGAAATTCGATTCTTTCGAGGTATCCGGCTGGGAGGTTCCGGTGACGCTGGAACGGATAAATCTGTCCAAGACGGACCGCATCTTAGGCGGTCCTATGGATACGCGCGAGGGGATCGGTACTTTCATGTTTCAGGACGAGCGTTTGACGCTCAACAGCAAGTTCGTTACGGAATGGAAGACCCAAAACAGAAGTCAGTAGCGGGTCTGTTTGGATTTTGGAGGGCGGCCAATCTTGGCCGTAGCCGCCTTTTAGGCGGCCAGAGCCGGCTGAAAAGCCGGCTGCGGGCAGAATTGCCCGCCCTCCAAATCCAAAGCTGGGGCAGCGCTAAAAGATCGGCGCGCGGTAGGCGCCTAATACACCTGGAAACAGAAGACCTGGTTGGAGTCGGACGGCGAAAGCGAGTATTCGCCATTTTCCAGGATGTCATCCACTTCGATTTTGTACAAGTTGTCGTCGAGGCGCGTGACGTTCAGGCGGATGGGCCGAGCCACCAGCTTGTTTCTACGGCGGATGAGCACTTCGCGCTTGCCGCCCTTGGACTGCAATTTGAAGAGCTGAATCCGGTCCGCCTGGAGTTGGTCGGTCAGAATCAAAAATGCGGGCGAGGCCAGGGGTGTGCGCACGGGAGAGTTGGCGCCGGGAATCACGTAGTTCACATCGCCTTTATTGTCGTCCTGCTTGGCGTCTCCGCTCTCGGTGGGTATCAGGTCGTCGGCGTGCATCAGATAGGGCAGGTCCGGCTTCGGGGGGCGCGGCCCGGCATACTTATCCGCCAGCAAGGGCCAGCAACACAACAAGAGAACGATCGGCAACCATTTCCGCATAAGATTACTTTAGCTTACGACTGGCCTGAGGCCTGCCCTTCCACCTCTCCTAACGAGAGCCGGCCCGGATGGCTTCAAGCACCCGGTCCAATTGTTTTTCATCCACCGGCTTGGCCAACACGAAGCGGCGCTCGCCCGCGAAATCGGCCGATAGATCCGCGTTGTAGGAATCGGAAAGCAGGACGAATCCGCCCACGCGAGACTTCACTTGTTCCGCGGTTTCCACCCAATTAATTCCCGGCGCGTGAACCGAGCAGAAGATGGCGTCGAAACGCATGCGTTGCGCCAGATCCAGACCTTCGTCGGAGCTGTTCACGGGCACTACGCGATAACCGCGGTCGACCAGCAAGCCGCGCAACTGCGTCTGAATGGTTTCGGCCGGCTCAATCACCAGCACCGTCAAGGTGTGTGTGGCGTCGCGGCCGTTCTCGAGTGCGGCGCCGCTGGACTTCTCTCGCGGCGCGCAGGGCAGCTCCACTTGAAACGCCGGATCGCCGGCGGCCTGCTGGACCAGCCGTATCTCGCCGCCGTGACCGGTAATTAGACTACGGCAAACACCCAGGCCGGCGCTGCCGGGTGCTTCTTCCCCTCCCGGCACAAAAGGGTCGGCGGCCCCTTTCGGACCGCTATAGCCGATTTCGACAAGGATGCGCCGAGCCACCACGCTGCTGCGGATGGTGATGGATTTTTCGTTGGAATCGGAAAGCGACTGTTCGGCATGCACCAGCAGGTTCAGGAAGACCTGCTCGAGTTGGCCGTGCGAGCCTAGCACGGTGGCCGGCTCGTCCGCCAGGAGGCTGCGGGCACGAATCCCACGCACCTTCCACTCGCGTTCCCGGAACTCGATCAGGTTGCGCAGCAGGCCGTTGAGGTCTACGGGCTGGGTTTGAGCCGGACCGGTGCCTGCAAACCCCACCAGGCGGTCGACGATCTCCGCGGCGCGGCGCGCTTCAACCGCAATGCTGGCCATGTCCGCCGCGCTGGGTCCCCACGGTCCGGAGGCGGCGGTCTGGGCCAGATTGCCGATAGCCGCCAACGGCGTCCGCAGATCGTTGACTATTCCCGAGATGAGCTGGCCAACCGCCGCCAGTTTTTCGGTGCGGAATAGCTGCTCCCGCACGGAGCGCTGGTCCAGCAGCTTGACGGCCACGCCGATTTGGTTGGCCAGATGTTGCGTCAGAGTTTGTTCATCGCGGCTGAAGATCCTGGGGCGGTCGCGCTGGTCCATCTGCAGAATGCCCAAGACCTCGCCCTGCGCCAGCATAGGAACGAACAGCAGGGAGCGCGGCGCATCGCGGGGGCCGTCTGGGCCGGGCTGCACGGTCACCGGAAACGGACTGCGGGAGGTATCGGGAATGGCCAGCAGAGTCCGGTAATGGAAGCACGCGACAGCCCCGGCCTGCGGCCCCGCCGAGGGCGCCGCGAGCGGAATGGATGGCTGATCGGCGCTGCGATCCACAGCATCGAGTGTCTTGGCGTGCCGATTGTAGAGATAAAGTTGCGCGCTGGTAACGCCGAAAATTCCGGGAACGACCATCCTGATCTTATCGAGGATCTGGTCTGCCGAAGAAGCGCCGAGGATCTCTTCGCCCAATTCGTAGGCCCTGTGCAACATAGACCGCTGCCCGCGCAGCCGCTCGTCCCGCCGCCAGATGGCGAAGATGAACCCAGCTATCGCGAAGACCGCGAAAGGCAGCGCCACCGGCATCGCCATCGTCAGAAGCGTCCCCATAATTCGCGTAATCACGCCTCTGGGACCTGCGCCCGCAGCCATGCTTCGAGGCCCGCGCTGCGGAAATCGTCGATTTCCAGATCGGCGCCCGGCAGCTCGCGGTGCGTGGTGCGCAGGCCCACGATGCGCGTGCCGGCCGCCCGGGCCGCTGCGACGCCGGAAAACGAATCCTCAAATACAATGCAGTTTCGCGGCGCGGCCGCAAGCAGTTCGGCGGTGCGCAGATAGATCTCGGGATGCGGCTTGGCGCGACGCACTTGGTGGCCATCGACGATCACCTGGAAATACCGGCGCAGGCCGCCGCGATCCAGAACGAAGTCCACATTGGCGGGTTCCGCGTTGGTCGCCAACCCGACCGGTTGGCCGGCATGCCGGAGCAGGAATTCGCTTACGCCAGGCACCAGACTCTCGATCAGCCGGGGCGCCAACAATTCCCGGTAAAGTTCCTCCTTGGCGGCCCCGTGCATGGCCACCTGCTCCGCGCTCAACCCCTGGCCGAACAAATCGCGCACGATCTCGTCGTTGCGCCGGCCATACATGCGGTCCCCAAGCGCCGCTCCGGCGTCGACCCCAAAGCGCCGGTTGTACTGCATCCACGCCTCCATATGCAGCGGATTCGAGTCCACGATCACGCCGTCCATATCCAGCGCCATTGCCATACCCGGCCGCAGCCACGCATCAGACGCCAAGTTGACCTTCCAGCCAGTTCATGTAGTTGGGGGCGCCTTCCACGACCGGCAGCGCCAAGACCTCCGGCACATCGTACGTATGCGCCTTCTCGAGGGCCGCGCGCAGCGGCTCGAAAAGCTGCCGCGACGACTTGATGATAAGCAGGCATTCCGCGGACGACTCGATCGCTCCTTGCCAACGGTAGACGCTGCGCGTGCCGGGCACCACCGTCACGCACGCGGCCACGCGCGACTCCACCAGCCCGCGCGCCAGTTTGGCGGCCTCCTCTTCGGTCGCGCAGGTACTCAAGACGACAATTTTATCGGTCATAGCAAAAAATTGAGTACAGGATTTCGAATCCGATGTTAACATTATGCTGTTGGCAATCGGCAATGAAGTCGATCTTCAAAAAGTTCGCTGGCGCCGCGGCGCTGTTGTTGTGCGCGGGCTATGCATTTGTTGCGTTGCGCGGTCCGCAGGGCATTCCCGGATTGATGGAGAAACGCCGCCTGATTCGAGAATATGAAAAGACGAATGGGGACATCGCGCGTAAGATCGAAGAACAGCGCGCGCGTATCGGCCGGTTCAGCGACAGCCCGGACCAGGAGATCCGCCAGCGTCTGAAACTGGTGAAGCCGGATGAGAAGGTGTTTATTCTGCAGGACCCTCCGTCGCCGCCTTCAGTTTCTCCAGGCCAACAGCAGGCCCCATAGCGCGCCGCCCAGCGCCAGCCAACCCGCATTCACGCGATAGCCAAGCAGCAGCAACGCGCATGCCAGAGCCGTCGCGACAGTGAGGACGTCGATCAACGCGGTGCGCGCCAGTTCCCAAGTGACCACCGCCATGAGGGCCAACGACGCTATGTTCACGCCGTCTAGAAACGCGCCGGCCAGGCGCGACCTGCGCAGCCAGGGCACCAGCGGTCCGCTGACCGCGCAGAAGACGAATGCCGGAAGGAAAATGCCGATGGTCGCAACCGCGGCTCCCGGCGCCCCTTTCAAAACGTAGCCAATGAAAGTAGCGGTGGTGAACAGCGGCCCCGGAGTAATCTGCCCGACCGCCACGGCGTCCAGCAATTGGCGGGAAGTGAGCCAGCGCCAGTTGCCCACCAGATCCTGCTGCAGGAATGCCAGCAACACGTATCCGCTGCCATAGAGAACCGAACCGATCCTCAGAAAGTACAGGAACAAAGCGCCCAGCCCTACGGCTGCAGGCATTCGGGACGCGGCCGCGAAGGGCGCGAACTGTCCTGCCGCCACCGCCACCGCGACGATCGACAGTACCGCTAGCGGCCGCAGACCCGGTCGGCCGGACCTCCACCATTCGCGCAAAGCCGCAGCTACTCCGGCGCCGGCCAGCACGATCAGCGCGCCAGCGCCAGCCACGGCGGCGCAGATGGATGCGATCCCGGCCATGCCCAGAAATCGCGTCTTGACCGCCGTCCGGCCAAGCTTCCACAGCGCTTGCGCAACGATCGCGATCACCACCGGTTTCAGACCGTAGAGGAACCGCCCAACCCCTGGCAGGGCGCCGAAGCGGACATACGCCCACGCGCAACACGCCACCATGACGGCCGACGGGACGATGAAGCATATACCGGCCACGGCCAAGCCCGGCCAGCCAGCCCGCAGGTAGCCGAGGTAGACGACCACCTCGGTCGAAGTGGGTCCCGGAATCAGACTGGCCGCTCCCAGGCGGTCTAGAAAATCCTCGCGGCCAATCCACTGGCGACGCCCGACAACTTCGTCCTCCAGCATCGCGATGTACGCGGCGGGACCGCCAAATGCGGTGAGGCCCAAGCGCAGGAAGACGCGGGCGACCTCGGCAAGCCTGGCGAGTGTCGCGCGGGATACGGGCGTGCCGGGTAATAGCAAAGGAAAGGGGGAAGGCGTTTCGTGATATAACGGAAGCATCCGAGCCACCCTAGCTCAGTTGGTAGAGCGGCTGATTCGTAATCAGCAGGTCTCCGGTTCGATCCCGGAGGGTGGCTCCAAGAATCTCCGACCGTTCAGAACTGTTCAATACGATCTGGTGCCCGGTGCTTCCATGCATAATTCTGTGGATTCGGGCGTACCCAGGTTCAGATACTGCAGGTCTTGACGCCTTCCAACGGCTCGCCGCGCAAACTCCGCGAGCATCGACTGCAGATCACCGACTTGATCCGTGATCTTCTTGAGCGCTGTGTTCACGGTGGCCCATTGTTGTTGGTCACGGACGCAGAACTATGCATCGACCCGATCGGCTTCACATGCGCGAATGCCATGTCGCAGGTTCGAAATACGTTCGGCAAGAGCCAGCGATCGCGCCGGACGCTCCGTCATCCGGTGGGATTCTTCTCCCGTCAAAGTTTGGTATCTTTGCAGGAGTGGCGATAGTCAGGAGAGGATATGACTAAGCGAGTCTTACTAAAAGGCAGTGAGCGGCGGCCGGTCGCCAACGCGGTTGCCGTCTCCAGCCCCGATCCCAACCAAATTGTCGACGTGACGATTCTGGTCCGAAGGCGCGCTCCGTTGCCTGCCCTCAGCGGCGGACTGGTGAAGCGGGAAGATTTCGCGGGACTTTATGGGGGGCTTCCGGGCGACGCGAGACTCGTGGAAGATTTTGCGGGGCAGAACGACCTCACGGTCCGCGAGGTCGATTTCGCCCGCCGCAGCGTGGTGCTTTCGGGGACATTGGCGAATGTCGCGGAGGCCTTCGGAATCGATTTTGACGATCTGATGCTGTACCAATCTCCGGACGGGGACAGATTTCGCGGCCGCACCGGAGCGCTGTATGTCCCCGAGCAGTTGGACGGAATCATTCTGGGCGTGTTCGGAATCGATAATCGGTCACAGGCTCGGGCGCGCATCTGCCGGCGGCGCAACGAGCGGCATGGCGGAGCCGGACCTGGGGATACGCAGTACATACCGGGCACAGTGGCGAGTCTTTATGACTTCCCCCCGGGAACGACCGGCGCGGGGCAGACGGTGGCGATCATCGAGCTGGGCGGAGGGTTCCGCATCTTTGACGAAAATACTTATTTCGCCGATTTGGGGATTACCCCGTTGCCGGCGATCAGTTCCGTGTCGGTCGATGGTTGGATCAACTTCGCGACCGGCGATCCGGGCGGCAACGACGGCGAGGTGATGCTCGATATGGAGGTCGTGGGCAGCGTGGCGCCGGGCGCCCGCATGGTCGTCTATTTCTCCGATGACGACGATCGGGCGTTTTTCGACGCTTTAGCTGTCGCCGTTCACGACCAGTTGCGCGCTCCGTCGGTGATCTCCATCAGTTGGGGCCATGCTGAATCGGAATGGACCGCGCAGGCGATCAACGCTTTTAACGAGCTTTTGCAAGAGGCCGCGCTGTTCGGCGTAACGGTTTGCGTGGCTTCAGGCGACAACGGATCGTTGGACAATGCGAAGGATAATAAACCGCATGTCGACTTTCCAGCCGCCAGCCCCTGGGCTTTGGCCTGCGGCGGCACGCGGCTCGAGTCGGCCGAAGGAGCGATCCAGAGGGAAGTGGTCTGGAATAACTGGATTGGATCGAGCGGAGGGGGAGTCAGCGAAATCTTCCCTTTGCCGGATTATCAAAACAGCGCGGGAGTTCCGCTAACCGATGCGGGCTTTAAGGGACGCGGCGTCCCGGACGTGGCGGGCGACGCGGATCCGACCACGGGGTACGAATTCATCGTGGATGGCCGCAATGTGGTCATTGGCGGCACCAGCGCGGTGGCGCCGTTGTGGGCGGCGTTGATCGCGCGCATTAACGAGGCGGTCAAACAGCCGGTCGGATTCGCGAACCCGAAGCTGTATAACAACCCTGGCGCGTTCCACGATATTACCGAGGGGTCGAACGGCGCCTACCAGGCGCACAAAGGCTGGGACGCGTGTACCGGCCTGGGTAGCCCCATTGGGACCGCGATCCTTAAGGCATTGAGTCAACCGTAGTATGATAATCGACAACCCCATGCCGCCGATGTGGGGCAACCTCTTGGGCTGTAGGCCCGCTCTCCAGCGAGTCCAGCCGGCTGAAAGCCGGCTGCGGGCTGGATAGCCCGCCCTCCAAGCCGGTTGTCAATATTAACGGGGTCGATGTGATCGCCGCAGGCCTCCACCCAATCGTGAAGGCGCTGGCGAATGGCACGCATTACGGCAGCACGGGCGAATTGCCGTTTATACCAGGAGTGGATGGCGCCGGGCGCCTGGAGGACGAGTTTGTGCAGGTTGGGGAGAGCGCGGGCAAAACGGTCGCGCTGGCCGCGGCTACCTTGCGCAGTTCAGGACTTGAGCTTCTTGGCAGCGGTTTCGGTAGCGCCTCGATCGACCAAATCTGGCAGCCCCTTGCGCAGTTTTTTCAAGCCGCAGCGGAGAAGGCCTTTCAGATCAATATAAGTTGGAATACCAGCCGAGTACCCTGTTTAGGAACGTTCCAGAACGCCCCAATCTCCCGCAGCGGCGCCGAAGCAGGGGATTCGCGGCCGTAGGTCTTGCTCCCCAGCCATACGCACCCTGCTATCATGTTTCTGGCGCGTTCAGAGCGCCGCCGTGTCCGCGGAAAGGACTGCGTCCTTCTGAAATCGGTTTTTCAAGCCATCGCATCGCTGAACTCTTTTCTGCCCAGGCTAGCGGACACCGGGCGCAACAGAAAGGAGCTCACGTGAGTCGTACATTACCCACCAGGCGGATGCATGAGCATCCCGACCTCGATCAATTGAAACGTCAAGCGAAGGAACTCCTCCACGCCTTTCTCGCCGACGAACCGGAAGCTACAGTGGAAGTGCAGGCCCACTATACCCGCGCTGATCGCGCCACCTTCGCCCTGCACGATGCCCAGCTCGTTCTCGCCCGGAGCTATGGATTCGAAAGCTGGCCCAAGCTCAAGGCATACGTCGAGGGCGTCACAGGCCGCCGCCTCGCCGATGCCGTCCGCACGAACGATGTGGCGCTAGCGCGCAAGATGCTGGAGACTCGCCATGAACTCGCTAATATGGCGATGTCGTACGGCGACGAGCATCGGCCAATTCACTTCGCGGTCATGAATCGCTTGCCTGAAATGGTTCGCCTCCTGATGCACCACGGCGCGAACGCGCATGTGGGCATCGATCCACATCGTGACGCGACAACCGCCTGGATGCTCGCCAAAGACCGAGGCTATGATGAGATCATCGCGGTCATTGAGGACGAAGAACGGCGCCAAAAGCCGCCGGGGGTTAAAGCCCAACAAGAAACCCGAGGCGATGAAGATCTCCGTGCCGCGGTTGCCGAGGGTAATATCGAATGGCTGCGCGCCCGCCACGCTGCGGGAATCCTGACCAATCCCATCCGCTGGGACGGCGGCGGTCTCCTCACCGTCGCAGTCGAGCACAACCGCCCAGACATTCTCACGTTTCTGCTCGATTCCGGTTTCGATCCCAATGAGCGCGTATCGGAAGGAGTAGGCGATTGGATCGCATACTCGCAGGGCTATCCGCTGTGGACCAGCGCCGCGCTTGGCAGGCGCGACCTTGCCGAAATTCTACTCGCGCGCGGCGCGGACCCTAACGTACATGTCGATTCGAGCGGTTCCCCCGTCCACAGCGCCTATAGCCACAAGCAGTGGGAGATGGTGGATCTACTCCGAAACCATGGCGGCGAAGTTACCGCCGACACCGCGACCATCTACCGCCAGACCGGCGTTGTCCGCGAGATGCTCGCCAGCGGCAAGGCCGATCCTGCCGAAATCTTCCGCTTTGGCGCCATGGGAGGGGATCCCGAAATCGTGCGGATGACCCTCGACCGAATCGACTGGCCGCGCGACGATCCGCACTGGTTCCGCATTCTCAGCGAACCCTTGTATTTCTGGCACCACATCCCTTGGCTCTACGCGGGGAACAAAGAATGTGATCGCGGAACATATCTGACCTGCTTCAAGCTCATTCTGAAACGATGCGATCCCAATGTTGCTGGAAGCTTCGGTCGCACGCCGCTCCATGAGGTTGCCGCGATGCGCGACCACATCACCGAAGACGAGACCGCAGGTTTCGCCCAAGCGCTCCTGGACGCCGGAGCAAGAGTCAGCGGCCGTGACGACCTATTGAAAAGTACTGCCCTAGGCTGGGCCTGCCGGTGGGGCCGGGCGAGAGTTGCCGGGCTAATGCTCGAATCTGGCGCCGACCCGGTCGAAGCGGACACCGAATCTTGGGCAATGCCGCGGGCCTGGGCGGAGAAACGGGGCCACGCGGAAATCATCGATCTCCTGCGAAGGTACGGCGGCTAATTTCGGGCATGAGCGCCCCAGCGCCTGTTTTGCCGCTGGATGGTACGTGCGGGTGATAAGCCGAAGCCACTTCCCCTTGGCCACCGGCGCCTCTGTGCGATACTAAAAACAGCGCATGCCAGCTACCAGCCAGATCCCGGACGAAACTGCAGTCGTGCTGCAGGCGCGGGAG